>JAHJBZ010000042.1 GCA_018813295.1 Patescibacteria group bacterium | reverse complement strand
ATATGACACAGTATACAATCAGGAAACTGGTGAACTCAATGAGGGGTTACAGCCTTCGGACAAAGAGGGCATTGAAGGTGTAACAACATTTTGCTGGGATAATATTGATTTATTTAAATACAACAAAAATACCAGTGTTATTTATCTGACTTTTGGAATGGCGCGTATACAAAATCTGGTAACAGCAAGTAATACTGGTGATGGCATTGTTCAGCTTTCGGTTGCTATTGTTATGTCTCTGGTGCTTCAGGTGGCTTATACTATTGCGCTTCTCGCACTATTTATCGCGCTGATTATACGTATGGCAATGCTGTGGATTTTTGTGGCCTTTTCGCCATTTTTAGTTTTGATGATGTTCAGTGAGAAATTCTCGCAGGAAATTGGAGATAAGTTCAGCATAAAGGAATTTGCAAACTGGGCTTTTGTGCCTGCCAAGGTTGGAGCGGTGTTCTCCGTGGCATTCCTAATGGTTTCCGCAGGGCAATCACTAACTGGATTTGATACTATTCTTTCTGAAACAGAAGGCGGCGGAGGTGTAACAATTACCGCAAAAATGTTTAAGATCAAATCACTTTTGATGGGTATGGATAGTATTCAGGAATTTATATGGCTATTAATTACGCTTGCGATACTGTGGATGGGGGTATTTGCCGTTCTTGGTAAAATGCCGATTGTTAGCAGTGTTACAAATCAAATTGATGACTACGGTAAACGTACGGCTAAATGGCTTGGTAAATCGCCATATTGGGCGCCTATTATGCCTATGGTTGATCCTCAGGGTAACTTTAAGTTCGGCTCTTATGCAAAAGAATACGGTACAAAACTTGATATCGCAAGGCAGCTGGAAGAGGCCGGTTTAAAGTATACTCGTCCTGCCAGTGCCGCAGACTATAACCAGCTTAACAGAACATCTCAAGAATTCAAAAATTCACCTGGCCAGCGTAAAGAGTTTATGAATCTGGTTACTGGAAAAAGGGTTCCTGAGGCGGCTGGTATGACTGGTGTATCACTTGATAGATTAATGGAAATGGATGGAGGCAGAACTTTTGAGAATTGGGTAGATAATTCTGGATTTAGTGATAGAGAAGCAATTGAAATTAAAAGTACATTTAAACAGATATATAGGGAGGGTGTGAAAACTGACAGAAGAAGAGAAGCAGAAGACAAAAAGCAGACTGCAGCAGCTGACCGAACAGCTAATGCTGCAGAGCGCGATGCAGCGGCGGGGGGGGCTGGTGGAACGCCACCGACAACAGAGTCAGCGGCGGCAGATGCATCGTCAGAGGAATAATAAGAGGGATGAAATTGAATATATTTAAATCCTGTACGGACGCGAGATATCGAGTCCGTACAGGATTTTTTATTATTTAATTTATTGCTCCGCTGGCGCCTGAGGCTGAACAGGAGGAGGTGCGGCTGGAGGAGTGCCAGCAGGCGGTGTAGGGGCTGGTGTGCCGGCACCTGCCATTTTTTGTATGGCTGCTGTACCAACACGGCGATAAATTTCACGTTCTACAAAATCCTTTTCACGGGCGTATTTAAGGCGGGAGAGCTGTCTGTATGCCTCAGCTGCCTGCACGTCTCCTTTGCTTGGGTCGTAAACTGTGGCCATGGAGAATCCTCGGGAAGTTGCGTTGTCGATATTTAATTTAATGTAGGCCTGGTAATTGGCGATGTTGATAAGATCCTGCTCACTGAATACAGGCGCAAATTCCTTTGCCATATATTCCGCGTCCTGCGCACCGATTTTAAAACACATCATAGAACCCACATTACCAAACACGGCATCGCGAATTGTATTGTCCTCATGAGACCCCTTCCCTCCCCCACTCATCTTTGTGATCTGGGAAATGTATTGGTGAGCGATTATAAGATTTAAGCGATATTTACGAGCTTCGGAAAGGATGGATGCAAAGGAATCGGTTACGAAGTTTTGGAATTCATCCACATATAAATAGAAATCCAGCCTTTCCTCCTCCGGAATATCCACGCGGCTCATGGCGGCCATCTGCAGTTTTGCAACCATTACCATACCAAGAAGCTGTGCGTTCAGGTCGCCCATCTTACCTTTGGAAAGATTGCATAATAGAATTCTTCCTTCATCCATCACCTTTCTGAAATCAAAACCGGATTTTGTCTGGCCGATGATATTACGTATCTGGGCATTGGTTACAAACGGGCCGAATTTTGCACTGAAATACGGGATCATTTCCTGTTTTTCACGGGCTCCTGTTGCGGCCATTTCCTTCTCCCAGAAAGATCTAACCACCGGATTTTTTACTTTATTTACCTTATATCTTTGCCATGATTCATCCGTAAATAAGCGAGGTAAATCGATAAGTGTTGCCCCCTCTTCATCATCTTCCATAAGAGTTAAACAGCCGTTGCGGAAGTAGTGCTGAAGACGCGGTCCCATAATTTCTTCACCGAACATTTTGATGAAAATAGCCAAGGCTTCCTGCGACATAAATTCCTTTTCATCCTGAGTATAAGCCTCAAGAATATTCAGCCCCATTGGACGGCTCATATCACCTGGGTCAAAAACCACTACATCATCCGCACGCTGCCTGGGAATATGAGGAATTACTCCTTCCACCAAATCCCCATGCGGATCAATTAAGCAAACGCCATGATTAGTTATATCCTGCTTAATCATATTCTTTAAAATGGTGGATTTACCAGTACCGGATTTACCAATTATGTAGAAATGGCGGCGGCGATCATCCTGTTTAACATTTACTGCGCGGGTTTCACCACGGTAAACATTATTCCCCAAAAACAGTCCTTCTGAGGGTAAATTATTAGGCCCGGCAGCGATTTTAAACTTTTGCCATTTAATAACAGGAGATTTGTTGTATTTGATATTCGGAAAGTGGAAAACAGAAGCAACTTCCTCTGAACACAAAATCATTCTTCTGATATCCGTAAAACGTTTTATCCAGCCGCGTTTAATGTCGCGCAGAATAAAGCCTTTAAGAAGTGCCTTGCGGGAGAAGTATTTGGTTTTTTCAAATGCATTGTTATTCGGCGCGTTATACTGGGCAAAAGCCTCTTTTGTCTCAACCACCATCTGTTTTGCGCGGTACATTGTTTTTGCTGAGCCGACAATGCGGATAACCGATTCAAATCCAACTTTTACGTTCTTGGTTTCCATCAGTTTTACCTGCTCATCCATTAACGGAGTTGTACGGGTAGAGCCTGTATTTGTATCAACATTTTCCGTAAATTTTTCGCTGTCTGCCCCTTGGGTTAAAATTCTAATCCAGGTAGCAATCCATCCAAAAACATTAACTTTTTGGAAAAATGTTTTAGGTTTTTTACCCAGAAATAGATCCCTCGCAGTTTCACGTCCTTTCTTTTGCCAACCATCAGTTAATGGCCGAAGCATAACCTGAATAGCAAGCCCTTCATCGGCAGCGATTTTGGACATTGCATTTGTAATATTATTAAAAGGATCTGACCCCATAAACTGATATGTTTTAATGGGATACATATAGGCTTTATTCAGCTTGATGTACATGCCCGTAGCCTTATAACCCTGCCTGAAAATGTTGTAATCCTCTGTTGTTTCAATAAATACATCAGGATAAAACGCTGTAATCTGTTTTTCCATTTGGGATTTCAGGTTTCGCGGGCATACAACAAAAAACTGCAATTCCCCTTCCAGAATTACATATTCGAGTGAAAAGAAGTCCTGCCCGGTAATAATGCGAACATAATCACTGCAGTAAACGGAATGCAGAGCCTCTACAAGGTGCGTCATTACATCATTTACCTCTTTGTGTGTTTTACCGGATGAAAATTGCTCACTTTCCCTTTCGCGGTCTTCCTTGGAGTCTCTGATCGGTACGGATATCTTTAAAAAGACCATATTCAGTGACCTTTCCAGATTTCGTCTTGCGCGAATATACCACCACAGCAACAGGATTAGGACCACTACTACACCAACAATTCCAAAGATTTGGAGATAGATCACGTTTTTTTATTTTTAGTTCAAAAACAGTATAATTAAAACAAATCCCAATGTCCAATTTCCAAATCCCAAACAAATCTCAATGTCCAATTTTTCAATTTCCAAACAAATCTCAATGTCCAATTTTTCAATTTCCAAACAAATCTCAAATCTCAATTTTCAATGTCCGATTATAAAAATAAACTCCAACAGCTCCTACTCCAAATCCCCAAAGGGAAAGTTACGACATATAAGGAAATTGCGCATGCTATGGGAATAAAAGGGTATAGATTTGTTGGCCAACTGCTCAACAAAAACCCCTATCCGGATAAATATCCTTGTTATAAGGTGGTTAATTCGGATGGGAGGATTGGAGGTTATGGCTTGGGCGTAAAAGAAAAAATCCGCCGCTTAGAAACTGATGGCGTTATTATTGAGAATGGAAAGGTTATTAATTTTAAATCCGTTTTATTTAAATTTACTGAAGAACTTATGGGCTGATGGGCCCTTCCGCTCTTAAGTTCATAAGCCCTTTAGTTTAAATACTTGCAAGCTGCTCTTCTAAATCAAACTCCTTCTCCATTCTTTGTTTTTCAATTTTCTCCATTCTTTCACGTGTTTCTTTTGTTTTTGCATGAAGAACTGCTTTTAATTCGGCTAAAGTTTCGTTTAGTTCTTTTTTTTGATCCTCTAAAATCTTTTTTCTGGCTTCTTTGTCATCAGGCGCAGTGGCTCTCAGTTTTTTTACAGTTTCAGCGTGAACCTCTTCGCAGTGCTTATTAAATGCTGCGTAGACTTGTTCGATATATTGTTTGGTAGTGGTTTTTGCTTGTACTGGCATAAGTAATTAAGTTATATATTCGTAATTTGGGTGATATACTTGAAGGGTTTTTATGGTTTTAAGGAGGTTTGCATGATTATTCATTATTTCACGTGCCTTTCTGCGCGTTGCCCTTTCGTATTGTGAACCAGTTTGTGAATTAGCATTTTGAAAAATTCCAATATTTTTTTGCATTTCTTCTGTGTAATTATTTACATAATTTTGGAATGCTATTAAACCTTCTAAATCATTATTTAGAATAAATTGTCTTTGCGCATTGTCAATTGCATACCATATATAAGTACTTAAAGGCAGCGGTGTGTCGTAGTCAAAATTTAATTCAAAAGCACATAGCTCATTCTTAATTTCATCCCCAGACATTAGTTCTACTTCGCCCCCCTGTCCATAATGCTGTATATCCCAACCAATTTCACTTTCGTATATATCAAAAATTGCATGGAATTCAAAATTATTTATTAGGTCTTCAAAGGCAGGTGGAATTTCCTCCAGTGATCCTAGTGGTGTTTGGATAATGGCCTGCTTATAAGTTTTTTCAGCCTCTTGCTCATCCCCTTCTTCGGATGCATCTAAGGTGTCTGCAATAGCATCGTCCGATTCAATTGGCTCTTGATTTTGCACTTCGGCACCTTCTGCAAAAAATAAAAAGCGCTTATTGAATAGTATATTTGAATTATTTTTTGTTTGTTTTTTCATTATTTGAAAATAAATCCTATTATAATATTATAGCATATTTGGCTTGTAAAAACAAGATTTGTGGGTTTATAATGAGCTATAATTGACGTGTAAATTGATGATTTGCTTGACAAAATTAAGCATTTCACTATAATAGTAGGCCTTTATCGGTTTTCTTATGGCTAAAAGCTGCGTAGACTTGTTCGATATACTGCTTGGTAGTGGTTTTTGGCTGCGTTTCGGGCATGACTATTTTGGTGAACTATTTTAAGTAAGATATTTTCCTTCGTAATAGGTTTGATGGAAATCTAATGCATCCATGAGCCCGTTAAATCTTTCTGCAGTTTCTATTCGATGCTCCTGTAATCTATCTCTCAAACCTTTGTAATTTCCTTTTACTTTGTCATCTGCATCATCGCCAGGCACTGGAGTGCTTTCTACGGTAGCTTTATATTCCTGATAATGCTTTAACTTACCTGTCCACCTGTTAACCTTGTTTGCAAGATAATCATTTGCTCTTAATAAACCTTCTGCATTACCATCTTCAATGAATCCCCTTTGAACTCCTGCAATAAGATTATCCATTTCAGCCACCCCTGCTCCTGGACTATCAACGCCCAATGATTCTAGTATTTGTGTAAACATTTCATCGCTATCGATACCGCCCCGAACAGTTTCTGCTACAGCAAAAGCATTATTTAACTCTTGATTCATATTACCCCTGAAGGATTCAGCTAATCGACTCAATTGTTCTTCTGCAAGTGTTTCTTCGGCGCGTATAGCCTGTTCCGCAGTTGCGCGCATGTTTTCATAGTCTTGTTCTAACTGGGCTTCGTCTGAAACCTCATCTGCTGTCTCAGCAATAGCGTCCTGGTCCTCAGCGGGACCTTTGGAAACTTCAGGACCTGCAAAGAATGCAAAGCGCTTGTTAAATAGTAAATCGATAAAGTTTTTGAATAAATTTTTCATGATATTAAGTGTTAGTTTTTTAATTTATCAAGTAATTATATCATATTTGGCTTTAAAAATCAATATTCTAACGATGGTATATACTGTAAAATAGAAGAAAAACTTGACATTTTATAATTAATCAGTATAATAATAAGCCTTTATCCGTTTTTATTATGGCTAAAAGCAATTTAAATACGCAGTCTTCTGGTGGAGATAGTGCTCCTGAAGGCAGCAATAGCAAGTTTAATATGGCCCAATTTGCCCGCAGTGGCGTCGGTTTTGTATTTCTTGCGGGATATTTAGCTACATTGGGGTGTGCACATGCCGCAATGGCTAAACCTGCTTCTCTTCATGATGTACCACCTGATGATGACACTCCTACAATGCCAACCCCATCCTCCGGAACAGGAGGGGTAGCTGAATCAGATGATGCTGGTGATGGAGAGCCTCCATTTCCGCCTCTGGTCCCAGAAGGCGTTACATTTAGACCGGAATTATTTGTTGAATTTCAGGATATGCCTACTGAAAGAATTGAAGCAGAGACAAATGAAGGAATTTTAGCGGTTACGCTAATGAAAAAAATGTATCCCGTCGGCCAAAAAATAACATCTGGTGCGGAGTTAAGTCCGGAGGATAGAAATATATATAATGAATTGGCTGATTATTACAATTTATCTTCTGATATTTATGAAGTACTTGATAAAGAAACGCTTAGCCCTGATGATTACACTTTTTTATTACAGCAATATAAAATTTTACTACAGCTAATACAAAATGATGTTGTAAGACATATTGATATTTTGGCCTATTTAAACCATAGATATCAATTTGCAACAAATCGTGCTGCTGCTGCCAGATCTGTACGAAAGAACAATGAGGGAATGAGTGCTTTTATGGCGGTGAAAGATGTGATTGATGGCTTAATGAATGGAATTTAATTAATATTTATAATTTATTAAAAAGAGCCGATTTTATTATAAAATCGGCTCTTTTTATTGATTCAATATTGTTTATGCTGTTTTTGCCCTTTCAACCCAAGTTCTTACTGTTCTTGCTACACGTGTTAAATATTCACGTCTGCTTATATCGTCATCTAGCGTTTTAAAGTAAGCCATTCTGGTTTCCAGATGAGCCATAAGGCTATTTGCATTTTCATATTGTCCCATTTCAACTAAAGTATCAACTGCACCTCTTAAATCAGATAATGTAGCTTTATCTTCTGGGGATAAACCTCTCATATTTGCCATTTGTTCAAAGTATGGAGCTACATCTCTTTGTATAGTCTTTGTTTTATTTAATAGTGCGACCTGGTTGTCATCTAAATTTCCTGACTGAAGAGCCCTGTTAAGAGCACTCATGACTGTTGGCCCTGGTTCAAATTCTGGCATTCCTGTTGGTTCTCTTCGAGTTGGTGTACGGGCTGCCATTTCAGTTTGAACCTGTGTAAACATACGATCATATTCAGTTTTTAGTTCTGCCAATTCAGCTTCAGGTGCTCCTCTTAACTCAGCTTCGTCTATCCTGTCTGATATTACTTTTAGTCTTGGATCAGCCTTTATTTTATCCTCTTGTGTCATTTCTGAGGTTTCCACTACCTCACCACCTCTTTTTATTGTAATTTCGCCAAGATCTTCAGCTGCAGCTGCAGCAGCACCTTTGGCAGTTTCTTCAACTGCTTCGGTTTCTGCCTCAGCAAATTTCTCTGCAGCAAGCTCGTCACCTGCAGCATAATCAGGTACTGCACCAACGTCCATTCCTTCTCCGGTTTCGCCCCAGTCTACATCTGCCTCTGGTGCTTCACCACCAGCGAAGAATGTAAAGCGCTTGTTAAATAGTAAATCGATAAAGTTTTTGAATAAATTTTTCATGATATAAAATGTTAGTTTTTAATATTTTTTTTAATTTATCAGATAATTATAGCATATTTGGCTTATAAATACAAGAGTTTTAATAGTATTATTCTGTTATCACTTTTTATTAGAAAAATCACAAAGACTTGACATTTTTTAATTAATCAGTATAATAATAATCCTTTATCCAGTTTAATATATGGCTAAAAATAATTTTAATACACCATTTTCCAGCGATGGTGCTAATAAATTTAGTATCAATGGTTTACGAGGCATTCCTATGACGCGCTTTGCTTTGCTGGCAGTTTTAATACCTACAATATTTATTGCCGGGTGCCAGCATGGGGCAGCAGGAAGGCGTAATTTGATAAATGGCAGTAATTCGGCAGATGACGATAGAAATTCGGCTTTATCAGCTTCACCTGATGACCTGGAAGACTTGCTTTCTCTTGTTGGCTCACTACCCGAAGCCGCTCAGTTTGATGAAAATGATCTTACAGCCCTAAGGCTTGAATTAGGAAATTCTGATTTAAGTGAAATATTAAATAACCTTAACGCTTTAGCCAATACCGCAACAGAAGTAAGATCAATGGCTTCTGTAGGAGATAAACTTAAATCCAATGAACCGCTTAATGAGCAAGAGAAAGAATTTTTTAATGCCATGGCAGAGAAATATTCTTCTCCTGAAACTGTTAATGCTATCCGGGCAATTTTATTAAAAGACATATTAACCCCTGAAGATTATCAATTTTTATTAAATCAATTCCGCATTATTCTATGTATCCAGCGTATTAGTATTGTTAAATATTATGAGATAAGGCTTTGGCTGTCTACCAGGTTGATGTTTATGCAGGATGAATTTGAATCTGAAGAAGATTTTAAAGAGTGGTGTAGGGTAAATGCAATAAAGATTGTTGCATTTGCAGGCCTTCAGAAATCTATGACAATGAATTATGATTTACCGGAATTAGATTATTAATAATATTTTTTATGACACCCAATAGTCCTTCAAGTAGGCCATCTTCTGCCGGGAGAATTGAAGCTGGATGTGTAAGTATTACAAATCTTGCCCGTGTCGCCATATTGCTTGCTCTAACTACCCTTGTGGGATGCTCGCATGGGGCAGCAGCTAAATTGGGCTCGCTTCAGGGGGCTTCTGCGGATAATAATGCTTCTGGTGAAACAAATTCTGATGCTGAGAATGATCCAAACCTGGAAGCATTCAGACAGATTCTACATGAACAGCCTGGGTTTATTGGCATTGTTCTTAAACGAGGTTCAGAAGTTGCAGATGAATATGGTCAAATGAAGGCAATCGGTAATGTTTTGAAAGAAAACGGAACACTCAGTCCTGCAGATAGGGCATTTCTTATAAAAATGGCTCAAAAATATTTGCAAAACGCATCGTCTGTTGAGGAAATATTGAATAAAGGAGACCTGACCCAAGAGGATATTGATGCATTGATTGAGCAGTATATTGCAATTTTGCAGAACCAGATAAATGCCATTAGTATATTTTGTGAAATACGAACTCATTTATCCAATATGTCCGGTGATGAAATTGATGCCCTGTTTAGCTTGCAAGAAGGTGAACATGGCGGGTGGGAGCGTGGAAATGCTGATGCTTTGGTTGCTTTTGGTGGTTTAAAGACTGCGATAGAGACTGATGTGCAGAGTTTTCAATAATTAAAAACCCATCCGGTTTTTTGGATGGGCTTTTTGGATATATCTTGATTTTTCCTAACTCTTAAGACAGCATTTCAGCTGTTAAGGCTTTTAATTCCTCAACATCTTTATCTGCAGGTGTGCCTGCTCTGTCAATCCTTGTTGCAATACCTGAAGCCTTTCTTAAGTTACTTGAAAAATCTGCATTATAAGCCAGTAAACCATCAGTATCCCTGCCTTCTTTAAATTCAAACTGTTTTTTGGATACTGCATTTTTTATTGCCTGTTCCCATCCTTCTTCACCTATGCCGGCTAAAACCTTATCAACACTTTTAATATCTAAATCACAAGCCATTTGGAACTCTCTTATCTCTTTATCCCAATCCTCTTCCTCCCAGGCTTTTTTACCTGCCTCACTAGCCAGCTCAGCAAAAACTTCTGAAGGAATGTTTTCACTGGTAATTCTTGCAGTATTATAACTTGGATCAGCAGCGTATTTTGATAATTCATGAAGTCTTGCTCTCATTAGAGCTTTATCTCCATCTCTGGCTGCAGATGAAATACCGGCTAATTCTGCTATAACGCCTGAGTGATAGTTTTGCAGACCTTCCAAATCCCCTTCTCTGAAAAGTTTTTGCTGGGTATCACTAACCTTCCCACTCATAGCTTCCCACTCAGTATTACCTTCCAGATTTCTATTTCTATTTAAGTTAGCCATATCAGTCTGAACAGCTTCATGAAATCCTTTCATTTCACTTTTCAAGTTTTCTATCAGCAATTCAGTTGCAGTTTCTGTAACACCTTCGGCTTCCTGTACTGCCCCCCTGTAGTGTGCACTGGCATCTTCTACGGTGGCGCCTTCTTCTGCAGCTTGCTTTTCACCTTCTGGTGTTTCTTGCGGTGCTGGCGCACCACCTTCTGCAAAGAATGCAAAGCGTGTGTTAAATAAAAAATCGATAATGTTTTTCATGATGTTTAATTTTAAATTTTATTTTTATCTGATTATTATATCATTTTTTACCCTAAAAAGCAATAGTCTTAATCACTAAAAAGCCCCTACCAAGGGGGGGCTTGGTGAGGGGCTTTATCCGTAACGTAATACTGGAGTAGTATTTTATACCTTGAGTTAGATTATGTCAAATGTATAACGATACAACACCCTACGGGATTTATCAATTTACATTTATCATTTTGCATTTAATTGAAAATTGCAAAATTGAGCTTTGTTTGAAAATTTAAAATTGATAATTGAAAATTACCGAAGGGTGTTGTATCGTTACTTCGTTATTTCGTTACTTCGTTATTTAATGATTGGTTTCTTAGATTCAGGTTTCGGGGGCTTAACAGTAATGAGGGAATACCTTAAAAAGTATCCTGAGTACGATTATATGTATTTGGGGGATCAGGCAAATGCGCCTTATGGCGGGCATAGTACGGAGAGGATCAATAAGCTTGTGGAGCAGAATGTGGAGTTTTTGATTAAAAAGGGCTGCAAGATGATAATTGTTGCCTGCAATACGGCCTCTGCGGACGCACTTAGGCACGTGCAGCAAATATATAAAGGTAAGCCGACTATTCTTGGGGTTCTTGTACCTGCTGTTGAGGAGGCTCTTAGGTCTACGAGATTCGGCAATATTGGAGTAATTGGAACACGCGGTACTATAAATAGCAGTGCTTACACTCGAGAGCTTAAGAAATATGAAGCTGATTTATATAAGCCAAAGGATAAAAGGGCTAACAAGGAGATAAAGATGTACCTGCAAGCCTGCCCACTGCTTGTACCTTTTGTGGAGGAAGGGATGATAAAGAGTGTGGTTACGCGTATGATGCTTAAAAAGTATCTCAGGCCGCTTAAACATGCACATGTGGACACTTTGATTTTAGGTTGCACCCACTATCCCCTACTTAAAAAAGAGATAAGGAGAATTATGGGTAAAAACTGTAAGATCATTTCTTCTGCTGCATCTGCGACTGACGCTATTGGAGATTATTTTGAGCGCCATCCTGATGTTGAAAAGAAGTTGGGCAAAAAAGGTACACGCACTTATTACACAACAGACTGCCCTGAGAGGTTTGAGGGTTTGGGGGGCAGGTTTTTGGGGGAGAAGATTAGTGGGCAGAAGGTTGAAATTTAATTAAATGATTTTAAAATCCGAAGGCGAGGATTATAATCCTCGCCTTCGGATTTTTTTGTTATTTAAAAGACCCCCCATCCGAAGACAAGAGGTCTTTTAGTTATTTGCAATTGATTATAGCAAGTCTAGGATGTTCATAATAATCTTAGATGCTTCTGCTCTGGTTAGAGAGTTGCCTGGACCAAAGGTTCCGTCGCTGTAACCTCCAACAATTCCATAATCGCGTGCATAAGCAACATATTTAGCGAACCATTCACCCATAAGCACATCCGGGAAGAAGACATAAGCCCAGCCTGACTGGTTAGCGTAGTTAGATTCGTAATTTGAATCTATGCCTTCAAGACCAGCAGCTTCCATAAGGATTTTTAATGCTTCAGCACGGTTTACTGTACCGTTAGGGCTGAATACATTACCTTCGTAGCCTTGTACAATTCCATTTTTATAAGCTGCAGCAACATAAGGTGTGTACCAATCGGATGTTGATACATCTGTAAATGGATTATCCAGTGCAGCAGCTGTATCTATTCCAAATGCGTTTACAGCCATCTTTGTAAGCTCAGCACGAGTAATTGAAGCATTTGGATCAAAGATTCCAGCAGATTTACCGCTTACAATTCCTAGATCGTAAATGCTTTCGATATAACTTTGTGCCCAGTGGCCAACGATGTCGTTAAATACAACAGTAGTTAAAGTGGCAAATGTTCCAAGCGTGCTTGATAGGCCTTCGTCCGCAAGTGATTCAGATATTGCGTAGTAACTGAAGTGGCCTCCTGTAAATACAACTTGTCCATCTTCTACTGTTGCAGTGTCTCCAACCTCCCAGGTATTTCCATCCGGAGCGTAAAGCACTTGCACCACAGTTCCGTCAGCTAAATCGGTTGGAACTGTAAATTCAACGTTATTTGAGAATGACAATGGAGATTTGTAGGATCCGACTTTAATCACAACATCTGCATCATCACGTTCAAACATTCGGCTTGTACCGGTAATTTCTTCTCCAAGTGAACTAACAATTGAGCTTGTCTTAATTAATGGTGGATAGATCACACCATCCCAATCGATATTACCGGTAACAGTTGTATTTGATGGGATAACTACCCAGATTGTAGAACCGGAATTTGGCTTAAGTGTAATCTGGCCGTTACTATCGGTTAACACAGCAGTAATAATTCCTTTAGCAAGATCAGTGGTAAGCATGTTTGCAGCTATCTCAAGCGGGCGTGTGTAAGTGCGGATTCGATCGATAATACTCTGAATTATTGAAGCAATGGAAGAAGTTGTTGTGTTAGAAGTAGATGATGGAGTGGTACTTGAACTTCCACCGCCACCGCCGGCAGAACCGCCGGTACCTCCTGTACCTCCGGTGCCTCCGACTGATGAGTAAGTAGCAAATTCAGAAGCGGCACAGGTGTATATAGTTACTGTTCCGTTTACAACAACTGCAGCGTCTGCGCTTGGGGTTGCATTTCCGTTTGCGTCACAGGTTGCGTTTGGATCAGTTGAAAGGCTGGCGGTTGAAAAGTCTGCATCGCCTGCATGCTTTACTCCAATGCGTACAGTGTTGCCGTTAGATACACCGGAAATTGGTATTACAACCTGAACGGGCATTGAGAATAATAATTTAATTCCACCGGTGTTAATTCCGAATTGAACTGAACCATTTACACTAAAGCTGGCTCCCAGGTTAGATGCTCCTGCAGTCGCCTGAATTTGTGTAACATTAATGTTACCTCCTCCGCTCCTTGTAATCTGCATACCTTGCGGAAGCGTAACCTGAATTCCGCCGCCAGGGCTAAATGCAACAGTTTGTGTCATAGTTATCTGAGGTGTGTCTGTTGGATCCCCGCCTACAATGGTTGCATTACTCGGACCAATTGCACCTGTATAAACTGGGTCTTCATAGCCCTCCATACCTAAATAGTAACCTTTATCATGTCTATCGCTGTAATTTCCGTAGAAAAATGGCCAATCCCAATCATCTGGGAATGGAGGCTCAAAATTTCCATCCCATGGATTATAACCATAGCCATAGCCATAGCCATAACCATAGCCATAACCTTCATCACCATAACCCCAGCCATACCAGAAAATATTAAATGGCGGCCAAAGATATGGGTAATTTCCTGACCCTGGCGGAATTTCATTTTCAGCATTGAAGATCCACCCAGGCAGATAATTGAAATATGCGTCAGGTGACTCTAAATCCACTTCAAAGTTCTCGAATATCATATCAGGGTCTTGGTAGTTCAAGAAAGGCAGTCGCCAAAATTTAGCGTTTACACTTGGCGCTATTAAAGTAAAAGCCAGTACAACTACAGTTGTAACAGCAAAAAATTTTCCAAGCAGGTATTCACCTCGGAAAAAGTTTTTAAGTAGTTTTTTCATGATACGGAAGGGTTAAATATAAAGTTTATTTTTATTCTTTTAAATTTTAGCTAAATAATGGGCAAAAACCAAAAAAATTATGTTTACATAAGCCAGAAAAGTGACATAATTTATTTTAATTCTGTCAACATTTTTAATCTAAATTATTATTTTTTCTTGATTTTTGGCTTAAATAAAGCAGGAACTACAAACCGGGTTCAGCTGTTTTAATTTCATATAATTTAAATAACAATTGGGCTAAAATTGCCCTATTAAGAGGTTGGCTTAGGTCGATTGGGTCGATGTTTTCTATAAATCCAAGATTATATGCATAGGCATTTATATCTTCCTCTTTTGGCCAGTTGTCCAAATCCGCTAAAACGGTTAACGCAAAACTCTTTGTGGCGGTCTGATCCGGAATCATGTATTTGTTAATTAAATCCATGTGATATGCGGCTTTAAATAATGGGTAGTATTCGCTGGATTTTGAAATATATGCAAAATTTACTTCCGGTTTTTTTGCATAGTCTTCGCTCTGCACATCAAAAAAAGCAAAAAAGATGGAAAGCGTTTCCGGTACATCCAGAATTCTGGATGGGTGGATGAAATTATCCGCATCCGGAATATACAGTCCCATTTCATACATAAAGTTCATTGCCGGGAATACCCAGCTGGTTGCCTCCAGATCATCAAAAGGTGAGACAATTGTTTCAGGGAATATGTCTTTTAAATCATGATCCTGAAAATAAGTAACGCTAAAATACAAGCTGATTACTACTAAAAATACTATGCCGTAGCGAAGCAGATTCTTTAAATAACTTTTTGAAAATGCTAGTGGTTTTTGAATTATGGAGTGTTTTGACCAATTATGAAGAACTTTTTCGATAGCTTTATCCTTTTCAATTTTAAAAATAAATAATCCAAAATAAAGAATAGCTGACACTATCGCCACTATTATTAAAGTAGTTTCTGTAATCAGGCTACTTGTATAAAGAAAAATTCCAATTAAGAATAAGATGAGAAAAATATAAGCAATTACTTTATAGGTAGCCAGAAGTTTTTGAATAAATTTTGTATTCATTTATTATGACTTATTTAAACGATATTCTCGTATTTGACTAAGTATAATGATTATTAAAAATATGAATGCCAAATACGCAAAAGTTTTTGCCTGTGGAATTTGTGCTAATCCGAAAAAAAGAAAAGCATATCCAAGCAAGATTGTGGTAGTAAATATTGCAATACGACTATCAATAGCATATATAAAAGAAAGTAAAAAATATACCCAAGGGATAAGAAGCAGAATGGAAAAATCCTTAAACCATATAAGGAATATTCCTAAAAGCAAGCCAATAATAAGAATTGCCAGGTGTATGGGGCTTTTTAAGTTCTTTTTTAAATAATCAGCAGACGTGTCTTCTTTTATTTTGTGCAATACATATGGAATTAAAATAATTACTGTAATTGAGAAAAAATACAGAGGTGAATTATTTTGTATTTGCACTCCCCAAAAAATACCGATAAAAATTTGCAGTAAAAGGACGATTAAAGCTACTGTGAATAGAGTTTTTGTTAGTTTATTCATCTGGCAACGAGGTAACGACATGACGAAGTAACGATACTACATGTCTGAAAATTTGAAAATCTGAAAACACTTTGCTGGCTCCATGGCTTAGCCTGGAGTCAGCAGTGTCTAGTAATCAGACTTGCTAGTCTCCAGGTACAACCATGGAGCTAGCAAGCTATGTTAATTTTCAAATTTTTAAGTTTTCAAGTTTTCAATTCCAAAGTATTTTCCTATACTCTTATCATGTTGATTAAAATGTTTAAGAAAAATTTGTGGCTTATCATTCTTATAGTACTCGTGGTTTGGGGTGGATTTTTGCGATTTGAGTCTTTGGGCGGGCAGAGCTTTTGGATAGATGAAGGGTTTTCAGTTGCAACAGCAACGGCCATCCAAGAGCATGGATATCCCCTACTTGATTCAGGAAGAACTGTATGGCGATCATTTCCAGTTGATTATATTACAAGCGTGGGGCTCTATTTATTTGATGACCCGCAAGTTGGGGGGCGGGTATTTGCAGCGCTTGCAGGAACGCTGCTTATTCTTGTGTTTTACTTTTTTAATTTTCAGATATTCAAATCACGCAGGCAGGCAATTATTGCAACGATACTGATGGCGTTTATGACATATGAAATTGCCTGGAGTCGCCAGGCGCGTATGTATATTTATTTGCAGCTCTTTATGACTGCGTCCCTTTATTTTTATTATCGTTTTATTGAAGATAAGAGAATTCTTTACTTGCTGTTAACTCTTATTTTTGCCGCATTAAGTATTTTTAGTCATCAGGCTGGGTATTTAGTGGCGCTTTTAATACTTTTAACTACACTGATTGATGTTAAAGAATTGAAGCCGTTTATAAAATGGATTAAGAAGAATATTAAACTTTTTATTGGGCTTACTTTAATTTTTGGAATATTTGTTTTCGCATTATTCACCGTTAAATCCGGATCTTCTTTAATGAATGCTTTTGAGAATGTAATAGACAGCTCCGGTATGGATTATAGCTTTTCATATCTTCAGTTTTTATCCCTTCAATTCGGCCTATTTTTCCCTATCGGTATTGCTGGTTTCTTTATGCTCTCCTGGCAGAAGAAGTGGAAATATATGCTTGCTATTAGCATAGGGGTTATCGTGTATTATTTATCGATTAGCTTCCAAAACAAATTATTGCATTTCCGGTATCTACTACCTATTATCCCCTTTCTGCTTATTTATATTGCTTGCCCAATTGATCAATTATTTGAATCTATCAAGAAGCGTCACAAGGCATTCTCAATAGGCTTAGGGGTTATTCTTGTTGCCGCTATGATATCTGTGGGGCAATTTAATATGCTAGCTAAAGATGCATATTATCTTGGTAATACTGCTCCTCAGCCAAATTGGGAAGCAGGCTGGGAATGGATAAAAAATGATGCCGGGGAAAATGAGATAATCACCATTTCAACTTTTCCGATGTTTCACGACATATATATAGGGAAAGAGGTTGGGGAAAAATATTTCCTGCCTTTCTCCATGACTGGCCTCCCTGGGTCATATTATAAAAAAGCCCCTTATTCCCAGGCAGAAACAATTGGCAATTTGGATGAGTTTAAAGAAATTGAAGGATATGTAATTCTCGATGATTTAGGCTACAGAATGCTTAGGGGGCAAGAAATTAAAGGTTACCTAAATAGCCTTACGCCTGTATTCACTGACAGGGGTGCTTTTGATATAACTATTTGGAAACTTTAAATTTGTTTTAACTTTTTAAGATAATTTTTTAAAGAATGTTTAGTTAAATCATTTTTTAGATTTAATTTTATCGATCCTCTTAAATTCTTGTCGGTGCTTAGTTTGGTGATGTTTGCAGTTAAGTCATTCAGGTTATTATATTCAAACAGCAATCCGTTTTTCCCGTGCGCGATGAATTCATTGATTCCATCCACATTGCTGCCGACTACGGGCACACCCATTGCTGCTGCCTCGTAAAAAATCATAGGACTACCCTCCCATTTGGAAGGCAATACACAAACATCCATGATGCTTAATAAATCGACGATATCCCCTCTGTGGCCTAAGAAAATTACCTTATCCGTCAGATTAAGGCTTGTGATTAAGTCTGTTAACTCTCTTCTCATTTGTCCGCTGCCGATAATCAACACCTTGAAATTATCAATATTCAAAAGCGGTATTGCCCGAATAAGTGCCTGGCAGTTTTTTTGGGGGGTAAGTCTTCCGATGAATCCAATGATTAGCTCCCCACCCTTCAGGGCTAATTCACTTTTAATTTTAGCTACATTTGCCTGATCAACATTATCGAAATTAAATTTACTTAAATCAGCAAAATTTGGCAGTACCACTATTTTTTCCGGACGTATGTTGGCTTTTTCGATAAGCGCTTTTTTAACCGATTCTGATACCGCAATAAATAAATCAGCATCTTTGCGGATGAGCTTTAAAAAATATTTATATAATTTGCTCTTACCTAAAATGCAACTGTGCTCATGCATGATTAATTTAATATTTTTGAAAAACAGCTTCTTCATAAGCCAACCAAACAAAAATCCTTTTCTGAGATGGCAGTGCAGTACGGATATATTGTTTTCCTTAATTATTTTTTTAAGTTCAAAAAATGTGGAAAGTGAGAATTTGGAATGGCTTTTGCAGGAGAAAAAATTAGGATGGCTAACTTTTTTATTTGTTTTTAGTAAAGCCCTTAACGAATAACAGTAAATATCTTTATTATCTTTTTGGGCATCAAAAATAGATTTTATTATCGTTTGAGCTCCGCCTATGTTGAAGTGATCTATTATATGTAAGGTTTTCATTGAGAGATTTCGGATTTAACTACTTTAAATTTACCATTTGGTTCCCGTTCTATGTTACCTGTTAATCGGACTTCAATCTTTACATTGGGATCAAGTGCATTTTTAAGTTCCTGATCTATTTTTAATTCGCTTTCTTTATTCCAGCCTTTATCCGGTTTGATTTTAACTAAGACGTCTTTTTTGCTTTTTTGAACAATCTGATACTGAAGTATCCCCGGGACTTGTTCCACGCTCATCGTTAACTGATAAGGGGAAACTTTTCTTCCGTCTTCCAGGGAAAAAGTGTCCACATCTCTTCCATAAACTGGCTTTATGAGGCTGAAATTTAGACCGCAGGAACATGAGCCTTTTTCAAGACAGCCCAAATCTTTAACACTATAGCGGATCAGGGGCATGGCTTTGTTAACAAGAGTTGTTATTACAATTTCTCCGATATTTTCCGGATAACTGCCATTATTATTTATTTCGACGTAATAGAGATCGTCGTTGATGTGATAGGCGCTTTTGGACGTGCATTGCCACGCCACCTCTTTGACCTCTGTTGTTCCGTATATATCGTAAACATTAGGGCCAAAATAATCTTCAATTTTTTTGCGGGTTAGCGGGTCCAGGATTTCAGAGCTGGTAAAGATTAATTTTGGTTTGTGCCATTCAATTTTATTTTCCTTAGCAAAATCGATCAGCTCGCTAAAATACGTGCCAAAGCTATAAAGCGCATCGGGCTTAAAGGAATTATAGAATTTGATGTGGTTTTCAATTTTATCGTAAACGGACAGGAATCTTTTTTTAAGGAATAGGTCTGCCGGGCTTTTTTTTGCTTTCTTATTTAACTCATTTGCTTCTTCGGCTGAGCAGGCTTCTATATTAATTATTCTGGCACCGACGGCTAATCCGCACGCACGCCTGGCTCGAAGCTTGGAAGCGAATTTTAAAATATCCCAGGCCTTGCTATCAAAATATGAGCTAAAAGGCTCACCCGTAGAACCAGAGGTTTTTGAGGAAAAGCAGTTTTTTGGGCTGTAACCTTCGGCAAAAATATCTGTTCCGGCGGAAACCAGCTGTTCTTTTGTGGTAATTGGTATTCTGACTAAATCTTCCTCTGTTTTAATGTCACTTGGCTTAATACCCTCATCATCAAATTTCTTCCGGTAAAACGGAACATTGTTGTAGGCGTGGTCTAGGATATCTTTCAGCCTCTTCCACTGAATTTTCTTTATATCAAGTTCAGACAATTTTTCATGCCTTTTCAGCTTCCAATATTGATAGAGTAAATTTAAATTCATGGAGATTAATAATAGCACATATATTTATCAGCGGCTTTTGCCCAGCTCATTTCTTTTGCTAATTTCAGACTAGTTTCACCAAATTTATGGCGTTTTTCTGGATCCAGTTTTAATTCAAACAAAGCATCAAAAATGGAATCAGCATTCCCCTTCTCTATAATTATGCCATTCCCTTTAACGAGTTCACGAGTGCCTCCAGTATCGGTGACAACAATTGGCAAGCCGGATGCCATGGCCTCGAGCAGCGTATTGCTCATACCCTCATTGAAAGACGGGAGGACATAAACATCGCCCTGCCGATAAATTTTCGGCAAATCGCTGTGGGGCAGTGCGCCTAAAAAATGGACTGAGTCCGTTTGGCTGGTGCGCTCGACCTGATCTTTTAATTCCTTTTCCTGGTCACCGCCTCCGGCTATCAGGAGCTGGCAATCTTTTAGTGCATTTAGTTTCGCAAATGCATCGATTAGATATTTAACTCCTTTGCGTTCGATTAAACGACCGACAAATAACACAGTAAATTTTTCATTTTTCAATTTTAAATTTTCATTTATTTTCTGAAAATTTTTAACATCAACACCGTTATGGATAACGTCGATTTTTTGGTCAGGGACAGACTTAAGAGCCAGGTTTTTTAACCCCTCCGAATTAGCGATAACAGCCTTTGCCTTTTTCCATATTTTCTTACTCAGGTGTTTGAATAAAAATTTATCCAACCAATAAAAACGCTTGCTATAAAAAGGCACATCGCTTCCGCGTAAACTGACGATATATGGCAGGCCTAGTTTCATGGCGATATACCCGCAAGGTATGCCAAAAAAGGCATGAATTAAATCATAGTTTTTTTGGCCCTTTAGTTCTCTTGCCTTTTTGTGTGCTTTCCGTGCATAAGTGAGGAGATCTCTGTTCGACTGATAGTGGATATTCTCACTTTTACCGATATCCAAATAATAAATTCGAATGTTGCTTGCAAATTGTTCTTCTTTATATTCGTCTCCAGATGATGTGATCATATCTATCTCAATATCATTATTCTCCGCAAATTCCTTTAACAAATAAAAGGTGGCGTTAGCTGCGCCGCCTCCCAGCGGAGGAAATTCATAATTAAGCATTAAAATCCTCTTCATAGTCCGGATTGTGGCTCGGATTGTGGCTCGTGTCGCTTCGCTCCTGTGGCTCGGATTGTGGTCCATCCGCCGCGGCGGACCACTATTGGAGCCACTATTGGAGCCACTATTCGACCAACAGTAGGTTAATTATTAAGTGCTGACAACCTCTTTCTTTTTAGCTTTTTTGACTACCTTTACATCTGTGACTCTAACTGTACCTGATTTGATTAAATACTTATTGTCGTAAAGATACTTTACTACTTTTTGAGCATTTTCTTCAACTGTGTTTTCAAAGTTAAGCAGTTCTATATCCGGATTTATTGGGACTTCGTATGGATCGGAAATACCTGTAAAGTTTTTGATTTCACCCGTACGTGCTTTTGCATAAAGACCTTTTTTGTCGCGCTTTTCACAAACTTCAAGCGGTACATTAACGAAAACTTCGATGAAGTTTGGGATTCGGAGTCTTAGCTCTTCGCGCTGTTTTATATAAGGCGTGATGAATGCTGAAATTACTCCGACATCATTTCGGCTCAACAGTTTTGCGACAAAGCCGACACGGCGGATATTTGTATCACGATCGTCTTTGGAAAATCCAAGGTCTTTTGTGAGCGTTTCACGGACAATATCGCCATCCAGGCTTTCGATTTTAACACCCTGCTCTTTTAAAATTTCATAAACACGGTTTGCGATTGTACTTTTTCCGGCCTGAGAAAGCCCTGTAAACCAAAGGACAAAGCCTTTTTGTATTACTTTATCTCTAACCTCCTGCATGGATTCCACAAAAAGGTTTTTTGTTTTAGCGAGAAGATGGAAGATTTCCGGCCGGATTATATGATCGGGCGGCAGTTCTCTGTTTTGTATATAATCCCTTAATTTACTGCCGCTAAATTGTAATCTATCGTCTTCCGGACAATCGGTGGTAAAACAATGCTCTTGTCGGGATTTACTAAAAACAACTTCGGGGAACTTCATAATTTCAATCTGGAGATCATATTTGCCAAATGAATCAAAAATTTCCTGAGCGGCAAATGGATCGTAAAAGTTTTTAACGCCGGCATGATCACGGCCAACTATAAAATGCGTGCAGCCAAAATTCTGGCGAATAATTGCATGAAAAACGGCTTCACGCGGACCTGCATAGCGCATTTTAAGCGGGAGGATACCAAGCAAAGCTTTATTCTTTGGATAATATTTGTCGATCAGAAGCTCATAGCTGGAAATAATGTGCTCATCGCGGAAATCATCTGCCTTCTTTTTGCCAATCACCGGCTGAATAAATAGGCCATCAACCCTGGAAAGGGCGGCTTTTTGCAGGAACTCATGGCCGCGATGTGGAACGTTGCGGGTTTGAAAAGCTACAACGCTCTGCCAACCGCGCATCTGAAAACGCCTGCGGGTTTCAGTTGGGGTGAGGTTGTACTGAGAAAATAAATCGGTTTTTTCATCCAGCAATTTAACCTCGCCTCCAAGGAGGTATTCCCCCATTTCATCAATTTGCTTAACGCCAGGATGGGCTCTATCTATAGTGCCGTACACGTTTTCGGCAATTAAATCTTTATCATATTCATATACTTCAAGATCTTGGATTATTGCGATCGGATTTTTGTTGCAAGAAAGAATTATATCGTTTTGCCCCTTTATATGTTCAAATTCTTTTTTTCCGATGTCTAAAACTACAGGAACAGACCAAAGCGTTCCATTTGCCAATCTCATATTTTTAACGACGCCTAAGAAGTCTTTTTCCTTTAAAAAACCTGTTAGCGGACTGTATATGCCTATCGCGATATTACGGACATCTTTGGCCTGCTCTTCATTTAGCTCAATAGATAAATATTGGTTGATATTATCCAGAACTTTTTGGGCTTGTTTTGAATCTAGAACCTGATTAACTAATTTTCCTCCGTGGGGATTAATCATGATGTAAAAATAGTTATTATATGATGATGAATTTTACCATTACTGGCGATTAATCCATAGGGATTTTTTACATTTTCCTGATTATAAATGATATTTTCACCATGAATACCTGTGACCGTACCTCCGGCTTCTTCGACGATTATTTGGGGTGCACAGCAGTCCCATTGACCAAAGCGATTGGTTGGATTGAAAAATAGATCTGCCTTACCCTCTGCAACAAGCCCCATTTTTACTCCATTACTGCCACACCTAACCAACTCGCTGACTTCCAGCTTTTTTGCGGCTTTTTCTATTTCAGCTGTAATGTGAGAACGGCTGACTATTAATTTTGATTTTGTAATATCCGGCTGGTCTGATACATGAATTTTTTGAGGTTCACTATCTCCTATCTGCACAAATGCACCATTTCCTTTTTCTGCAAAATAGAGTTTATCTTGCGTAGGCAAGTAGAGCAGGCCAAGGGTGGCGTGGCCATTTTCAGCCAAGCCTATCATGACTGCAAATTCATCGGTTTTATCTAAAAAATCCTGCGTACCATCAAGAGAATCTACAATCCAGATTTTATCAGACTTCATGCGGTTTAAATCGTCTTTAGATTCTTCAGAAAGTATTGGATATCCAAAGGGCTTGAGTCCCCCTTCTATTATTTTGTCTGCAAGAATATCCGCTTCGGTTACAGGCGATTTGTCTTGTTTTTGAAAAATCTCGTAATCCTTATGATAGAGATTGAGGATCTCTTTGCCTGCTTGTTTGATTACTGGAATGACTTTGTTTAACATGAATTTGTGTTGATGGTTTTATTCCTTCTGTTTGGTTACCTATATTTTTATCAATCACTTCTTTAATTAAATACACCTGATCTTTTGAGCTTGAATAATAAGTTTTACTAACCATATCCGCCAGAATGCCCGCAATAAACATAAAGACACCAGCAAAAAATAAGAACATGGTTAGGGTAGTAAGTGCAGTGTCGGATAGATCCACCCCCCTGAAAAACTTAAGATAAATGGCAGTAACACCACTGATAGTACCAACGAACATCATTAGTATTCCCGCTGTGCCAAGCAAATGAAGCGGCCTGTTAG
Organism: Patescibacteria group bacterium; assembly: GCA_018813295.1. GTDB lineage: Bacteria > Patescibacteriota > Gracilibacteria > UM-FILTER-43-11 > UM-FILTER-43-11 > JAHJBZ01. Next base: position 4,295 of record JAHJBZ010000042.1, on the reverse strand, counting down.
CAAACTTTTTCCAGAACCAAATAGAAAGCATATCCAAAAAACCTTTGATGGTGCGGGAGGTGTTATATTTGGTATTACCGTGCTTTCTGGGATGATGTTTTACTACAATTTCACCTACCTTAAAACCTTTCATCTTAAGAATCCCCACAACAAAACGGTGCATCTCACCATATAAATCCACAGTATTAAAACATTCGCGCTTGTAGGCTTTTAAAGTACAGCCGGAATCATGGATTCCATCTCTGACTAATTTATCGCGTAATGCTTTTGCCCCACGCGAAATAATACGTTTCATGAGCGGGTCTTTTCTATCTTTGCGCCATCCGGATACTACATCCAGATTTTCAGACTCCATTTTTTCAAGAAGATGAGGAATGTCAGATGGATCGTTTTGCAGATCACCATCCATTGTAACTATTACACTACCTTTTGAGGCCTTTATCCCAGCATCTAAAGCAGCAGTTTGTCCCCAGTTTTTACGGAATCGGATGATTTTAATTGGGCTGGGGCAGGATTTTAACTCCTCAAATGTACCGTCATATGATCCGTCATCCACAAAAATTATCTCAAAGGTTTTATTGAGAGGTTTGCACACTTCAACAATCCGCCTGTGCAGTTCAGTGACATTGTCTTTTTCGTTGTAAACGGGAATTACTATTGAGAGATCCATTATATGAGTAGTAAGGATTAAGTCTTAAGGATTAAGCTAAGCCTTAGTGGATTTAGGGTACAACTAAATGACTAATGACGCAATAACCGATGACGCCCTCTTGAACAATTTTTTTGTTCTTGTATAAATTTTGTGTTCTTTTTTATTCAATTAAAAAGCCCTGAAATATATGATTCAGGGCTTTTTAAATTTACTATTTATATATTAATCACATTTGCCGGCTAGAGTTCCTTCGTACCCTTCCCTTTCCGTAATTTCAGTTATTTCCCATCCACTTAGCACATCTCCAATTTGTAGACATTTTGAACAAGAGGTATGTACGTCAACTTCGTTATCTTCGGAATCTGTAAATAATGTATTAGGATGACATACATCGTCACCTGAAGCTGTCACACTCTCTCCAGCTGGTGAGCTTAAAGTTATTGAATCTATACAGCTCTTTTTTGACTTGTCATCTTCTTTAGGCTGTTCACAGCTTTTGTTTAAATACTGCCAGGCAGATTTATATTTGTCGACTTTGTGTTCATCGCTTATTGTATCTTCAGCCTCAGAGTATTTTTCCATTGCCTTATCTCTATATTTTCCTTCAGGAGCTTCAGCAATTGCAGTTTCTGCAAGCAATCTGTCTACATTAATTATCATTTCTATAACTTCATTTACGGTACCTGCGATTGATGAATCTATAATGTTACTAAGATGTGATACAGCCTGTTTTTCATGAACAAATACCATGTGGCCATGCTGGCATCCTACATGGGTATCATCGATCCAAACAATGTGCTCATCACCACCCTCAACTCTGTTCCCAAGACTTTGGATTAAATAATCAATTCCTTTTTCAAGCTCCTTCTTTGATTTTGAATCTATGGTAGTTAAGGATTGCAACATTTCTAACGCGCTTTCTTTAACAGCCCCTCCTTCACCTTCACCTTCACCTTCACCTTCACCTTCACCTTCACCTTCTCCTTCACCTTCTCCTTCACCTTCTCCCCCAGTAGGAACTCCACAGCGAACACTTGCATTATCAACAAATGTACCAAGCGAATTAGGTGTCCCTGTGTCTACTAATTCAAAACGTGTCACATTAGAAGATGCTGAAAATGTGTATGTATGATTTGTCCAAATTGTGTTGCTTCCGCCAGATGCTGAAACTGTATCCTGGGCAGCTCCATCCCAACGTACCTCTAAAACATTTTCAGTTGCACTAGTGCCAGGACGAGGCGAAAAGTCAAAGCTGACGGTATATACTTCCCCAGGTACAGTTAATAAATCCTGATAAATTCTTACAGAAGCCGGCTCACCACCTAATGATCCACCAGGCCCATCCCAATCTGTATCGAGTTCAGCATATTGATCTCCCCCAGAAGGAATCCAGCCACTTACGCCTCTATGCAATTCTAAAACAGCAATGCCTGGTCTTGTGTAACCACTATGTGTAGTCTGAGTTGATTCCCATTCAACATTCCATCCTAAGCTTGATGTGCCGTCAGGATAAATGTTCCATAAATGAGAACTGGTAACAACCGGCTGCTCAAAACCGCCATTAGCAATTAATTCAACATCATAATTACATTCACCTATTTCTATTTCACAAACTGCGCTGCAGCCATCGCCGTCTTCATTATTTCCGTCATCACATTCCTCTCCTGCTTCCACATCGCCATTACCACAAACCGGAGTAGTACCTGCTGATGGTATATAACAAGCAAACGCCTCATAATCACTACCGTTATCTATAGTTCTTGGATCAGAAGCGACACCGGTTGTTTTATTTATTTTATATAGTTTTTTATAACTATCTCCTCTTGTACCCCAAAGCTGTCCGTTTGTATCAAAACCAAGACCTTCCACGCTGTTAACTCCAATTACACCAACATCGGTAGTTGCACCAGTGGTTTTATCGACTATAACTAATCTATCATTACTACCGCCATTATTAGCGACAGCATACATTGCCCCATCAATTGGATCGATAGCAATGTCGTCGATATCATATAAACCAGAAACCGGATCGATAACTACGTAATCAACTCCGGCACCAAAAGCATTAGGCACGTGTGCACCAGTTGCTGGATTTATTTTAATTAAAAGATCTTCATCGCTGCGTCTGACTGAACCGTAAAGAATATCGGTAAATGGATCAAAAGCTAAGCCGTCTACATCATTTATATCTTTTTCACCATTTTCTCCACCCGCAGTACCATAACCACTTGAAGTTGCAGTAAATACTCCTGTTGTTAAATTTAAAGTACCCAATTGTCCATTGTCAGAACCATAAAGGGCGCCAGCACTTGGACTAAATGCAATTGCTTCTAATTTATTTGTACCAGTACCTGTTCCAATATTAGTTTCGTTAGTTGCTGGGTTTAGATCAAGTACATTGACCAGGGTTAAAAGATCATTACCGCCATTGCTACCTCCACTGTCTGCAGCTAAATAACATTCTTCTGCCTCTTCTATGGTGCATGTTGCGCTGCAGCCGTCGCCATTTACAGTATTTCCGTCATCACATTCTTCTCCATCTTCTACAATACTATTGCCACAAACCGCTTCCGGACATTGGATATTAAACCCCCCTACACCTCCTGAATCTGAATACTGGATTTCCAGTCTTTTTGTTCCAGATGCATTCATTGTAATGGTTTGTACTGACATGTTGCCGACATTTGGAATGGACTGCGCTACAATTAAATTATTACCTGCATCATATGCTCTGGCACTGCCGGCAGCACCTCCATCTTTATCAACAAAAATAAAGGAAATGAAAGTTACCGGATTATCAAATGTATAAGTTTGTGTTCCGCCAAAAACAGTATCATCTGGCCCATCTACTAAGCCATCACCATTTGAATCGGTAATGTTTTCCGGAAAAACTGCAATGTTGCCTACACCTACTTCTAAATCCGGATCCAGGGTTCCTGATAAATTTGTATTGAAAACAATTAATTGATCAGGTTTTGAATAATTTGCCACACCGGAAATAGTCATACCCTGAGCAGCATATTGATCACTGAGCATGGTTCCGTGTGGTAAACCTAAGAATTGGAAGTTTGTATTATCACAAATTACATCTTCTTCAGCTTCACATGTATTTGAACAACCATCTCCATCGATGTTATTTCCATCGTCACACTCTTCTCCGTCTTCCAGTACTCCATTTCCGCAAACCGGTCCATGTCCCCCTTCAATTCTACATGTAGCAGAACAACCATCTCCACTTATATTGTTTGCATCGTCACATGCCTCTCTCTCATCAAGGTGCCCATCTCCGCAAAATGCTTCGACCCTACAGGTTTCGCTACAGCCGTCTCCACTAACAACGTTTCCATCATCACATGTCTCTCCTGGATCTACCACCCCATTACCACAGAGTTTTTCAAGCAGACAGTGCTTACTGCAACCGTCTCCGTTCTCCGTATTGCCATCATCACATTCTTCATAAAGATCTATGACGCCATCGCCACATATACCACCAGGATCAACAATAGCTTTACCTACTTTGTAGTTTTGCAAAGTAGCATAAGAGACACCAATTAAAGCTATTACGGCGCCAATAAGAAATATTTTTCTGTGTGTAGACATTTTTGTTTTGGTTAAAAAATGTAAATTAATTAAATTATTTTTT
>JAHJBZ010000041.1 GCA_018813295.1 Patescibacteria group bacterium | reverse complement strand
CATTGGTGACTGGACACTAAAAGCCGGTAAATTGTGGCGCAGAATTACTAAATAAATGATGTCCGTAAAATCAGATCTTTGATTGAACACTTTTTTTGTTCGTGAATAAATTTTGTGTACAATAAAAACCCATTTTATGAGACGCGATTAATCGCGTCTCTACGGGTGTTTTTTTATTGTACTGAAGCCATTCTTTTGGCTTGGTCGTCGATGGTAATTTTTTCAATTATATCTTCAATATTGCCTTCCATAATTCCATTAATATTATTCCAATTCTGATGAATACGGTGGTCGGTTACGCGGTCTTGTGGGAAGTTATAGGTACGAATCTTCTCCCCCCTATCCCCTGTTCCGATTTGACTTAATCGCTCCTCCCCTCTTTCACTTCTTAGCCTTTCATCTTCCAGCTGATAAAGCCGTGCGCGAAGTACAGACATGGCTTTGTTTTTGTTTTTAAGCTGTGATTTTTCGTCCTGGCAGGTTACGACCAGATTTGTCGGCAGGTGGGTGATGCGGACTGCGGAGTCGGTTGTGTTTACGCTTTGCCCGCCATGCCCGCTGGAGCGGTAGACGTCGATGCGCAGGTCCTCGTCTCTGATTTTTATATCCACCTCTTCAGCCTCCGGCAGAACGGCTACAGTTGCAGCAGAGGTATGAATTCTGCCCTGGCTTTCTGTAGTTGGAATACGTTGAACACGATGAACGCCGCTTTCGTATTTCAGTTTGGAATAAGCTCCATCGCCAATAATGCGGAATATAATCTCCTTTACTCCGCCAGCATCTGCATCTGTTTTGCTTATAAGTTCGGTTTTAAAGCCGATGGATTCGGCATAACGCATATACATTCGGCTAATCTCCTGCGCAAAAAGTGAGGCCTCTTCTCCGCCCGTTCCTGCCCTGATTTCCATAATTACGTTTTTATTATCATTTGGATTCTTGGGAAGAAGTGCAATTTTTAATTCCTCTTCCAATTTTTCCCTTTCCCTCTTCGCCTGAGAGAGGTCTTCCTTGGCTAGTGCAAGCAAATCTTCGTCTTTTTCTTCTCTTAACATAGTTTCGGATTCATCAATACCCCTAAGGGCATTTTCGTATTTCTGAATAAGTTCAACAATTGGCCTTAGATGGGCCTCTTTTTTGGCTAATATCTGGTATTTTTTCTGATCTCCGGCCACGCTGGGATCACCCATTTTCTGGGTTATTTCCGTGTGCTCCTCCTTTATTTTGAGTAATTTATCTAGCATTTTTTAACGATACGACGATACGACGAGATAACGATACAACACCCTTCGGGAATTTACAATTTTCAATTTTCAATTTTCAATGTCGTTACGTCGTTTCGTCGTTTCGTTATATCGCTACAAAACCCTTGATTTAAAGCCAAATTTTTGCTATAATAAATAGATTAATAATATATAAAAATATGCCAGAAGTATACGATCCAGATGTAAATCACAACAAAGTACTACTTGAGTGGAAAACTCCTGAGTTTATTCCTGTCCCGCGGACCCCTAAATGGTATTTAATGGCGGGGGTGCTTGTAGTAAGTTTAGTTGCTTATGCTATTTTTACCGGTTCTGCAACTATGGCTATTGTTTTTATATTACTTGGAGGCATGTTTTTTCTGACTCATAGAAAAATGCCGCGAATTGTGGATGTAAAGATTACCGAACTTGGTGTTGAATATGATAACAAGTTTTATCACTACAATACTATCAATGCCTTTTGGATTGTTTATCATCCGCCTTATGTCCGAACGCTTTATTTCAGGCTTGGCGGAAAGGTGTTTAGGCATATAAAAATTGAGCTTAACCACCAGAATCCTATTGAGTTAAGGAAATTTCTAACTAAGGAAATCCCGGAAATTGAAGGTGAAGAAGAGCGTTTAACCGACACTTTAAGCCGTTTGTTTCGATTACAATAAATGAAAAATCTATTTGAACAGTATCGGGTTTTTGAAAACTCCAATGACGTCTTCCTATCTGGAGGAGGTGTTGAAACTACAAGCGTGGAACTTGCTGAGCCGGAAAAGGCACGAAGGGAAACAATGGAAGAGCATTTTGGTGATACCGAAAGCCTTTTTGCAGGGATGAATCTTGAAGAAGATGATGCGGCTGAAAAAGTTTGGGGCAAAATTGAAGGAAAATACGGCCCAAGTGAAAGCGGAGGGTATAAAGGAATTATAACTGGTTTTGTGGATAAAATAATGCCGGAAGGTGTTTCTTTAATTGACCGGGATCGTTTAATTGATGATTCTGTTGCAAGATATACAGAAGTTTATGCTTCTGAAGAAACTGATTTCTTTGAATCTGAAGCCAGACTTAGAATGAAGCTAAATCAATCCTTGAGCAGTATTAAACAGAAAACCGGCCAGGAACTGAACCTGCTTCGCTATGCTGTAAAACGTAATTTAATTGCCGAAAAAGCTGAAATCAAACTCGAAAATACTACAAGTGAGCTCAATGATGATTTGGAAGGTATGACGGTTTTTGACAGCAATGAAGTAAAAATGAAATTTGGCAGATATGTAGATGCTTTGGGCAATTATTATCTCAATGTAAATTGGCAATTGGCTAATCTGGATGCCTTTGGGGATCATAATGTGCGCAACTGGGGTATTCCGCTTGTCTTTCCTAAGGGAAGAAATGAGTTTGCCGAAGCTTACAAGGAAAAAGCCGCATATTTTGATAAAAGAATGAGGCAGAAAGTTGATGCAAAACTCGATCATCTACTGAGCCTCCCTGATACTGATGCCGATGACCTGAAACAGTTTCAAAAGGAAGTTGAAGAGGAATACAAACGTCACGCTGGTATGGATAGGATGTCCGGACTTATTGATTTAGGTGATTTGCTCACTCTGGAAAGACTTGGTAATCAGGGGCTTGATATTCTCGCACTGCTCAATACCAGCTCGGATACCATGGATATGCAAATGCTGGAAGCTGTGCATTTAATGAATCCGGATATTTTTAGTGAAGCTGCTATGACCGCGGCTGACAGCCTGATAGATGATGCCTTTCAAAATGCATCTGAAACTAAATTTATAGAGGCAGTTAATCAAATACGTGAAACTGAAGGCAAAAAACCGATTAATTCATTTGCCCAAGCTAAAGTTTATTTTAAAAACAGAGTTGCAGCTTACTCACAAATGGGCGTGCGTGAAGCTTTTGATTTAATAAAAAATGTTAATCAGGTAGTAAATGGGAGACTGGTTGAAATCTATGAAAGCATCCGACCCGAATCAATTCTGGGAATGGTTTATCGGGAGCGTGAAAGGCTTCTTTCCCGGCGTCTTATCCCGGAAAGTGAAACGGATAGAATACTTGTGGAATTTATGAGTACAAACAGAAAAGGACGCGAAACTATGCTCGCAACCAGAAGTGATGAACTTTTCAGGGCAATAAAAAATGTTCAAAAACATTATAAAAAAACTTATAAAGACCGGTTTAGGGATACGCTTCCGGATGAAATCGGTCAGCTGAGAACAAGAACCATAGACCGTGAAAAGCCTACCGGACATGACAGAGCCGCTCGTTTGATGGCTTTGATAACGCTCGCCGATGAAGCTGAATGGCTAATAAATAACCTTAGCAGCACCAGACGTTTTGAAGAGCAGAATTTAGCAGAGGAATTAGAAAATACCCAAGCTGATAAAACAACTATCGCACTTGCTCTTAAATTTAAAGATACAAGAAAACAACATACATACTCCTATAAATCCGCGCTTTACAGGGGCGGGTTTAATACGGGTGATTTGGCTATTAAAGGCTTAAAAGTGCTCGGCGCTATGACCGTTATTTCCAACGTGGCTAACTCAATTAAGGATGCCAGCGGTGATGACATATTTGAAAAAATAACCGATGCTGTCGGTAAAACTGTAACCAATCCCGCAGTTCTTGCTGGTGCCGCAGTTACAGCCGGCGCTCATGCCATTGAGCAGTATCCTGAACTTAAGAATTATCCTTTTGCGAGTGAATACGGAAGGCATGGAATTACAACCTATATAAAATTAGATCGTCTTTCTAAAAAAGTCGGCAGTGAGAATTTAGCAGGTTTTACCGGAAGTTTTGCTGAATGGGAGGTTATGGAGCAACTTCAGCCAAGACAGATAAAACAGCTTTTAGAAAAAGCCAAAGAACGCGATCCTTCATATCCAATGATCAGAACCGCGGATCTGGAAGGCTTGATAACCGAAAGAAGAATTATGTCTGCCTTACCAGGTGAGCCTGTAGACAGCCGTGTGCGTTATCTTTTTTACCAAAGATTTATTTCCGGCTCGGAAAAACCGAATATCGGGCAGTTACGGGAGATGTGTACTAGAACTTAAATACCCTAGCTGGCTCCATGGCTGTGCCTGGAGTCAGCAACAGACTGCTGAATCAGGGCTCGCTGACTCCACGTAGAACATGGAGCCAGCGAGAACTCAAAATCCAAAACTCAAAGCTCAAAATTCAAACTTTAATTTTAAAACCGAAATGTTAACTCAACCCACCAGAAAATCTCAGGGCCAAGGGCAAGGGCAGAGGCAAGGGCAAGGACAAAATAAAGGCCGCATGAATATGCAGGGCCAGCCTGTACCCAGAACACCGACTGGTGCCGGGGGGGCAGGGCGTACTGCAGGAAGAACCGAAGAAAAGCCTAGGGAAAAAAGTAAATTCAGAAAGGCTCTTCCCTACCTAATTGCGGCGAGCAGTACAGGGGCAGGGTTGACTGGAGCAGGGATAATTGGACTATTAACCTAAAATAAGTCTTAAGTTATAAGTTATAAGTCTTAAGCCAGCTTAATCCTTAAGACTTACTCCTTACTCCTTAATCATTAATCTTAAATCCTGAATTAAATGAACCGAATCACAACAGCAATCAAAGGAATATTATTAAGCTCCATATTTATTGGGGCGTTCCTGCTTGCGGGAAATCCGGTGACTGATCATACCTCAAATCAGCAGGTGACAGGCATTCAGATTGAAGTTCAGGACTTTATTCCTCAGGCTTTTGCTGAGAATGGAAATTTCCTTGACGAGATCCCCTCAGGCAGTACTCCAGACGTTGAAACAGGGGCGGCTCAAACAAATCCACATGATGTTGAGGGTATTGATTCTAACGATGACGATAACAACCCAGAAGAAGCTTTTGATCCTGCAAAGCTGATAAATACAATTGCTGAAATTGCTACATATACACATCGATTCTTTCACCCATTAATTAATTTCTTCGCGTTTAATGTGGGTAACTTTTTAGGAACGGATTATATTTTTGAGGGGAATATGGGCGGAATGCTTAAAAGCATTTGGACGGTGAGCAGGAATCTGGTGAATATTGTATTTGTATTAATTCTGCTTGGGCTTGCCCTAAAAGAGATTTTTTGGGTCACCGAGGAGGGAGGCGGCACTCTTAAAAAGAACCTTATTAAATTTACGCTTCTTTTAATTGCTGTAAATTTTTCATGGCTGGGGGCAAAAGTAGTTTTGGACGCCGCAAATGTGGCTACAAATGTTGTTTTCAGTATTCCAATGGGTGTTAGTAGTATTGGGGATGGTATTGATTATACGCCATGTGATGTAAATACAGCTAATAAAGAAACAACTGGTATGTGCTATCCATCGGCTATTTTTGGACCGGTTGATTCTGATGAATATAATTATTTGCCAGCAAGCGAGTGTGGTGAAATTGAAAAAAAATATGACACAGTATACAATCAGGAAACTGGTGAACTCAATGAGGGGTTACAGCCTTCGGACAAAGAGGGCATTGAAGGTGTAACAACATTTTGCTGGGATAATATTGATTTATTTAAATACAACAAAAATACCAGTGTTAT
>JAHJBZ010000040.1 GCA_018813295.1 Patescibacteria group bacterium | reverse complement strand
CTTCCTCCACGCGGTGTCGCTCCGTCAGGCTTTCGCCCATTGCGGAAGATTCCTCACTGCTGCCTCCCGTAGGAGTATGGACCGTGTCTCAGTTCCATTGTGACTGGTCATGCTCTCACACCAGTTACCCGTCATAGCCTTGGTAGTCTATTACACTACCAACAAGCTGATAGGCCGCAGGCCCCTCCCGAACCGAAAAATCTTTACCCACCGCATCTCGCTACGCTCGAAAAATTCCAATAAACAAGCACCAAATTCCAAACAATTTTCAATGTCCAAGTTACAATGATCAAATAATGATTTGGAATTTGAATATTGAAATTTGGATTTTGTTTGGGATTTGGAATTTGAAATTTGGTATTTTCGAACACAGTGAGATACGGGGGACTATCCGGTATTAATCACCCTTTCGGGTGGCTATCCCTGAGTTCGGGGCAGGTTCCAACGTGTTACTCACCCGTTCGCCGCTATATCGCTCGACTTGCATGTGTTAGGCGCACCGCTAGCGTTCATCCTGAGCCAGGATCAAACTCTTCATATAAAAAGTTTGTGTCTCGATAAGCTCGAGACGTGGCTTTAATATTCTCCCCGCTAAGCGGGGAGTTTGTTCAATTTTGATAAACTCTAGAAATTATTCTTTACTGCATTCAAAATGCAAAATAGTTTTGACCCCTTCCGATGGGATCAACCTATTTAATATTAATGTCGTTTTAGAAGTCGTCATGACATTAATATACCTTTGCTGCTAATGAACAATGGCTTACTTAAGAACTAATTCCTTGTATCTCAGTTTAAGCAGAAAGATTCTATCGAAGGCAAGTGTTTAAGTCAAGAAAAAAATACACATTTTTAATTCGCGAATTTTGAATTTTGATTTCATTTACAATAGGTGAATCAAAAATCACAAATCAAAAATCACAAATATTAGGTTGGTTGTTTCGTCGTTTCGTTATAAAATACCCCCTTACATGTTCTTTAACACCACCGTATTTAGCAGACATTTATTTGTTTTTGATTTTGTTCGAATTAAGTCAGCCATCAGGCAACGGCTTTGGTCCGAACAATCGGATTCAAATGCCCTGTCTGCTAAAAATAGTTAACGGGCAGGCCGACTAACCGGCCTAGCCAAACAAGAGGGAGAAAGAACTATGGGAAGACTCGAGGGTAAGTTCGCGATCGTCACCGGCGCCGGAGGCGGCATCGGCGAAGCCATCGCCAAGCGGTTCGCCAGCGAAGGCGCGCGAGTGGCGGTGCAGGACGTCAACGAGGAGACCGCCATGAGGGTGGCCATGGACATCGGAGATGATAAAGATCCGGCCATCTACGTGGTCGGCGACGTCTCCTCGAAGGCTGACTGCCAGCGGATGGTCGGCGAGGTCATGGAGGCCTTCGGCAGGATCGACATCCTGGTCAACAACGCGGGGATCACCCGGGACAGCTCCGTGAAGAAGATGACCGAGGAAGCCTGGGACCTGGTCCTGGACGTGAACCTGAAGGGTTCCTTCCTGATGACCCAGGTGGTTCTCCTTCACATGGGCGAGGGTGGCCGGATCATCAGCACCAGCTCGATCGGTGCCGACGGCAACTTCGGCCAGGCGAACTACGCCGCAGCCAAGGCGGGGATCGTCGGCATGACCCGTACGCTGGCGCTGGAGTGCGCCCGCAAGAAGATCACCGTCAACTGCGTCTCCCCGGGCGCCACCAACACAGCGATGCTGCAGGGGGTCCCGGACAAGGTCATGGAGTTCATGCTGAGCCGCATCCCCCTGGGGCGTGTCGCGGACCCCAGCGAGATCGCCGCCGTCCACGCATTCCTGGCGTCCGATGACGCCAGCTACATCACCGGCCAGAACATCTTCGTAGATGGCGGTGCCCTGATCGGCATCTAGCCACACCCCTCCCGACTTCCAGGGGCGATTCTGCCCCGTTACCACTCCAAAAATCAAAAAGACAGGGCACAAGGGGTCGACGGATGGATCTTTCCAGATTCCACCCGTCGCCCCGCCTTGCTATACACGATTTTTCGTCGTATCGTTACTTCGTTTTATTTTGAATTTTTATACAATATAAGTTAAAGTCTAAAGAAGAATTATGGTTTTTGAATTTCTTAAAAAAGAACAGCGCTTTATATACGTTATTGCAATATTTGTAATTATTGCAGCTTTTATTTTTAATACTCCACAGCTGGCAATGTGGTTCGGCTTTGCGCTAGCCGGTTATTCATCAATTGCTAACGACAGCATTCAGACCCTTGGCACATTTTTAGCAACAAATAAAAAACGTCCATGGTGGATACTGTGGCTATTTATAGGGGGTATTTTGGTGCTCACAAACATATATGGCTATATAGCGGACGATGCGGCTGTTCATTTTGGACGTCTTGAATCAATCCCCCAGCCCACCAGTTTTACCTTCTTACAGCTACTCAGCCCGATTATTCTGATTATTCTCACGCGCATGAAAATGCCAGTGAGTACATCGTTTTTGTTACTAAGTGCATTCAGTAGTGGTAAAACAATTCAAGGAATGCTGACAAAGACATTCATGGGCTACATAATTGCTTTTATTGTTGCATACATTTTATGGACAATCCTTGCTCAATGGACCAAAAAAATTGATAAGCCATCATCACGACTCTGGAAAATTGTTCCTCACCGATTTTTTAAAAAATGGCGTAAAAATAATGTTCCTCCTATTTGGCATATACTTCAATGGCTGGCTACGGGATTCTTATGGAGCCAATGGTTAATGCAAGACACAGCAAATCTTGTAGTATTCCTGCCCCGAACATTATCTTTTAATCAGTTCCTTGGATTTATGATTTTCTTATTCATTATTATTGGATATTTGATGTATATCCGGGGAGACAAAATCCAGGAAATAGTTACAGAAAAAAAAGATATAAACAATGTACGTTCCGCGACAATTATTCTTTTTGTACTCGGGCTTATCTTATTTTACTTTAAAGAGCTCAACCATTTACCAATGTCCACCACATGGGTGTTCCTTGGTCTTTTAGCTGGTAGAGAGCTTGCATTAACCGAAGACCCGCATGGCAGCCAACAGCCTTATAAAAGGAGTTTGAAACTTGTGGGGAAAGATATAATAAGAGCATTAATCGGGCTTGCAGTTTCACTTGCCCTAGCATTATTTATAAATAATTCTTTATAATACATTCGTATTTATTAATTCATAATTAAAATGACATTATTACAAAACTTATCGGAAAATATAATGAGCAACTTATACCTTCTAATTCCCCTGCTTATCTGGAGTTTGATTTGGAAAGGAATTGCTCTTTGGAAATGCGGAAGAAATAACCAGCTACCTTGGTTTGTTGTACTTTTGGTAGTTAATACCGTAGGTTTACTTGAAATCGTTTATTTGATATGGTTTCAAAGAGACAAAAATAAATAATCCTTAAAACATGAAGTTCCCCCGTCTAAAACTAAAAAAGGCAAAAATTGGTGATACCAAACCTGTAACAAAGCTTTTTACAGCTGTGGATAAAAACGTATGCAGAAACAAAGTTTTGAAATGGATCTCTGAAGGAAAGGTTTATGTATTAAAAGACCACAAGAAAATTAGAGGAGCTGTTTCATATACTGTTTTTGGAATTCTCGGGCTTTTTTCATTAATGTATATACACAAAATATCAGTAGCTCCTGATTTACAAGGAAAAGGACTGGGATCTTTTCTGCTTTCACGAATGAAATTAAGAAGTATAAAAATTGGTGTAACTGCTTTCATTCTTTATTCCTTCAAAAACGTTATCAGTTTCTACAAAAAGAATAAGCTAAATAACATATGGAGGTTTTTTTGGTGGAGGAATAAAGAAAACGCATAATCAGAATAAGAGACTTCTTTAGAGCATAATCTTGATAAATTAATTAAAATATGAT
>JAHJBZ010000039.1 GCA_018813295.1 Patescibacteria group bacterium | reverse complement strand
CGCCTCAAAAAAAGGTGGCGGAAAAGGTTATCCTGAATTTATAATTAGTTACAAAACAACTTAATGAAAAACTGCATACTTACAAAATTCTTGAAAGCCAAAGAAGTTTGCTTATTAGCTCAATTTTAATTGCTTTGGAAAATTCAGCATTCAAAAGGTCTTATGCTTCACATGGTAGATCGGAAGACTTGGCAACTTCTTTAATTCAAACAGTTTCAAATGAACTAGAAAAAGCAAATATCACAGGCAAAAAATTAGAGAATCTAAATACTCAATTTAGCTTTATTAAAACAGATACTTCGCTATCAAAAAAAGAAAATGTTTTGAAAGAAATTATTGATGAAATTGATGAAAACATAAACGCTTTTATCAAAACTCACAGATATTTTGATGTACTAGGACAGCTTTATATTGAATTTTTAAGATACGCAAACAGCGATAAAGGCTTGGGGATTGTTTTAACACCCCCACATATTACAGAACTTTTTGCAGATTTGGCACAAGTTAATAAAAACTCTATTGCTTACGATAATTGTACTGGAACAGGCGGATTTTTAATTAGTGCGATGAAAAAAATGATTGCAGACGCAAAGGGCGATGAAACAAAAATTAAAGAAATAAAGTCAAAACAGCTTATTGGGACTGAATATCAATCACATATTTTCGCTTTGGCAGTTTCAAACATGTATATCCACCAAGACGGAAAAACTAATATTATAAATGGTAGTTGCTTTGATGAGGAAGTTATTGAAGAAGTAAAAGCGAAAAAGCCAACAGTCGGTTTTTTAAATCCGCCTTACAAATCAAATAAAAAAACTGATACCGATGAATTGGAATTCATATTAAATAATTTAGAGTGCTTAGTTGACGGCGGAACTTGTGTTGCCATTGTGCCAATGCAAAGTGCCTTAGCAACAAGTGGTAAAGTTTTGGAATTAAAAAAGAAACTTCTTGAAAAACACACATTACAGGCAGTTTTATCAATGCCAGACGAATTATTTTTTAATTCAAAAGTCGGCGTTGTTTCTTGTGTCATGATTTTTACAGCACACAGACCGCACCCAAATCACAAAGAAACATACTTCGGATATTACAAAGATGACGGTTTTGTAAAAAGAAAAATAAAAGGCAGAATTGACGCTTATGGTAAATGGCAAGAAATAAAAGAAAAATGGCTTACAAACTTTGAAAATAGAAAAGATGAAGCTGGGTTTAGTGTTAATCAAATAATTACTGCCGATATGGAATGGGCGGCGGAAGCCTACATGAAAACGGATTATTCAAATTTGAAAGATGAAAACTTTGAAAACACTATTTTAAATTATGTAACCTTTTTACATAGCAATAAACTTTCAGATAAAAATCAGGACTATGGCAATGAATAACTTAGCAAAAGTATCGGATTTATTTAATGTCATTTATGGCGTTAATTTAGAATTGGTAAATTTAACTCAATGTAAAAGTACCGATAAAAATGCTGTACCTTTTGTTTCTCGTACAGAAAACAATAATGGCGTTTCGGCTTTCGTTGAAATGGAGTTAGATGTTGAACCAAATCCAGCACATACCCTATCCGTTGCAGGCGGAGGCTCTGTTTTATCTACTTTTTATCAGGCATTTCCTTATTACAGCGGTCGTGATTTATATGTTCTTGTTCCTAAAAAGGAAATGAGCGTTATTGAAATGCTTTTTTATGCAAAATGTATTAGTGCGAACAAGTATAAATACAATTATGGAAGACAGGCAAACAAGACACTTAAAAACATTTTAATTCCTTCTAAAATCCCCGAGGAATTAAAAAATAAACTCACCGCTTATCATAAAGAATTAGAAATAAGCATTTCTCGAAAACCCTCCATTGATAAAAAAATAAAGCTGAAAATTGAAAAATGGGAAGAATTTGAATTAACCGAATTATTTAAAATTCAAGGTAGCAAAACAACACCATTATTAGAATTAGAAGAATACGGAAAAGGTAAATATCCTTATGTAACAACGCAGGCAACAAATAATGGAGTTGAAGGATTTTTTGATTTTTATTCGGAAGATGGAAATATTTTGACTGCTGATAGTGCTGTTTTAGGGTATTGCTCTTATCAATCATTGCCATTTTCAGCGAGTGATCATGTAGAAAAATTGATACCTAAATTTAAAATAAATAAATATATAGCGATGTTTTTAACAACAATTTTGAATTTAGAGCAATACAGATACAACTATGGTAGAAAATGTAGCCAAGATAGGATGAAAAAAATAAGCATAAAATTGCCAAGCAAAAACGGGAATCCTGATTTTGAGTATATGGAAAGTTACATTAAATCTTTGTCCTATTCTTCAAGTTTAGCTTAAAATCACCAATTTATAATGAAAAATACGACCCAACAAATCATAACTATTTTAAAATCAGACAATTTCGCCAAGCTTTATGAGCTAAAAGCCAAAGTTGATGAATCAGGGTGGAATACAAAAGAATATCAAGAGGTCAGTTTTGCCGAAGCTTTTAGTGAAATTGAAAAAATCAAGGACATTTTAATTCAGGCTATTGAGAGTAAAAACAATTTATTCGAAAATGTAACCTCATTTCAAGAAAGGCAAAACATTCACGGATTCATCAATAATTTGAATTCATACATCACCAATGTAAAAAATGGTAGCGACCAAGTTAATAACTTCATACAGTTTGTTCAACAACTTAAAGAGATTACTAGAAAGATAGGAGTAGAGTTAAACATTCAAGGGTATCCTTCCTATCAAGAAAAACTTAAACAGCTAAACTACCTGAAAAGTAAATATGAAGATTTGATATTAACACTCAACAAGGCTGGGGAATTAAAAAACAGTTCAGAGGAAGTATTAAAAAGCATCCAAGACAAGCAAGAAAAAGTCAAACAAGCTACAGAAAATATCGAAGCTAATAGCACCAAAATAACTTCAATCAAAGAAGATATTGAAAAGCGCCATGAGAATATAAAAACAATCAATACAAACGTTACAGAGTATAAAGCTTCGGCAGAGCAAAATGAAGCAGCAATAAAAACTTTCTTTAGCGAGATTGATGAATACGAAAAAGAAATTAAAAATGGATTAGAAAAAATAACAGAAACTATCAAAACGAGTAAAGAAAAAATGGATAGTAACATAAAGCAACATGCTGAAAAAACAGAGGCAATATTGAACCAAAACAACACTCTACAAGATCAAATCTTGGATATTCTCGGCAAAGCTATAGGTACAAACCTTTATAAATCATTCAAAGAGAAAGCGAAATGGATGAAATT
This sequence comes from Patescibacteria group bacterium, assembly GCA_018813295.1. GTDB lineage: Bacteria > Patescibacteriota > Gracilibacteria > UM-FILTER-43-11 > UM-FILTER-43-11 > JAHJBZ01. The sequence continues at coordinate 810 of JAHJBZ010000039.1, read as the reverse complement.
CCAAGCAGGGTTTTGGCTAATACTGCTGGGATTAAGCATATGGTTTTTAAGTAGTACCGGTACAAATATATTTCAAGAACTCAAGCCATTTTTTGAAAATGGAAAAATCACAGATCTTTCATTAACCTTTTATCTTAGATTAACATTAATTTTCCCTGCAATTTATGCAGTTTATTTTTGTACACATCAATTTCAAGTTACAAGCAAATTACTAGAGGAATATGACTTTAAATCTTCTGTTGCTGTTGCTCTGCATCATTTTAAGGAATTGGTAGAAAAATCTAAGGAGAATACTGAAACTCAGTCTTTCTTAACTGAATCGATACACAAAATTTTTGAGTCCCCAACCGAAAAAGTGTTTGGCAAAAAAGCAAAGGAAAAAGACATTGAAAATAAGGCAAAAGATATTGTTTCAAGCGTGGTAGATATCGCAGGTCAAATACTACCAAAAGATAAATAGGAGTTTTGGCTCGGGCAATTCACCCCCGGCCCCTCTTGCCCTCGCCAAAACGGAATCAATTCGCCCTTTAATAAAATGAGTGAAAAGCGATCGCGACAATCGGGAATAGTAAAAATGTACTTCGTTCGGTCGCTTCGCTCCCTCCGACCACGCTGCGCTCTCGCTCCACTGCGTTTCGCTCGGGTCGGCCAACACAGCATAACAGGTTCGGGGCTCGGCCCGCCCCTCACCCAAATTGCTCGTTCGCTTAGGCGGTTTGCTCCGCAAAAATTATACCGCCACGCTCACTTCGCAACTTCTGTTATGCTGGAACGCGCGTAAACGTTATACACAGCAACATTTTCCAATAT
>JAHJBZ010000038.1 GCA_018813295.1 Patescibacteria group bacterium | reverse complement strand
TTTGGCGCATTTGGATCAAAAACAGTTGTCTCGTGCAATGTTTCCTATTGGGGAATATAAAAAGGATGAAGTTCGAAAGCTGGCGGAGAAGTTTGATTTGCCAAATAAAGATCGCAAAGATAGCCAAGGGATTTGTTTTTTGGGAAAGGTTCCTTTCCGAGAATTTATTAAACACCATCTTGGTGAAAAGCCTGGAGATTTTGTTGATGTTGCGACTGGAGATGCTGTCGGAAAACATTTAGGTTATTGGTTTTATACAATTGGCCAAAGGCAAGGTCTTGGTCTTGGTGGCGGGCCGTGGTTTGTGGTAAAAAAGGATGTTTCTGAGAATGTTGTGTATCTTGCACAGGGATATGAGCCGGATGAGGTTTATCGAGGTGAGTTTGAGGTGGGAGAGATTCATTGGATTTCTCAATCGTGCCTGGTGACTGGTGCCTCGTGCCTGGTGAAAATTCGTCATGGAGTTACTACTCATTCGTGTACTTTTGAAGAAGGCAAAGGAAAAGGCAAAGGCAAGGTTAAATTATCCGAAAAAGTTCACGGGGTTGCGCCGGGGCAATATGCTGTCTTCTATGACGATCAAATTTGTTTAGGATGCGCAATGATTGTGTAAATTTTTAATTTTTAATTTGAAATTTGTATTAAATGTTAAAAAACTAAATGTTTAAATATTTAAATATTGGTACAATAAAAATTGATTAAAAATTAAAAACTAAAAATTTAAAATTTAACAAAGTTATTATGTCTAAAGTATTAAGCGCCGTGTTTGGCATCGGAATTGCAGTGGTTGTTTATGTAACAATGTTACTTGGTATTCAGGCTTTCTATCCAGCACCGGATTATGATGATTTCTGCACTGAAGAAATCAGATATTCAGAACCACTGCTCGGTTATGAGGGATGTACAGATGATATGACTCTTGGGCAGTGCAGGCAGCAGATTAAAGAAGGTGAAGCAGGAGATACTGAAATGCAAAAATGTCATGAAGATTATAATGCGGCAGAAGAAGTTTATGGCAAAAACTTTTTTATTATAGCCAGCATTCTTGGAGTTATTGCTGTGCTTGTTTCCTTTTTCTTATTCATAAAAGTCACTAGTATAACTGTTATAAATATAACTTCAGGTATTGCCTGCAGTGGTATAGTGATGATCCTTTGGGCGTTTATGCGTGGATGGGAAAGTACTGATGAAAAATTGAAATTTGTTGTAGGTTTAATAATCGCCGTGATTATTATCACTTTGACGGTGATACTGAATAAAAGAGAGGGGAAGAAATAAATTTTAATTCATACTATCTATCATCCCCTGATATTCCTGAAGCCCACACATTGATAGCGTTGCACATCCCATAGGTGAACTTCCAGCATCACTCATGCATTTAATTGTTTTTTCTGACCACCCTTGGCATTCGCTGTAGCAAGAATTATAAGCTTCCTGAATATCTTCTGTTGTTGCATCATCTGCAAGACCTGCACAATCGCCATAATTTTTACATGCCTTATCGCAATTTTTATTTTCAGCAACTTCTTCTGGATATTCAAAAGGATCTTCGGGGGGGGTGGTGATGCAGTATTCTGCTTCAGGGCCGATTTGTTCACAGCTTTTTGCATTGTGAATACATTTCATTACTTCTGGTGTCCAGGTCGCACATTGTGCTTCGCAGAATTCATTATTGTAAATAGTGTCATTTGTTAATACGGGTACATCATTTGCTTCGTATTCAACAATTTCGTCTTCACATTTTTCTAAGATGGTTTCATTGCAAAGTGTAAAACAGTTAATTTCTGTCTCATTATTTGGATTGGTGTTTGCCTGAGGGTTCTCTTTGTTGCACCCTGTTATTAATAAGGCAAAGGAAAAGGCAAGGGTAAGGGTGAGTAGTTTTTTCATAATAATGTGGGGTTAGTTATTTTCAACAATCTCTACCATTTTATTCAGACTTTTTTGTGCCTTTTTGATCGTGATGTCCGAAAGTTTTATGATTTGTTTTTTGGTAGGGGATTTGAGACTGGTTAATACATCCTTTAACTTTATTTCCTTCATATAAGGGCAGAGGATGCAGCTGCCGAGGATTTCTTTATTTATAAATTCTACTTTAATCCTGTCCGTTAAGCCACATTCGGTTACTATCATGAACTGCTTGGCATCGGATTTTTTTACGTAATTCATAATATCCGAAGTGCTGCCGGTCAGGTCTGCTTCTTTTACTACGTTTGGTGTACATTCCAGGTGAACTAGTATCTTTGCTTTTGGGAATAATTTTTTAATCTCTTTTATACTTTTTGCCGAAAATTCTTCGTGAACGATGCATCTTCCTTTCCAGCCAATAATTTTTTTCTTAGTCAGAGGCTGAAGGTTTTTTGCCATAAATTCATCCGGCAGGAATACAATTTCATTTTGAGGCATTCCGTTAACTATTTTTAATGCATTTGCGGATGTACAGCATGCATCACATTCTGCTTTTACTGCTGCTGTTGTGTTTACGTAGCAAATAAAGCCTGCTTTTGGGTGTTTCTTGCGCAGATCTCTGACGTCTTTTGCTGTAAGTGATTCGGAAAGAGAACAACCCGCA
>JAHJBZ010000037.1 GCA_018813295.1 Patescibacteria group bacterium | reverse complement strand
CACAATTGGAGCGATAAAACCTATTAAGATCCTTATTATTGTTAATGTGCTTATTTGTTTTCCAATTTTTGTATAATCGGCATTTACGGAAAAAAACCAGTGGCGGATCATCCAATAACAACTTATATAAAGTGCGAAGACAATTGTTGCTGGGATAATTAATTGAATGTTTTCAGGAGTGATATTACTAAGTAAGCCAAGTGCAGTTACATAAAAAACCATTCCCATAGCCATAAAGTACTTTGGGTTCTTCATGTGCATGGCTAGGTTGAAAATCGGGATAAATATAACTGAGTAAATCAAATTCCATGAAAAGGTGAATAAGAAAACAGCACTAATTGACCCAAATAGTTTGTAGAGAAAAACAGGCAACACAATAATCAGCATGCTATCGCTGAATTGGAAAAGGAGTTCGTGGGCATAAAAAAGACGGATATTTTTTTCTTTCATAGCTTAATTATTGTATAGGAAAAAACTTGCAAAGTAATTGCCTTTTCACTACAATAACGAAGCTTTGTGCGCCAGTAGCTCAGGGGATTAGAGCGTCCGGTTGCGGTCCGGGAGGTCGCAGGTTCGATTCCTGCCTGGCGCACCACGAAAAAATATAATTGCCTCGCATGTTGGAAAACATACTCTGTAATTATATTTTTTCACTATATTCCCTTGCCTTTGCCTTTTCCTTTGCCTTAAACTGATCATGTAATTTGTTTAATTAAAATGATCAGTTTTCACAACGTAACAAAAAGATTCGGGCCGCATTTGGTTTTAGATCAAATTACTTTTGAGATCAAGCCAAAAGAATTTGTGGTTTTAAAAGGCACATCTGGTGCTGGTAAGTCTACGGTTGTTGCGCTTCTTATCGGTGCAGAGAAACCCGATCATGGATCAGTTGAAATGGACGGTATGTTTGTTAATGAAATGGATGACGATACTTTGCAGCTTTATCGCAGGAAGATTGGCGTTGTGTTTCAGGATTATAAACTTCTTCCGAAGAAGACCGTTTTTGAGAATGTTGCATTTGCCATGGAAGTTTGCGGTGAACCAAATGATGTGATTCATCAGCGTGTGCCTGAAGTTTTGGAAAAAGTCGGGTTACTTCGCTTTCAGGACAAATTTCCTGAACAGCTTTCTGGCGGAGAAAAGCAGAGGCTCGCAATAGCACGTGCGCTTGTTCATAAGCCTCGTTTGATTATTGCAGATGAACCGACAGGAAATTTGGATGAAGACAATGTGCGTGGGATTGTTGATGTGCTTAAAAAATTACACGAAGAGGGTGTGACGGTTTTAATGACAACTCATGATCCTTTGGTGCAAGAGTTGGCGCCTGGGCGGTCGTTACTACTTCAGGATGGGAAAATCATTTAACATTTATCATTTAATATTTATCATTTAACATTTAACATTTAAATGTCTACGTACAAAGAATCAGGGGTTGATGTGGAACTTGGAGATCGATGTTCCAAAAAGGCTTATGCAGCGGCTAAGGCTACTTTTGCCGGCCGAAAGGGCATGATCGGTGAACCTGTTGTACAGGAAGGCGGTTTTACTGGCATGCTTGATATGGGGGATTTTTATATGATTCAAAATGATGATGGGGTTGGAACAAAAATTGAAGTAGCTGAAAAGATGCGAAAGTTTGACACATTGGGTTATGACCTCGTCGCTATGGTTGCTGATGATGGAATATGTGTGGGTGCGGAGATTGTCTCTATTACAAATACTCTCGATACACCATCACTTGATGAGGAAATGGTGGAGGGGCTTATGGCGGGCCTTAAAGCAGCTGCTTTTGAACAAAAAATTGTAGTTCCCGGTGGTGAGCTTGCCGAGCTTGGTGATGCGTTAAATGGAGCTGTGTGGAATGCAACGGCTGTTGGAATTGTTGAAAAAAATAAAGTAATCGATGGAAGTGATATTAAGGCTAATGATGTGGTTATCACATTACGGTCCGATGGAATTCGCTCCAATGGGCTTAGTTTGGCGCGGATGATTTTGAAGGAAAAGTTTGGTGACGATTGGGTTAATGAAGATTTTGATGGTCGAAGTTGGGGTGAGGTAATTTTAACTCCATCCAAAATTTACCATCGTGCGATTTTGAGTTTAATTGGCGGATATAAAGAAAAGGGGAAGGTAAAAATTAAAGGACTTGTCCACAATACAGGCGGGGGAATACTCGGTAACGTCCCCCGGCTTTTACAAAGCAGAGGTTTTGGAGCGAATTTTCATGATTTGCCGGAGCCACATGAATTTATGCTGAAGTTACAGGAACTTGGGAATGTAGAGGATGATGAGGCATACAAAACCTGGAATATGGGTGCAGGTATGTTTGTTGTTGTAGATGCGAAAAATGCGGATCAGGTTTTGGATTTGTTAAGGGAAGGAGGTGTTGATGCGCAGGTGAGCGGGACTGTAACTCTTGATCCTGATGTTAAATTTACAAGTAAAGGATACTTTACGAAGAAGTAATCATTTAACATTTATCATTTAACATTTAACATTTTTTTTGCTACGTCTGCCTGTTGGTAGGATTTTTTATTTGACATCATAAAATCCTACATGCTATAAATCAGTCTCCGATTATTTTTGAATTTAATTGAATTTTTAGTATTTAAGTGAATAAGAGTTATGTTTTATTTTGATTTTTGTCCAAATCGGCAGTCATATCGTTTAAAAGGATATGATTATTCGAAAAATGGATTATATTTTGTCACGATTTGCACCAAATATGGTCGTGATTTTTTTGGTGAGGTAAAGAATGGTATTATGGGGTTGTCAGATATTGGATGCGTTGCTGCAAAATTTTGGCAAGAAATTCCAAATCATTTTTCATTTGTTCGATTGGATGAATGGATTGCAATGCCCAATCATTTTCATGGTGTGTTGGAAATAAATAATCCAAATCCCGTAGGGACGCGAGATCTCGCGTCCGTACAACGAAAATTTGGGGCATTGCAAAGGAATTCCCTATCATTAATTATTCAGTCATTTAAGGCGGCGGTAAAAAGGTGGTGTAATAAAAATGGGTATGAAGATTTTTTGTGGCATGTGAAATTTCATGATCATGTTATTCGAGATAAAGAATCGTTAAATAGGGTTCGTAAATATATCCAGGATAATCCTGTGCAATGGGAATTGGATGTTGAGAATCTAAAAAATCAATTTGATGCGAATAAAATTAAGAATCATTATGATCGATTATTTGATAAATAATAAGTTATGAAAGATGAATACCTGTATCTTTGGGCCCAGTGGGGAATATTAAATTTCGAGCAATATCAATTTGTTTTGAAGCAATTTGGCGATCTTGAATCTGCGTGGAAGAAAATTACACCTGATTTTTTGAGGCAAATTGGAATAGGTTCTGAAAAAGTAGATCGTATTTTTGAAATTCGAAAAAGAATTTCATTTCAAGACATTGTGTCCAGGATGAAGGACATGAATATCACACTTTTTTCAATTGAAGATTCAGAATATCCCTCTTGTCTAAAATCAATTCATAATCCGCCACTATTTATTTTTGTTCGAGGAAAAGTACCAGCTCTCCATAAAGCATTGGGGGTTGTAGGTACACGTGGTATGACGGATTACGGCCAAATGGTTACCGAACGATTCACATCTGATCTGGTGCGAAATGGTTTTGTGATTGTAAGCGGACTGGCTTTAGGTGTTGATTCTTGCGCTCACCAAACTACATTGAAAAATGGGGGTATTACAGTTGCTGTTTTAGGGTCTGGAGTTGATATGATTTATCCCGCATCAAATCATTTTCTCGTAAGTCAGATTATAAAAAGTGGCGGTGTAATTATTTCCGAATATCCATTGGGAACTCCATCTATGAAGCATCATTTTCCAGAGAGGAACAGAATTATTTCTGGTCTTTCCCGCGGTGTATTGGTTGTGGAGGGCGGGGTTAGGTCTGGTGCGTTGATTACAGCTAAACTTGCCTTAGAGCAGGGTCGTGAGGTTTTTGCAGTTCCCAATAACATCACAAAAGTCAGCCTTAGTGGCACCAACTATCTCATTCGTCGCGGAGAAGCAAAATTGGTTGAAAAAGTTAATCATATTTTGGAAGAGTTTCAGATGGAGCCACAACAACAGCAACTCTCATTTAACTTTGATGACACCGAAAAAGATCTACTCACAAATTTGTCGGACGGTGGTAAAACAATGGATGAACTTATTGTCGACACTGCTTTGCCTATATCTCGAATATCCGAGATTCTTACCAACCTTAGCTTAAAGGGGGCGGTGCGTGAGGAAGGGCAGAAATGGGTTCTTAATTAACATCTAACATCTAATATTTAACATTTAGCATTTGACGTTGGATTGATATTCTGCTAGAGTAAACACCTTTTAGATAATATGTATAACATTTTTCGTACATTTTTCGGCTTTCTGCTTATTGTTTTACTATTTATACACTTGGTTGTTGTAGGCTTATTTTTTTGCCCTACTTCAAAAATGCTGAATGTGGCAATGGCGAGCGATATTGAATATATAGCTTTATCCGAAGTTCCCGAGCATGTGCGTCAGGTTTTTTCAGCAAATGGACAGTCCGCGCTGTTAAGCGATAGCGATTCTCCGTTTCGTCATCTTATGGCTAAAATACTTACTGTGAAAAATAAGAGGTTTTTTGATGATGATGAGCGCTTTGAATTTTATTTAAACACTTTAAATTTTGGTGGGGATGTTATTGGCGTGCAAGCGGCATCTAATTATTATTTTCAAAAACCCATTTCCGATTTGAACTTTGATGAATCCATAGTTTTAGTGAATTTGTATAAGATGTTTAAATAAAAAATTACAAAATTGAAAATTACAAGATTACAAAATTAGTGATGTTTTTAATTGACGTTACGTTTGCTATTGAAAATAATTTTGTAATTTTATAATAAATTTTTATTCTGTCCACCCAAACTTTCTAGCCAATTTGACATTAATGACAACTTGTCTATAATTATTTGGCTAATTTTCCCACAAAAAGTATTGTCCTTCCGATTGTGTTGTGATTGAACGGACTAGTTCCCGCTTAGCGGAACAAGCCTTTATTAATCACAATTCTTTTCATATATGGCTACAAAAACTACTGCTTCTATCAAAATGTCCATTAAGCCCACCAAGGTTGTTAATGGGCGTCATTATTTTACGGAAGTACAGGATGATTACCGGCTTCCTACTTTAATTGAAATCCAGCTCAATTCTTATCAATGGTTTTTGAGTGAAGGGTTAAAGGAATTACTCCAAGAAATTTCACCTATTACAGATTTTTCAGGCAAGAAAATGGAGCTTCATTTTTTAAGCCATTCCCTAGATAAGCCAAAATATGATCCTCTTACTGCTAAAAGAAAGAATTTGACTTATGAAGCTTCTTTAAAAGCTCATGTTCAGCTGATTAATAAAGAAACAGGGGAAATTAAAGAGCAGGATGTATTTTTAGGTTCCATTCCACTAATGACAGAAAAAGGGACTTTTATTATAAATGGTATAGAACGTGTTGTTGTTAATCAGATTGTTCGTAGTCCTGGTGTTTTTTATTCACGTAATCCAGCAACACCTCAGTTTTTTAATGCAAAGATTATTCCGAAAAGAGGTGCGTGGCTAGAAATAGAAACGGACAAGAAGGGGGTAATCACAGTAAAAATTGATCGTAAACGTAAAATTCCTATCACTCAATTATTACGCATTTTTGGATACCAGAAAGATAGCGACATGTTGGACACATTTAAAGATGTGAATGTAGATTTAAATAATGATTATATCCAAAATACTTTAGAAAAGGATAGCGCAAGATCACTTGATGATGCTTATCAGGGAGTCTATAAAAAAATTCGTCCAGGTGATTTAGCTACTTCTGAAAATGCTAAACAGCTTATCGAAAGTCTCTTTTTTGATTTTAAGCGTTATGATATGGGTCTTATAGCTCGTTATAAGCTCAATAAACGCTTTGGGGCTAATATTGCTTCCGATATGAAGCATCGCGTGTTTCAAGTTGATGATTTTATCAACATTTTAAAGTATTTGATTGAACTTAATAATGGAGAAGGCACAGAGGATGATATTGACCATTTGAGTAACAGGCGAGTTCGATCTGTTGGTGAGCTTGTTCAAAATAAATTCCGCATGGGTCTGCTTCGTACAGATCGTATTGCAAAAGATCGTATGACCATAATGGATTTGGAAACGGTTACTCCAACTCAATTGATTAACTGTCGTCCAATCACAGCAGCATTGCGTGAATTCTTTGCGAGTTCTCAGCTTTCTCAGTTCATGGATCAAACCAATCCGCTTTCAGAACTTGCACATAAACGTCGTATATCTGCTATGGGTCCTGGTGGATTGTCACGTGAACGTGCGTCCTTTGATGTTCGTGATGTGCATGCATCTCATTACGGTCGTATTTGTCCTATTGCTACACCGGAAGGTCCAAATATCGGTCTTGTGGTTCATTTAGCTACTTATGCACGCGTTAATCAATATGGCTTTATTGAAACTCCATATCGCAAGATAGAACATTATATAGAACCTAAAATTAATGATCTTGTCGGTTTTATTCTTGATGAGGAAATCAAAGATGGTCGCAAGGTTGTAGCTAAAATTGGAGATAAAATCACAAAGGAGCAAGCTAGTAAGATCGCTAAAGTTAAAAAAGCCATTAAAAAGCCACCTGTTGAAATAATAAAGGATCCTCTGGTGCGCCAATTAGTAAATAAACTAGCTGCTCAGGATATTAAAATAGGCCGCAAGGTTATTTTAAAAAAAGGAGAACTTATTACTGATGGGGTGGCTCGCATGGTTGTTACGGACAAAAAAACTAACTCAGTAAAAATCCAAGAACGTCCTCAGGCTTTAGTTAAAGTCAGAGCTTTTGTTACTGACGATATCGAATATTATGATGCTGACAATGAAAAGAATTTTGTTATTGCTGAAGCAAATGCAGAGATTAATTCCAATAATCAATTTACAAATTCTCGTGTAGCGGCTCGTCGTCGCGCGGAACCTGCACTTGTCCATGTTCGAGACTTAACTCATATGGACGTTTCCCCCAAACAAATTGTTTCAGTTACAACCTCCCTTATTCCTTTCCTTGAGCACGATGATAATACTCGTGCATCTATGGGGTCAAACATGCAACGTCAGGCAGTTTCACTGATTCAGCCTGAGGCGCCTATTGTTGGTACAGGTATGGAGGCATTAACAGCCGAAAGTTCCGGACAGGCAATTGTTGCTCGCACAAAGGGTATTGTAAGTGAAGTTGATGCAAGCAGCTTAACTGTTAAATACAACGATGGGAAAAAAGAGCAATATCCAATACTCAATTTTCACAGATCCAATCAGGCTACCTCTATTCATATGCGCCCTGCTGTTACAAAGGGGCAAAAATTAAATAAAGGGGATGTGCTTATAAATGGTGCTGCTGTTGATGGCGGTGAACTTGCTCTAGGTCATAATCTACTTGTGGCTTATATGCCATGGTGTGGTTATAACTATGAGGATGCGATTATTATTTCTGACCGTGTACGAAAGAAAGGATTTTATGATTCTATTCATATAGAGGTTTTTTCAATTGATGTTCGCGATACCAAATTAGGTCCGGAAATTATTACACGAGATATCCCAAACGTTGGTGAGGCTCGTTTAAAAGATCTAGATGTGGATGGTATTGTTCGTATTGGTGCCACAGTGCACGAAGGAGATATTCTTGTTGGGAAAATTACCCCAAAAGGTGAAACTGAACTTACTGCTGAAGAACGTCTTTTACAAGCCATTTTTGGCGATAAAGCAAAAGATGTAAAAGACACATCACTTCGTTTGCCGGGTGGAGAAGGGGGTAAAATTGTTGATGTTCAAATCTTTAACCGACAAGATGGTGATGAGTTACCTACAGGCGTGATTCGTCAGATAAAAGTTTATGTTGCTCAAACTCGTAAGATTCAAGTTGGTGATAAGATGGCTGGTCGTCATGGTAATAAAGGTGTTATTTCAAATATTGTACCTCAGGAAAATATGCCTTATTTAGAAGATGGAACCCCTGTTGATATTATTTTGAATCCATTGGGTGTGTCTAGTCGTATGAATATCGGTCAGATCCTTGAAACACATTTGGGTTGGGCAGCTGAAAAATTGGGTATTAAAATTGCTACTCCAGCTTTGAATGGAATGGCGCTTAGTCAGATTTCTGAATTGATGGAAGAGGCTGGTTTGCCAGCGGATGGTAAGATGCAACTTTATGATGGACGTACCGGTGAACCATTTCACTACAAAACAGTAGTAGGAAATGCATATATGCTTAAACTTCTTCATTTAGTTGAAGACAAATTGCATGCACGTAGTGTTGGTCCTTATTCCCTTGTAACTCAGCAGCCTTTGGGTGGTAAAGCTCAGCATGGTGGTCAGCGTTTTGGTGAAATGGAGGTGTGGGCATTGGAGGCTTATGGTGCTGCATATACCCTACAAGAGATGCTAACCATTAAATCCGATGATGTAATCGGTCGTGCAAAGGCCTATGAATCAATTGTTAAAGGTGAATCAATTCGTACACCAAGCGTTCCAGAAAGTTTCAATGTTTTGGTTAAAGAGCTAAAGAGTTTGTGCCTGGATGTTGGATTGGTTAAGCGGGCGGGAGAAAAAATAGAAGAAGTTAATCTTGAAGATATAATTGAAAAAGACGAAGAAGAATTAATCATTCCAGAGGCTGATCGCATTCATGAGCTCAATGAACAAGCGTCTCCAAAAGAATCAGAAGACGATGTGGAAAGCGAAATGGAAGGAAAAAATATTGGTGAAATGGATGCAGTTGAAGAAATGGAAACGGGAACGATGGAACATGATGCTAGTGAAGGAATGATTACTCAGGAGGAGATTGAGGCTTTGGAGGAATTTGTAGAGGAAGAGGAAGATGAGAAGAATAAATAATACTTATAAGCTTTAAGCTGTAAGTGTTAAGTTCTAAGCTTAAATCTTAAGTCCATAAAACATTAATCGTAAATTTTTAATTTTTAATTCATTAGAACATGAGAAGTGTAAATAAAGTTATTTTGGTTGGTAATTTAACCCGAGATCCTGAACTTAAACAAACCACAAATGGTCAATCTATTGTTACGTTTGGCATTGCTACCAATCGTGAATGGGTTACTCGCGCGGAAGATAAAAAATCTTTAGCGGAATATCACAATGTTGCCGCCTGGGGTCGCCTTGCAGAAATCTGCGAACAATACCTTAAAAAAGGTAAATTGGTTTATATCGAAGGCTATCTAAAGACCCGTTCATGGGATTCTCCAGAAGGAGTTAAAATCTTTAAAACCGAAATTGTTGCAACAGATATGATAATGCTTGATAAGCGTCCTCATGGAGAGGGTGAAGATGATTTCGATGAATTTTTACCTAAAGACGGTGAATCAATTGTTGATGACAATGTCTTTGACCCCGAAGCTGGTTTTGGAGATCCGGCTGTTGAAATAGCTGAAGTTGATAAAGACGAGGATGAGAAATAATATTTACTAGCTATAAGTCATAAGTCTTAAGTTTTAAGCTTAGGACTTATAGCTTAAGACTTAAGACTTTAATTTACAAATTATGACTAAAACTCAAGGTCCTAGAAGACATGAAGACTTCGATTCCATTAGCCTTTCTGTGGCTAGTCCAGATACCATTTTAAGCTGGTCTCATGGAGAAGTTACAAAACCAGAAACGATTAACTATCGTACACAAAAACCTGAACGCGATGGACTTTTTTGTGAAAAGATTTTTGGTCCCACAAAAAACTGGGAATGTTACTGTGGAAAATATAAAAGAATTCGTTATAAGGGTGTAGTTTGTGAAAAATGTGGCGTGGAGGTAACTCGTAGTATTGTACGCCGCGAAAGAATGGGGCATATCAGCCTTGCTGTTCCTGTCACCCATATCTGGTTTTTACGTTCCACACCTAGTCGTATTGGGCTTCTTTTAGACCTTCCTATTAAAGCTATTGAGCAGGTAATTTATTTTGCTGCCTATATCATTATTAGTGTTGATGAGGATGCTAAAAAAGAGGCGTTAGAAAATCTAGATAAAGATTACCAGTCCTTTAAAAAGCAACTTCAGGAAGAATTTAAATCTAAATCCAATGAATTCAAGGCTAAAAAACGCGATAAAAAAATTACCAAGAAAGAAGAAGAATCTGATTTGGAAGAAGAAAAAGGAAATGAACAGGATGTTGAAGAAATTTTGAAAGTAGAGGATTCCTATGCGCAGAAAATTGAAGAGCTGGATCTTCAACACCAACAAGCTAAAGAAGATTTAGAATTTTTGGCTATGGGAAAGGTAATTGGTGAAATGGAATACCGAGAGCTTTCTATGAAATTTGGTCATGTTTTTTCCGCTGGTACTGGGGCTGAATCTATTCGCAAGATTTTAGAGGGCATTGATTTTGTAAAGTTTATTAAAAAACTTGAAGAAGAACGTCGGAAAAGCACCGGACAACGTCATAAAAAATTTATGCGGCGTATAAGGCTTGCTTCTGCCCTTCAAAAGGCAGGTATAGAGCCTGAATGGATGGTAATCGCACAGTTGCCTATCATCCCACCAGATCTTCGGCCAATGGTTCAGCTTGATGGTGGGCGTTTTGCTGCAAGTGATTTAAATGATCTTTATCGTAGGGTGATTAATCGTAATAATCGCTTAAAACGTCTGATGGCAATTGGTGCCCCTGAAGTAATTTGTCGTAATGAAAAACGCATGCTCCAAGAAGCAGTTGATACGTTATTTAATAATGCCGCGCGTGCTGGCAGAGCTGTATTTACCGCAGGTGACAAACGAAAGCTTAGGTCGTTATCTGATATGCTTAAGGGTAAACAGGGGCGCTTCCGTCAAAACTTGCTTGGTAAACGTGTGGACTATTCAGGTCGTAGTGTAATTGTTGTTGGTCCTCAGCTTAAGCTTCATGAATGTGGTATTCCAAAAGAAATGGCTTTAAAACTCTTTAAACCATTTGTAATTGGAGAACTTATTCGCCAAGAACTTGCCCATAATGTTAAGGGGGCTGAACGCTTGATCGATTCAGCGAAAAAAGATGTGTGGGATATTCTGGAGAATGAAACAAAGAAACGCTTAGTCCTTTTAAATCGTGCACCAACATTGCACCGCCTAGGTATTCAGGCCTTTCAGCCAGTTCTTATTGAAGGCAAAGCTATCCAAATTCACCCATTAGTTTGTGCCGCCTTTAATGCGGACTTTGATGGTGATCAGATGGCTGTCCATTTACCCCTTTCTGAAAAAGCTCAATCAGAAGCTAAGGAATTAATGTTAGCCACAACAAATCTTTTAAAACCTTCTGCTGGTGAACCTATTATCACCCCTTCTCAGGATATGGTTTTGGGTGTTTATTATTTAACCCGAGCTTTTAAAGGTAAAAATGGCGAAGGGATGATATTTGCAGATATTAATGAAGCTATAAATGCTTATCGGATGGGGTATGTTGACATACATGCTCTAATTAAAGCAAGAGTTAATGAAGAAATAACTGAAACAACAGTTGGAAGATTAATTTTTAATTCATTTTTACCCGATGAACTTGGTTATGTGAATGAAACTGTTGGTAAATCTGAGCTTAAAAAATTACTCGCTAGAACACTAGATGAAGTTAGTCCTGAGGCGACTGCAAAACTTGCTGATGAGTTTAAGCGCGTTGGATTTAAATTTGCGACAAAATCAGGTCTTACAATTTCTGTATTTGACATGACCGTTCCTGAGGAACGTGAAGGTTTGATAGCTGATGCGGATGAAACTGTTCGTAAAATTAACAATCAATATTGGAAGGGTTGGATAACCGAAGAAGAGCGTTATCATCATGCAATTCGATTATGGTCATTCCTAAAAAATGACATAACAAATAAGATGATTGAAAAATTTAAAACCAATCCTGAAAATAATATTTATTACATGATTGATTCTGGTGCGCGTGGTAACTGGGGGCAAATTACCCAGATGTGTGGCATGAAAGGGTTGGTGGCCAATCCGAGTGGTCGCACGATTGAACTTCCTATTAAATCAAATTTAAAAAGAGGCTTCTCAATTCTTGAGTACTTTATTGCAACGCATGGTGGACGTAAAGGTAAATCCGATACTGCTCTTAAAACCGCTGAGGCAGGCTACTTAACACGACGTTTGGTAGATGCTGTCCAAGATATTGTTATT
The DNA here is from genome assembly GCA_018813295.1 of Patescibacteria group bacterium. Taxonomy (GTDB): domain Bacteria; phylum Patescibacteriota; class Gracilibacteria; order UM-FILTER-43-11; family UM-FILTER-43-11; genus JAHJBZ01. The sequence goes on along the minus strand of JAHJBZ010000037.1, from coordinate 49,899 downwards.
AAAGAAGCTGATTGTGGTTCTAAACACGAACATTCGATTACCCGCGAAGAAAGCTCTAAAATTGGAGAAGGATTTGAAAAACGCATCTTTGGTCGTACGCTCACCTCTCCAATTGCTCATCCAAAAACAGGTGAAATTATTGCTAATAAAGGAGAGCAAATAGATAACAGAATTACTGTTTTAATCAATGAAAATAAAGTTGATGAAGTTAAAGTAAGCTCTGTGATGACTTGTAAAACAGAAAACGGCATTTGCCAGAAATGTTATGGTTTTGATTTGGGTACTAATCATCTTGTAGAACTAGGTACAGCAGTGGGAATTATTGCTGCTCAGAGTATTGGTGAGCCAGGTACTCAGCTTACTATGCGTACGTTCCATATGGGTGGTGTTGCTGAGGGCTCTGATATTACGCAAGGTTTAACGCGTGTAGAGGAATTATTTGAAGCACGATCACCAAAATCACCTGCTGTTCTTGCTGAAATTACAGGTCGCGTTAAAATTATTAATAAAAAAGATCAAACTGAACTTATAATTTCCGCGGAAGAATTAGGAGAAGATCAATATAGAATTCCACCGGATTTTGAAGCCATAGTTAAGAAGGGGGACAAGGTTCGCTCAAAACAAATTATTGCTCGTGCTAAAGACGAAAAATTAACCCTTAAGGCAACAATTGAAGGTAAAGTGACTGAGGTCTCATCTGATTTAATTGTTGTCAAGAATTCAAGTAAACAAATTAAGACCTATTCCTTTCATCCTCGCGAAAATTTCCTTGTAAAGAATAATGACTTAATACCTAGAGGGACTCCACTTAATCATGGCCATCTTAATTTGCAGGAGTTAATGGCTTCTACAGATGTTTATACAACACAGCGTTATATAATGACCGAAGTTCAACACATTTATGCTTCTCAGGGGCAAACAATTAACGATAAGCATATTGAAATTATTGTTAAACAAATGTGCTCCAAGGTTCGCGTTCTTAATCCTGGGGATAGTGATTTCTTGCCAGGTGAATCAATTAATGTTGAAAGATTTAATAATGTAAACGAAGACCTTACTAAAGCTAAAAAGCGCGTAGCTTATGGTGATAGATTATTCCTTGGTATATCCCGGATTGCTATCACTACAGATAGTTGGCTTTCTGCTGCTTCGTTCCAAGAAACTATTCGAGTGCTTGTTGAAGCTTCTACAACCAAAAAAATCGATAATTTAAAAGGCTTGAAAGAAAATGTTATTATTGGTAAACTCATCCCCGCTGGTCAGGTTTTTCGAGACCATGAGGCTAAAAACGAATAAACAAATAGATAACATTTTGCATTTCGCATTTTTGATTTCGCATTCTCTTTATAATTTATATTCAATACAATTATGCCCACTATTAATCAGTTAGTTCGTAAATCCAGACGTACTCCAAAGAAAAAGAGTAAAGCTCCTGCGCTTTTGTATACCTTTAATTCCCTCAGGAACAAAGGGGTAAATCTTAAGAAAGGATGTCCACAAAAACGTGGTGTATGTATTAAAGTTACTACTATGACGCCTAAAAAGCCTAATTCCGCCTTACGTAAGGTTGCTCGTGTACGCTTAGCAAACGGAGAAGAGGTGAATGCATATATTATGGGCGAAGGACATAATTTACAAGAACACTCAGTTGTTACAATTTATGGCGGTAGAGTAAAGGATTTACCGGGTGTTCGTTACCATATAGTTCGTGGTGTTTTGGATTGTCAGGGTGTTCAAAATAGGAAACAGGGTAGAAGTAGGTATGGAGCGAAGAAACCTAAAGAATAATTTACAATTTACAATTTACAATTTTCAAACAATGGCTCAGAAAAAAGCACAACATATACCAGCCGGTTCGTCAGAATGGCAAGAAAAGTTTATTAACTGCATGATGCAAAGAGGCAAAAAGTCCGTGTCTCGAACAATTTTTGCTGATGCTATGAAGATTCTGCGTGATCAAGGTGTAAAAAATCCTGAAGAGATTTTTGAGAAAGCAATTCGCAATGTAATACCAAATATGGAGGTTCGCGCCAGACGTGTTGGCGGGTCTGTTTATCAAATTCCGGTTGAAGTTAAGCCTAAACGCCAACTTGCTTTAAGTATGCGTTGGATTATTGGAGCCTGTCGCGGTAAAAAAGGTAAGTCTATGGCTGAAAAATTGGCGCAGGAATTAACAGATGCCAGCAATGAGTCTGGTAATGCTTATAAGAAGCGTGAAGATGTTCATCGCATGGCGGCTGCTAATAAGGCGTTTGCGCATTTTGCCCGTTACAATCGATAAACCTGATTGTGGCTCAGGTTGTGGGGCTGGTTGACTTGGCGGTTTTTTGTGGTGGGTGGGATTAGATTAGTTGCTCCGGCTGTTCCATGATTTGGATTTTTTGTTGTATTTTATTGACAATTCGTGTTAAAATGATTCAGATTAAAAATTAAGATTAAGAATATGAAAATAAAAAATAATTACAAACTAAAATTTTCGATCACCGTAATTTTATCGGTGTTTGTTTTTGCGCTATTCGCCAATTTTGCTTCTGCTCAAACTACCACTTCCACCGCATCTGGTATTCAGGCTGTAGCTACTGGTTTTAGCGATGTATCTCGGGCGCATTCTTACTATGTGTCAATTACTTATTTAAATGAGGTTGGGGTGCTTGGCGGGTATAGTGATGGCACATTTAAGCCTGAAAATACTATTAATCGGGCAGAGGTATTAAAAGTAATATTATCTGGCGCAGGTATTCAGCCAGCAGAAACTTTTGAGCAACTTTTTCCTGATGTAAATGCAGATCATTGGTTTGCTCCTTACGTTCTTAAAGCCAAAGAACTTGGTTTTGTAAAAGGAAATGATATAGATGGCACTTTTGCACCGGCACGTGAAGTTAATTTGGCAGAATTTCTGAAAATGCTTTTAATAGCCAATGGCCTTAATGTTGACACTCTTCAAGGCCAATCGGTTGTACCTAATGTTCCGCTTGATGCATGGTATGCATCTTATGTTAATTATGCTGCAGCTTTAGGTATTATCGATAGAGATTCAGAGGGCAATGTTGATGTAAGTAAGATTCTCACTCGTGGTGAAGTGGCTAATACCATATATTTACTCTCTGTTATTCGCGGAGGTCAGGATACTCAATTTTTACTAAGTCGTGCCGAGGCAGAACTAGCTCAAATTGAAGTATATATTGCTGCCAATCAAGTGGCTTTGGCTAAAAAATCTTCTGAATTGGCTGTTGATGTAACACAACAGGCTTACAGAAATATGCCGGAAAACAATGTAGTACTTGGCGCTGCCAAGTTAGCACGTGCATATGACTGGCTTGTTGATTCATTTATCTATGGAATTCAGGGGCAGAATGAATCATCTGCCGAATTGGCTAATAATGCTATCGATAAAGCCACTGAAGCGTGGGAAGCCAATAACGCGACTCAGCCTATTGCAGCGCATATTAAAAATAGAGCACGTGAGATACTTGCTCAGGTGGGTGGAGTGGAGGAGTAATTTATTGGCGTCTGATTAATTCAATACTAGTCCAGGAAACCCCTTCTGAACTACCTGCTGTTAAATAGGCTGATCCATTATTGGATCCCACTTTTTTGCAAACAATTTCATAGTAATCATTAGTACTTAAGCTAAAGAGAGCTGAGGAATTGTTTGTTCCCCATGCATCTGTTGTATTACCGCTTTGAGAAAAAGAATCTGCTGCAACATTAGGGAAAGTGGAACCATTTATTCTTATTGCACAACGAATATTTTTTCGTACTGCTGTATTATTTTCATGGCTAACTGAAAAATTGATTTTATATAAGCCTGTGTCATTAACTGTAATTTGCGAATTATTTGTAACTGTGTCGTGTGAATAAGTTTCATCTTCATCAAAAGATTCACTATCCCATGGAATAGCCGTCCAATCTACTGTGTTTATATTAAATGAACCTCCATTTCCATCACTGTCGTAAAATTGCCCAACTTCAATTACACCAATTTCTTGAGTTTTTCCATCCGCATAAAACATCAAGTTATCAGTATCTGATCTAAACCAAAGCCTACCTTCATTGGCTGATGGGTCTTCTGTTTGATCTCCTAAGTCTAAATATCCATCGATACTAAAATCGTCAGATATATTAAATTCTAAATTTGCACTATCCCAAGTTAGACTTTCAGCAAGTGTTTCTCCAAATTGAAGAGCGACATCTCCGCCAACGTCATTAACGTCTAAAACAAATGTAGATTCTCCACCTTGGGCGTTACGGGCTTGTTTTGTGGTAGCTATGGAAATCTGGGGAATTAGCCCCAGTATAAGAATGGTTGCCGTTATTGTAATTGAGAATAGTTTTTTCATTGTTAAATATTTATTCACCGAGTTTATCGGCAGTATATTCAATAATAATAGCGTAAAGGTCAGCAGTTCCTGTAACTGTATCATTTGCATGGGCACCTAGACGGTGTAATCTTGCTATTAAAGCATCATCCGTTACGCCGCCTGTTAGGGTAAAGTTTGTTGTTAGTGGAGCGATTCCATTAGCAACAAATGGTGTACCAACATCGGCTGTGCTATTTGAAGTGTTTGCCAGTGCGCCTGAAGGTGCTTCTGTGGCAGCATGGAATTCCCAATCAAGGCCCCAATACACATCTTGGCCATCCGATCCTGCACTACCACTCCATACAAGAATAATATTTACATCACTTCCTGCTTTGAAGTCTGTTGGTACTGTCCAGGTGAAATTGGAATCATCAATTACACCGTTGCTGTATTCAATTTCCGGTGCTTCACCGTATAAATAGAAGGTTGCCGCTCCTGCGCCAACGAGTGTAATGCCTTCCGGATAAATAGAGTCTCTTTTTGTTACCTCTGCTGTTCCGTTTAATGTAAGTGTTCCATCGGTACCAAAAGCGGCGTTATTTGTACTGTCACCAATTCGTGCACCGCCGTTAACATCCAGTGCTACAGTTGGCGCAACACCTATACCCACTCTGCTGTTTGTTGTATCCACTATAAACACATCACCTGCATCAGCGTCTTTTCTTACTAAAAATGCTTCACTGCTGGTGTTATCAATGATCTGATCACCATTTAATGTAAAGATTGCACTTGTGCCCTGGTCCGCCAAGGAAAGGAAAGTATTGGTTCCGTCACCAAATGACAGCGTACCGGTGTCGGCAGTAGTAATAGTTGCCGCTGTATCAAGGAATTGGATTTCCGTTGCGATGTCATCAAGACGTAAGCCAACACTATTCGCATCGTTGTTCATGATTACATCCAAGCCGGTTAAATTATATCCGCTGCCTGATTGCGTCGTAATCATATCTACATGCATTGCTGTTAAATCACCGGTCATTCCGGAAGAACGGTCATGTTCAATGTTAAAGATACCTGGGTCACTACTATCGTTTTCTTCATTAAATGACTTTAATCTAAGTAGATTTTTGGCGTCGATATAACCGCCGTCTATATGGAAGGCGTCATCTTCACCAATCGGTCTAAGGTCGATAGCTCCGTATTGGTTTATGTTGAATATATTGTTTCCATCACTTTCCTCTACCACAAAGAAGTCAGCGGTTTGAGTTGAGTGACCTTGTACAATCATTTGAGCTTCATCTGTATCACCATCAACTGCTAGTTTGGCTAAATTTAAGGCTGAACCGATAGTTACGTTATCTGTGGAAGTATCTAAACGCACTAATGTTCCGTCATCTGTCCATCCTCCTCCTCCGCCACCGACAGCAGTTAAATCAACCCAACTTCCATTTGCGTAAACATAAAGGTTGTCATCATCAGAATCATAATAAATACTACCCTCATCAGTTGTATTTGGTGCGGTAGAAAGCGGATCAATTAAAAGCGGTGCGCCTCCACCTTCTGACATGCTTATTTGTACACCTTCTGTGTCGTTAGTTACATCGTTGTTGTCTACTAATACACCAGGAACATTATCTCCATCAGAAACTTCAGTTTCAAATTTTGCTCCAGGATCTGTTACGTTGATACCAACTTTACCAAATCTATCAATTCTCATTCTTTCTAAATTACCAGTACCTGGGTCTTCTCTTGTCATAAAGTAAAGTTCACCATCTCCTTCACTGTCTACACGTTCTGCACCAACACTGGCACCAATATAAGTGTTATCACCAGATAGATTAAAATCGATTTGTGCGCCTGTACCATTGGTTGTGTTTGCATTGGTTATTTGTAAGCCAGTTACGTGAGAGCCAGCACTATTTTGATAAGTTTGAAGAATTGCATTTGGGTTTGTTACACCAATACCAACTTCTGTGTTTGTTGTATCAACTACAAATACATCACCGGCATCACCATCTTTTCTAATTAAAAATGCTTCTGTGCTGGTTTCATCAAAAATTGTGCTTCCTCCATCTACTAAAATAGCGGCAGTGTTTGCGTCTGCGATGTACATACCATAGTCAAAAGTTGTGGCGTCTATCCTAATACCTGTACCAATACCACCTGTTTCAGTAGTTTGTATAATTTTCAAAGCATCCGCTTCACTGGTGGCATTGTCCAATGCATTACCATCAAAATCAATCAACATGCCACCTTTATGAATACCTGCACTCAAGGCTGTAGCAACATCTGTTCTTAACCTTATACCATATTGATTATCAGCTGTCCCTGTATATAGGTTATGGTCAAAGTTTGTTTTTGCTAAATCTGCCTGATTGGTATTACCGGTAAAAAATGTGTAGTCGTTTGCTCCGCCTACATCGAAGGATAGGCTATCTGTTGGCGCTATTGATAAGCCGGCTTGTGTTTCCAGTCTTGTAGTACTTGCGCCATTATCCGTAATTGTCAGGTAATCTGTGTATCCGGCTTCAGTTAAATCAGTTGGGTCGGTTGGATCTTCCTTGTATCGGAAGACTAAATTTTTAGCGCTTTCATCATTTAAAATCATCCAGTTTTCAATGTTAGTTCCATCACCTGTAGTTAGTGTGATACCTGAATCAACATTATCAGCTGCTATTGCACCTGAGTTAACTGAAAGAGTGGTTCCAATGCCAGTAAGGTTGTCATTGTCATCTATTACAAGGCCGCTGTCTTGTAAAGTATTAGCTCCATTCCAGCGAGCAATTGTATTATCTGTACCAAGTCCTGTTAGGTCGGTACCTGCGGCGGAGTTGGTTAAATCAACCCAGCCTCCATTTGCATAAACATATAGGTTGTCGTCATCGGTATCGTAATAAATTGTACCTTCTGTTGTTGAGGCAGAAGAAGCAGTTCCTGTGAGGTAGAATTCTCCACCGTCAACATAAAGATCTCCTTCAACACCAGCCATACCTGCTACAAATAAATCATCACCACCAAGACCAAAACTTCCATCATCTATAGTTTCGGTTCTTGATGTTGACCCACCAACTATTACATCTTCATCTACAATTACATCTCCTGAGTCCGCTAAAATGGCTGTTGTACCTGCATCAATTTGCATACCGGTTGTTACAGCTCCGCCTTGGCTATTATCAATGTCAATACCGGTTGTGTATGTAGAACCACTAGGTGGCTGTATTAAAATACCGGTTGTCATGGTTGTCGGGACTAATCCGATACCATTAGTAAAACCTTCAACTGAATATTCAGGATTTGGATTATCCAGCACAATTAAACCATAATCTGTTGGTATGCCTGAACCTGCTGATGAGCCTGCCAGCGCTGCGATAGCTGCACTTTGCTGAGAATCTACATCCTGGATCTCTAAAAAGGCACCAGCTACTGAAATTACATCTGCATTAGCATCATCAATGGCAACGCCGTGTACACCAAGTGAAAAACCTGCTCCTGAGTTATTTGCCATGAAATAACCTCCAAGAGCTGCCGCTGTATCACCAGCAGATTGCCCCTGAGCAAGTATACCCATACCTGTACCTTGAGTTGAAGAAGATGATCCTGATACAGCCATACCCATAGCGTTTTCACCGGTAGTTGCGTGGCTACTGCTAGCACTAAAGTTTCCTCCTATTAAACTGTTGTCCCCATTGCCTGTTACATAAGAAGTGATACCTATATTCTGATTTGTGCTTACACTGTTATCTTGGTCGATGTTAACCATCAAACCATATCCCTCTCCAATGCTGTCGTTGTTTAATGAAATATTTTGTGCGAAAGTTCGGCCTCCATCTGCTGCAGCTCGTGTAACATTGGTATAGCTTGCCGTAACATCATCTCCGGCTGCAGTTGTATCAATATTTGCACTTAGATTAAATGCCGGCATATTTCCTGTTCGAGTTACCGTACTTCCGTTTATATTAACCTGATCTGTAGCTCCTAAATTAGCTATCCAATCACCTTCTGCAGTTTGAATGGCAGTGTCATAGTTACCATTCATCATCAAACCATATACATTACCGCCTGTTGTTGGGTCACCATTCAATAAAAAGCCGATAAGGTTTGAAGTAGCATCATCACCCGCTAAACCTGCAATATTTGCCTCGTAAGCAATCATACTTTCGCCAGCACTAAGTTCTGTGGCTACGTCCGCATCTACAGAAATTCCCTGAATAGTAGCACTATCTGAATGCATGTCTACACCAATTACCGGACTGCCTGTATGACCAGTACTGGAAGCATTAATATTAATTCCCTCAGTTGCGCCTAATGTCGCATTCCAGTTACCGGATGAAGAAGATATAGCTGTTCCAAATGTACCAGCTAAATTTAATCCAACGTCAAAATTGTTAGCCATATTAATACCCACCACTGTTCCAGGCGTTGTTGTATCGCCATAAAGCTCAATACCATTTAATCCAGAACCAGCATCATCTCCCGCTAAACCAGCAACATTAATATTTAAGCCTGTTAAATATTCTCCCGCACTTAGGGCTGTACCTACGTCACCGTCAATGCTCAACCCTGTTACATTAGCACTATTTGCGTCTACGTTAATTTCCATTGCATTTAGTCCAGTGTGGTCGGTTGTTTTTGCATCGAGGGTGAGCGTATTACCCGCTCCAAGTGTGTAAGTTACTTGCCCGCTATCATTAAATTCAAAAAAGGTAATTCCACCGTCTTGTATAACTAAATCACCGGTATTCTGGAGATCGAAAATTGTATTTGCGGTTGAGGTGCTTTCAAATTCCAACCCGCTTGCATTGTCTATATCAAGTTTTTTATCTGCATCATTATCATAAGCATCGTCTAAATCACCGCTTGCTCCACTTCCTATAGCAGTAAATGCTCCACCATCGTTACTGTATTCCCATTGATTAGCTGTAGCGTTATAACGCAGGGTACCGTCATTGTCACTACCCTGATTGGCCACAATGTCTACATTTGCTCCGGCTCCTGTGTTACTTGCGTCGAGTACAAGTGTTTCATCACTGAAGTCAAAGTTAAGGCCTGATGAGTTCCATTCTAAATATTCACCTAGCGATGCACCAAATTGAAGCGTTATATCACCCCCGCTGTTATCAGCATCTAATATAAATGTATTAGAACTGTTTTCGTCTTCGTCTGAAGGTACGAAATCATCTGCGATTATACAATTGACATTTAACAATTGACAATTGACTGCAATCAGAAGCCCGATGATTATTGAAAGGATTTTTTTCATTAATTAATCGTATTTAACCCAAAAAGTACCAACACATTCTGTCCAGTCATCTACTTCCGTCCCTGCATAAACCCCTACTACATCTGTGCTTACAAAGTTTTCACTGCAACTTGAAATAGCAGCCTGTCCTGGTGTTGTAGAAATATTTACTGTGCAGGTTGTTGCAACATTATTTTTGTATATAACTGCATCCAATGAAGTGCCTATGGTGCCTGTGCATGTTGCCGCGAATTTAGTCACAGCTCCGTCGCAACCCATTATGCTTCCGTAAGGTGTCTGGCCGTTACCCATTGCCCAGGCTGCATCAGAAACAATTGCTCCTCGTTCAGCCCAAAATATTCCATACGGTCCGCATTCACTTTCAATATCTTCACCAAATGTTGAGAAATTTCCTTCCGAATCATCCCATCCTAAGTTATGGTCACTTCCGTCGTCAAAATTAATGATTATATCATTAGCAGTTCCATTACCTATTTCAATTGCAGTTCCATTTGTTTCAATATCTAATGGATGTGCTGGAGTTGTATTACTTACTCCAACATTTCCAGAGCTATCAACAATAAATGGCGTTGTGTCTCCGCTAACATCATCAACGCGTAAGCCGGCTCCAACTCCGTCGTTTTCAATTAACATTGCTTCATCTATATTGCCGGGTTGTGTTTCAATATGAAGTACTGTACCACCTCCACCTCCTGTGGGGTTGTGAAAGTATACCATGTCGTTACCTGTCATTGTGCTTTTTTCTACATGAAAAGGGGAGCCTGGATTCGTTATACCAATTCCAACATCACTTCCTTCCAAAGAAATTCTGGCTCCGCCATCTCCTATGATGTCTACTCTGGTTGAGCCTCCGCCATCTACATCACCAAGAAAAATTATATTTCCTGATTCATTTGCAACAGCAAAACTATGTATATATAACATATCGCTAATATCTACTTTTCCGGTTACTGATAAATCATCACTTAAATCAAATTCCAGATTTGCACTATCCCAAGTCAATGACTCTGCAAGTGTTGCACCAAACTGAAGAACTATATCCCCCCCTGTATCATCTGCATCTAATATAAATGTATTAGAACTATTATCTTCTTCATCTGCAGGTGAAAAATCATCTGCGATTATACAATTGACATTTAACAATTGACAATTGACTGCAATCAGCAGACCGGTGATTAATGAAAAGATTTTTTTCATATATTAAAGAAGTTTTTTACCGGTGTAGTTAATTCTGATCAGATGAATGTTCACGTCGCCTGCGTATGTGTCTGCAACATTGCCGGGTTCGCGTGACAGGCGAATATTTACCATATCGTCTGTGGCTAATGCGGCGTTTGGAATTGTGAATGTAAATGCATCTAATTGTAATGTTGTACCCGGAGCCGCCTGTGTGGAATTAAGGGTAGTTGATCCGGAAATAGTTTCCCCGTCAGCCCAGGATTGATAATCCAATTCGTAATAAACATTACCTGCAGTGCCATCAGCAGGTGACCAGAATACTTCCACGTTAATATCCGTTCCGCTTTCCCAGTCATCCGGTACCGGTAATGACCAGCGTGCTCTACTGTCGTCTGTTCCGTCGAATCTGACTACAGGTGTTGTGCCACCATTAACAGCGCCAATCGTAGCTGAGGTCCGTACGCTGCCTGCAAGTTCCAGCCATAGGTATTTTGTTGCGGTGCTGGTGTTATAAATTGCACCGCCTATAGTTACATCTCCGGAATCATCAAATGTGGCAAAAGTTACGCCACTATTTTGCACTAAGAAGTCACCTGTGCCCTGCAGGTCTATTACAAAGTTATATGTAGAGCTGATATCCCAGGACACATCACCGTTATCCACAAGAACAGTACGCTCACCTGCGTCGTTGTTATAAGCGTCATCAAGTGATCCGCTACCACCAGCACCATTTATTTGCTGCCAGTTTGCAGCACCTGTAGTACTATCTACCAAAATATAACTATTACCGGTTGATGTGTTGATCCAAACGGTACCAACTTCATAACCGTCACCAATATCATCGTTAACGGTTGGGTTGCCGGTTGAACGATGATGGGATACACCAATTCTGGTTCCTGTACCACTGTCGGAAATAACGCTGGTTACGTTTGACCATCTGTTATCCCGTATTATGTTTTGTTCCTGGGTAGCTGAAATAAGTCCGATACCTGTATCCCATGCATTTGTACCTCCGGAAATATCATTATCTGTAAATGCATTTTCATCCGCGTTACCTCTTAAGTTGATTGCTGTTGTTACAGCCGCCGCCGCTCCTGTAATTGTATTGTTATGGAAAGAGTTTCTGTGAACACCAGTGTTGCTTGCATTACCAATCAAGAAGCCTGTGCCAAATCCAACACCTCCATTTCCAGTGCCATCGATAATGTTATTGCTGAATATAGAATCAGTTGTTGTTTTTAATGCACCAACGTTGAATGATTCAACGCCTATTGCAATTGTTGATGTATCAAGTGAGCCGCTGAATACATTGGCATTCATGTTGATATCAGTGGAATTACCTATATAAATACCATAAGGATTTGGATTTCCTGCGGCACCCATTCTGGAAGCACGGTTGTTGTATAAAGAACTATTATTCACACCTACAAATACATATGCTGTTTCACCCGGATAATCCACAAAGTTACCATCTAATAGTGCGTTTGAAACTCCCTGATTATTACCCCAAACACCTGTGATGGTTGGATCTGAGGTTACATGGATACCATCTGTAAAATATGCACTTGCTCCTGAGTCACCAAATACACGTGAGTTTATGATTACCGGTCTTGTTAATACACAGGTTCCGGTACAGCCAGCTGCACCATCAATCATCTGAATACCTGCTTTGGCTGTGGCACCGGTTCCGGAAGCTCCGGATACTTTTTGTACGGTTACGTTATCAACTCGGTTATCCACACCACCACAAACACGTATACCATGAATATCATTTGCACCAGTGCCTGTAACATTAAGTTTAAAGTCTTTCAAGACAACACCGTCAACAGTAGTAGCTCCATCTGCTGTACCAACCTGAATGGCACCAACTGTTACCCCTGTAGCAATTCCTGAGGCAGAAATGATAGATGCATCTCCGTAACCCACAATCTCAATATTATCGTCTTCAATTGTAAGTGTAGAAGTAATACTATGTGTACCAGGAAGCAATGTAATCAAACCTCCGTTACCAGCGGATTCCAAACTATCAATTGCTCCCTGCAAATTCATATTTGGAGAAACAATAATAGTATCAGCCGGTATAGGTGAAATTATTCCATCTGTATATACACTGCCTCCACCAACAAGTGTTACGTCCCAATCTTCCATTTGTAATGGATTATCACTACTTCGGCTATCTACATAAATATCAGAAGCTGCATTAAGATTCGCACTTGCCTGTGTTTTTAAGATTGTGCCACTGCCACCACTGGTTTGATTACTTTTAATGAATTTAGCAATAATTGTAGGAGCTACTCCTCCATTACTATCAATAAGCACATCTCCCGCATCCTGTATATTTACGTCTACATATTCAAAAATTAACGCAGAGGATCCTGTCTGTACATCAATGGCCATATCATCGGTTATTGCACCGGTTCCAATTGTTAAAAACTTAAAGAACGTATCAAATGTATCTAATTGTCCGCTGCCGGTAATATTAATATCCGTTCGGCTGGCATCTTTACCAATTAAAGTTACATTTGTTAAGTCAATGGCAGTTGTAACGTTATGAGTTTCTGCTGCAAGGAGCATAATACCACCGGAACGAGTTGCTAAATAAGCTGCAGCAGCATCTATAGTTGTATAATCCATTCCACTTGCACCAACTGTTACTACTTTTGTTAGATTTGTTGAGCTTGTTCCCTGCAAAGATATCCATGAAGATCCATCCCAAATATATGTACCTGCAGGACACCATGGGTCAACTGTACAACCTGGTGCAACGTTATCCAGAGTATCTGTATACACAATACGACCTGTACCCGCTCCACCTAAGCCACCAGCTCCGCCAGGTAGTGCAGATACAACTTCGATTTCCGCTTCCAATAATTTATTTTCTGAAAAGTTAAAATCATTACTAACTTCAAACCAGTCATTTGAATAATCCCATAATAAAGATTCGTAGTTGGAAACCGGATCACCAAATTGCAATTCAAAATTTGTTGTTGTTGCGTCTCCGGTTTCACCAATACGGAAGATATCCGCTTCATTTTCGAATATATCGTTTGTGAAAACCAGTTTGGCATGAGCCGGCATTGCCATTGTTACTACCATAAGCAGTATCAGGGCAATGGTGAAAATCTTTCCTGTGATTTTCTTAATGATATTCATTTATATATATAGGTATATGACATCACTGTTAGTGAGCGCTACTTCCCCCCCTTATCCGCACCCGCCTGAGGCGGGCTTTCGAAGGGGAGGTCTAAGCGCTAACTAAAGGATTAGTTGTCGTAATCCAAGGTTAAATAACCAACATCAGCGAAGTCATTAGTGTGATTTTCAGTAGAAAGTTGTATTGAAATCAAAATAACGTCTCCTGGATTAAGTGGATTAGCACCTGCAGGGTCACAAGTAGTAGCAGCACCTTCCAGCACGGCTTGTGTTATTTGACCAATAGCAAATGCGCCACCGGCACCAGTACCGTTGTCCAAATTTGAAACTGATCCACAGGTTACGCCATCGGTTTGATTGATAAATGTAACATCTACATCATTATCAGCACCTGGGGTAGCATCATTGCCAGTTCTGTATTGGAATTGGAGACCATTTGCTCCGATACTAGCGAAATCAGGTGGTAGTACGAAGTGAAATTGGATGTTTACATCGTGAGCAGTTACTCCAAGACCACGTGTGGTTGTCCAGTTGTAGTAACTAGTATTTTGAGCATTATCATAGAAACTGTTTAAGGTTCCACGGTTGTTAGTACCGTCTCCATAATAAGTAGGATCTGGATATTCAGGATAGAATGTAAGATCTTCTACATCAGGAGCGTTGCTACCAATCTGGCCGCCGATTTCCTGTAATACAGCCTCAACGTCTGTGTTGGTAAAGTAAAGTCCGACATCTTCAACACCAACCATAGAAGCACCTTCACCATTGTTGACAGAGCCTAAATCACCCCATTCCTGGTCCAATTTATTTAATGCGGTATAAACTGCATCATTATCAGTAAGCACGTTGTCTTCGGTAAAATTGAAGGTTCCACTGGTAGTTGAACCGAGCAATGCTTCCAATTCATTTAATGCAGTTTCCACTTCAGTTCCTGTGTACCATGCACTGGCATCCTGTATTCCTACATTACTGGCACCTTCACCAGCTGCCGTAGAAGCGAATGAGTTGATATTATCGATAATACCGTCGGTAGCAAATGTTACATCCCAATCAAGATCGGCAACACTTAGCTGAACTTCTGCACTCATACGGGCGTCATTGAAGAACATATCATCAGCAGCAGTAAGGGTTATATCACCAGTTGTGGTTGTGATATCGGAATTACCTACACCCTGGATAGAAAATATATTTGTAGCATCCACGGTGAAATCATATGGATCAAAATCTATGATAGAATTGCCAGCTCCATTAACATAAAAATTGGCAAAGTCTACTCCAGTGTCTTGTATGGTAAAACCATCACCGTCTGCACTTGTAATGTTATAGCCAGTAGGTGATGTATCCACATCAGCGTAGTAACTACCTGCTGCACCGTTGTTGTAAACATCGTCGATATCATCATTTGCTCCTGCACCAATACCCGCGGCATAAGTACCAACGGCGTTAATTGCATGGATCAAAGATGTGGATGTTTCACCGCCACCAATAGTTGCACCGATTGTACCGGTAGAACTATAAATTTCACCACCTGCATTAAGTAAGTCATTACCCATGCCGGCAGATATCTGGGCGAAATCCAGGGTGTCGTATTGGTCAGTAAAAGTTATGTCTGAAGCTGAAGTGATATCGATGTCACCTGTACCAGGTGTAGCAATGGTAATATCTTGAGTTGTTGAATTGTACGTCATAGTGGCATCTGAGCCATCGTTACCAAATTGTAAGAAAATATTACCACCGTCAGCACCACCTGTAAGATTAGCGGTAGCAAGACCAACAGCATCTGTAGTTGCTGTTCCGCCTGTTGCGGTGATTAAACCTGTTACATCGTTGGTAATTGTACAAGATATACCATTTCCAGTACCACCAGCGCCTTGACCGGGAGTAGTAAAGTCTGCTCCTCCTACGGCACTATTAATACATTCCACGATATCAAGTTGACCAACCGATTCCGGCAATCCAATGTTGGTATCATCCTGGAAGGTAGCTGTAATAGCGTCACCGACTAAGGTGATTGCAATTGTTGCAAGATTACCGCCTAGGTCAGCAGCTCCAGTTTCTATAAGTGTGATAGAAATGGAATCGCCCGCGACACCTACGGCATCGGCTGTATAGGTAATAGTTTGATCCGTGATGGCAGAAGCCGTACCCGGGTCAACGTTGTTGTTTTCATCCATTACGATACCTTCGGATTGAACTCCAAAGTAATCGTCGTCTTCAAACAAAATCATAGCTGAGGCTTGACCAGCAGCATTCATAGTCATGATCAAAGTCAAGACTATGCTGCTTGCCCGACGCGCCCACTTCGTCCATATTGCGTTGTTTGTTTTCATAATATTAAGTATTAAAATGTTTAAATAAAATAATTTTGGTAGTTTTTGGCGAGGTTACCATCCTCGCTTTCAATTATCGATCGAAAGGAGTCGTTTCTGTTTATTGACAGCAATTGTCACTTTTCCTTATGCCCTGCGGAAAAGCTGCAGGGGAATCATAGCGCTTGATATGATTCCTAACTCCCGCCATCACTCATCTGTTATGTATAGGTATATATAGATAAACAATGGGGGAAGGATGTTGGCTAACGATTTTAGATTTAAGATTAGCGATTTTAGATTTTTGATTTAAAGTCGTAATCTTATTCATAAATCTTTAAGCTCTTTATTGTGTTACATAGGCGTGGGGGTTAGAAAATATATTTTTCACATTTGACATGTGACATTTAATTCCGCTTAGCGGGAGTCAAATGTCAAAGGTCAAATGTTATGAGCCGTTGTAGTCAAACACTACGTCTGCGACTCTGGCGAAACTTCCGTTTACCGCCGAGAGCTTGACGATTAGTGCTATGTTCTGACCGGCTGTGAAAGTCGGGGCACCACCAAAAGTAATGTTGGCAGTGCTCCAACTTGCACTCGCTAAATTAGTTGCTCCTGCTAATGGAACAGCGGCATCAGTTGTATCAAAAAGAGTTATATCTACTTTGTTGTTAGCTAAAATTGCATCATTGGTTCTATAAATTACCTGCAAAGGCGTAGCTGTAAAGCTGATGAAATCATCAGGAAGTTTTATTGAGAAAACTATGTCTACATCCTGCATAACCCCTTTTGCAGTAGTCCATTCAGCGAAGTTGTATTTTGTAGCTCCGGCGTCGATGTATTGTGATGTTAATGTTCCCCGGTTATCACCACCACCATCACCAATAGCTACTGCATCTTCGTATTCAGGATTGAAGACCATTTGTCTTACTCTCTGTCCTCCGATTTGTATCCATCCGGTATTAGTTCCATTACCTGAATTTTTTATGTAGGCATTACCGTTTGTTCCGTCGATTGCTATGTCTCCGATAGAACCGGTTACGCTGGCTTCCGGAGTGATATCAGTTCGGAACATCTGAACATCTCCAGCGGTATTTTCCAATGTTAAAATCGGTGCTGTATTTACATCATTTGAGTTAATGTTTACATCGTTATTAAATTCAAACCAATCA
Organism: Patescibacteria group bacterium; assembly: GCA_018813295.1. Taxonomy (GTDB): domain Bacteria; phylum Patescibacteriota; class Gracilibacteria; order UM-FILTER-43-11; family UM-FILTER-43-11; genus JAHJBZ01. Next base: position 32,528 of record JAHJBZ010000037.1, on the reverse strand, counting down.
CTTGTAACATCAAATCCTAAAATTGCACCTAGTGCATTTCCAAACTGCAAATCGATTGTTCCTCCTGCACCCACTGTGTCGTCGAAATCAATCACAAAAGTGTCTGCATTTGTTCCTCCAGGTATGAAGCTGATATTCCAAACATCTCCCGCACTTAATAATGCTAGATCGCCAGAGCTGACACCCACCTCCGCATTGTCGATAAAATCTGCATTATCCGTGAATGGAGATTGGCCGATGGTTTGACGGTCATCAGCGTCTGCTCCGGCATCACCACTTGGATCCATAACTTCGTAAGTTGTATCTAATGCTCCGGCTACTTTGATTTCCACCTGCAAAAAGTCGTGAGTGCCGATAACCATATCCGGTAATGGCGTAACACTTCCAAGTTCAAAGAAGAAAGTACCATCAATATTTGGTGTTACAGTCTGAGCCTCTTGCCAGCCACCATATGCTGGTGCTGCAACATTAATCGCTCCGGCAACAATATCTCCTGCAACTAGATCATCAGATGACCACAAAGAGAAACGGAATGTTTGAGCGGTTGTGATTGGAACGTTGGCAGGATTGAGTAATTTTCCTTCGTAAATAAATACTTGCGGTGTTGTAACCACTGCATGAGCATTTTGACTTAATCCAAATGTCAGAATTAAAAGCAAACTCATGAACGTTCTGAATGTGAATCCATGTCTGGGTTTAAATATTCCTTTAATTCGTTTTGCCTGACTGAGCATTGCTATTGAAGCAACAAGCAGTGCTGACCAGATTAATTCCTTCTTCGTTTCTTCTTTGGTCATGAACATGTATGTCTTAAATCCATTTCCAATTCCAAGAAGTCTCTTTATTCGATTTAATTGCCCCAAGATTGTCATTAACAAAATTGAGATTAAAACCCAAATAGGCATTTCGGTTTCTTCTGTTAAAGCAAATGTATATCTCTTATTTCTGGAAACTTTTCCGTCTTCATAAACCTGCACGATATCAACATGATATGCATCTGCTTCCAGATGTTCCGGAATTGGAATTCTGAATTTACCTTCTGTATCCGCAGTTACTTTGACTATGGTTATCGGGTTAACCTTCCATCTTGGCGGTGTTTTAAGAGATTGGAAATAAGCGAAGTATCTTGTTTCCGGTTTTCCCTCACCGTCGATAAATTGTTTTTCTTCTGTATTTTTACTAAATCCTCCTAAGCAAATAGTTTCTTTTTCCTCTTCTCCGCTAACTGTCAAAACTTCATGTAAGCGATATTTGCGGTCTTCGATAGTTACTCGGAATTCTTTTTCAAGTTCATGATTGATGTTGTAAAGCTCTATCGTGTAAGTTTCGTAATCCAGATATGGCACCGATTCAGCTTTCAGGATTCCATTCGGATCAGCTTGTACACCCTGGCGGCTTACTGCATTACCATTTGCATCCAGAATAACCATTTCGTAGGTGGAGTCTGGTGACATTTGCACAACAACGAATGGTGTTTCGTCTAATGTTGTGATCATTCCACCGGTTTCATAACTTTCATAGTGGAATTGGTGGAATGTAAGTTCAGGTGCTACACCTCTAACTTTCTCAGGAATTAGTGTTGGAGGTAATGGTTCGAATTCTTCTTCTCCTTCACCCTCTCCTTCACCTTCACCCTCTCCTTCTCCTTCACCCTCTCCTTCACCTTCACCTTCACCTTCACCTTCACCCTCACCTTCACCCTCACCTTCACCTTCTCCTTCACCCTCACCTTCACCCTCACCTTCACCTTCTCCTTCTCCTTCACCTTCACCTTCACCCTCTCCTTCACCTTCACCCTCTCCGCCTTCAACTTTACATGTAGGAGTACATCCGTCGCCTGTGTTTACATTTCCATCATCACATTCTTCTCCAAGTTCTATAATTCCATTACCACAATCAGCGTATTCAATTCGGCAGCCCGCAGAACATCCATCACCACTTATTTTGTTTCCATCATCACATTGTTCACCGCCTTCTCTAAATCCATCACCACAAACAGTTCCACCGCTAGGAGGGCTCCAGCATTGGTTTACAATCTGGCAGCTCACACATGTTAAAAATCCCTGGGTGTGACCAAAGCTGGCACAAGTTAATCCGTTGAAATTGTTTCCTTCACATTGTTCAGTTCCTTCTATCACACCATTGCCACAAGTAGGGCCAATAGGAGCAAAGGCGAGTCCCGCATAAACATTTCTCATGTTGTAGCTCGCAGAGTCTCCTTCTGCGCTAAAGCTGGTGATAGCACCGATCAGGTTGTAGCTTGCAGATGTTTTGTAACCGGCGTCGGAAACATTACGTTCGTAGTCCAACCTGTAACTTGCACTACTACTTTGAGCTAGTGCGTTGTTTGTGATAGTGAAAGCTAAACACAAAAATAACACGACCATGCATGCGCGTATATATATACGCGTGCACGCGTGTGCGTGGTACAAAACAAGCCAAAATGTATGTAAAATATTATTGCGCAACAGTTTTATTTTTGTTTTTTCAATTGATTTAAATCTAAATATTATACCTTATTTGAAGCCAAAAATCAATCATATGTATTTGCATGATTTTAAAAATATGGTCTTTGAAAATTGCTTAAGATTTTTGACTTGTAAATTTCTTAATTTGTTGCATAAAAATTGATATGTTGTATAATAAACCCTTTAATATTGACAATTTTAAAAAAAGGTCATACAATAAATCCCATTAAGATAGATTTTTATGTCAGTTTCATCTCCTCAATACTCGGAGGTAACTCCTGATCAAAGGGCTACTGCTCGTGTTAACTCCTCTGTTCTTTTGATGCTTTTGGAGCAGAGAGATATTGCTGGTCCTGAAAGGGCGACAGAAATTGATAGACAGCTGATAGAGGGTGTGCTTGCATTAGCGCAAAATCCTGCTGCTAATTTTGAAATTAGGCCTGATGAACAAACAGCTATAAAAAGAGGAGAAACAACCAGATTTCTTAGGGTTAGATTTAAACAGCAGCTTAAGTTAGTTTTTTAGTTATCTAAGCCGCTTCTTCACGTTTTGCAATTTCTGCTAAATGTCTGAGTTCATTCATTAATAAGTCAGGGTATTTTCCAGATGTTTCGATCCTGTCAGGTATTTTTCTTATTAGTTTTGCAGGTAGATTTGATATTATTTCAGTTATTTCCTGCAAGTAGCCTTCTTTGTCTGGCACTTCTTCATCACTGAACCCTTCAATAGCCAATCTTATTAACCTGGTTATTTCTGGTGATGCCATTGTTTTTTGTATTTCTGCCCTTTGATCATGGATGCCCGTGAGTTCCGTGTCTCCATTAACGACACGATTTCTTAGCATTTCTTCTGGTACCAGACCCTCAAATTCTCCAGTTCCTTTTGCCTTGTATAAAGCTCTATCTGCTCTTTCCACTATTTCTTCAGCCTTTTCCTCTCCTCTAAAAGTTGCTATACCAATGGATACCGTGCCCATTAACTGTTCGGCTAGGTCACCATATTCTTGTATTAAAAATGGTTTTAATTCTTCTTTCATGCCAGATCTTATTCTTTCTGCGGCGGTTATGGCGTCGGCATTACCTGTGTTCGGCAAGATGATTCCAAATTATTCACCACCATAACGTGTTGCAATATCTGTATCCCTCATAACTTTTTCTATTATTTTTGCAACCATTTTTAGTGCCTTATCTCCACCTGGGTGACCCAGGGCATCATTTACCTCTTTGAATTTATCGATATCTAGCATTAACAATGAAAATGTTGTTCCATATCTTTTTGCGCGATCAAATTCCCTTTTCATCTCTTCATCAAAATATCTTCTGTTATACATTTGTGTCAGTTCATCCACCAAACCCTGTTTACCCAAACGTATTATATCTCCCATCCATGCTCTAATAGTGCTGATTGTGCTTTCTGTGTCTTCTCTGGCTTTGGGTGAATTTAGATATAGCTCTTCAAGATATGGACAATAAAGCCTATCCGCTCTTGCTTCTAAATCTTCAAAAGTGGGGGAAGGGCCTTGTTGTGCATCTGCATAAATAAACACACCTGCCAGGAGCGGGTTTTTTTCTTTTAACCAAATATGTTTCAATTTCGAATTCAAAATTACGAATTACGAATTATGATCGTATCTGTATATTATACCTTAAATAGGACATAAAATCAATGTCTAGTGACCCTTTTGTCTGAACTGTGATTTCTTATGATTGAAATGATTTTTATGATTTCCATTCGTAGAGACGTTGCAATGCAACGTCTCTACGATGTACGTATATATAAAAATCATGGCCATCAGGATAATCACATGAATCACAGTTCAGACAATATTCTCTTGTCTTTTTTGCACTAATCTGTATACTTTTTTCGCAAATTTTTAATTAAATAATTTTCTTTTAAAAATGGCTGACATTGACTACAAAAAGCAACTCGATATGGTACGTAATTTCGGTATTATCGCGCATATTGATGCAGGTAAAACTACTGTTACCGAACGTGTTCTTTATTATACCGGAATCAATTATAAAATTGGTGAAGTGCATGAAGGTGAGGCTACTATGGACTGGATGGAACAGGAGCAGGAACGTGGTATCACCATTACATCCGCTGCTACTACATGTTTCTGGAAGGATTATCAATATAATATTATCGACACTCCCGGCCATGTGGATTTCACCGCTGAAGTAGAGCGCTCAATGCGTGTTCTGGATGGCGGTGTTGTTGTATTTGATGGTGTTGCAGGTGTTGAACCTCAGTCTGAAACTGTATGGAGACAAGCCGATAAATATATGGTTCCCCGCATGTGTTTTATCAACAAATTAGACAGAACCGGTGCGGATTTCTTTAAGTCATTTCAAAGTATTATCAATCGCTTAACAAAAACTGCGGCTCCAATCCAGCTTCCTATCGGAATTGAAGCTGGCTTTAAAGGGCTTATCAATCTTATTGAGATGAAAGCGACAATATATAAAGATGATATGGGTAAAGAAATGGAAGAGATTGAAATCCCGGATGATATGAAAGCTCAAGCGGAAGAGTGGAGAGGTAAAATGCTCGAAAAAGTTGCTGAAGGAGATGAGGAGTTCATGGAGAAATATCTTGGAGGCGGGGAGTATGGTGTTGCGGATATTAAAGCTGCGATTCGCCGTGCTGTTATTGCAAACACATTTGTTCCGGTTCTTACGGGTACTGCCCTTAAAAATAAAGGTGTTCAGCTGCTTCTGGATGCGGTAAATGATTACCTTCCATCACCGCTTGATGTTCCGCCGATAAAAGGCCATTTGGCTGATAACGAAGAGCAAATTGTTGAACGCCATGCTGATCCAAGTGAACCGCTTGGCGCACTTGTTTTCAAAATCGCAACCGATCCTTACGTTGGCCGCCTTTGTTTTGTGCGCGTTTATTCCGGCACACTTAAATCCGGTTCTTATGTTTACAACTCCAGTCAGGGAGAAAAAGAGCGTATCGGCCGTCTTGTACAAATGCATGCAAATGACCGTAAGGAAATTCAGGAAATTTCAGCTGGTAATATCGGCGCTGTAATCGGTCTAAAATCAGTTCGAACCGGTAGCACGCTAGTTGATGATGGCGGTCAAAAAGTAATTCTTGAATCAATCACTTTTCCGGAGCCTGTTATCTCAATTGCCATTGAACCTAAAACCAAAGCGGATCAGGAGAAAATGGCTCTTGCACTCCAAAAACTTGCTGAAGAAGATCCAACTTTCCGTATTAAAACCGACGAAGAAACCAATCAAACCATCATCTCCGGAATGGGTGAACTTCATCTGGAAGTTATCGTCGACCGCATGAAACGCGAATTCAAAGTAGAAGCGAATGTCGGCAAACCACAAGTTGCTTATCGTGAAACCATTCAGATTGAAGTTGAAGAAGAGGAAAAATACGCAAAGCAAACCGGTGGCCGTGGTCAATATGGTCATGTACTTCTCCGCATTTCTCCTAACGAAGCTGGTAAAGGTTATGAATTCATTGACTCAGTCGTTGGAGGACGCATTCCAAGAGAATTTATCCAACCTGTGAATAAAGGTGTGCAAGAGGCATTAACTCGTGGTGTGATTGCTGGTTACCCAATAGTGGATGTAAAAGTAGAGCTTTACGATGGGTCTTACCATGATGTGGACTCATCCGAACTTGCATTTAAAATGGCCGCTTCCATCTGTTTCCAACGCGGTGCCAAAAAGGCAAATCCGGTTCTTCTTGAGCCGATGATGTCGGTTGAAGTTGTAGTGCCGGAAGAATTTATGGGTGATGTTATGGGCAACCTAAATTCTAAACGTGGACAGATTGAAGCAATGGGTGACCGTGGTGAAGCTAAAACTATTAATGCCAAAGTTCCGCTTGCAGAGATGTTCGGTTATGCAACCGACCTCCGTTCTATGACCCAAGGCCGTGCCAGTTACACTATGGAATTCGCTCATTATGCGAAGGTGCCGAATAATGTGGCGGAAAAGATTAAGGAGGCGAGAGGGATTACATCTTAATTTACGCTCCTTACGTCGCTGTGGAGGCGCCACTTCTTTCCTGTGGATGCGGCCTAATGGCCTGTGGAATTGCTTTATTGTGGTTTTTTAAGCTGATGGCTACGAAATTTAATAGTTCTAATGCGTAGATCTTTATATTTTTTTTGAAAATATTCTGCTTTTTCTAAAGTAATATATCCACTTTTATGTAAGGAAAAAGCATGATTTGGCGTTTCTTCACATGAACCTATTGCGTAGCTCAGAAACAGAGCAAGTTGTTTTTTATAAAATCTTCGTCCAAAACCTTCGGCAATATTAGATGGAACCGAAGATGATGATCTTTTTATTTGCCGTACGTCATCATTTTTCCAATAAAAAGGAATACGATGGACTTCTTCATAAACTTCATCTCTTAACTTCACTGCAATTTGATAAATCCTCAAATCTTCTACTTTTGTTACTAACATGTTAATACTAATTATTCATTAAAATACTTAAATACAGGATAGCTTTATAGCAATTTCAAATAATTTAGTCAATAAAAAAAACCACAATAAAGCAATTCCACAGCACAAAGTGCGCATCCACAGTGAGTTTATGAACGCCTCCACAGCGACGCGATAATGGTTTTCTGCTATTTCCAAACATTTCTTGCACTTTTCAAGTCAAAACTGGGGGTTTGGGTGATTTCCCTTTACAAATTCCCAAAATATTTGGTACATTTTCTGTAAGACTAAACACAAAAATCATGAAAAAGACATCATTAAAAAAGCTTTTAAGAGCTGTGCTCGCCCCTATTGGAAAAGGGATACTAATTTTTGCTATTTTCGGGCTTGCTCTATACACATATGCTGCGGTTACATTCCCGGGTGTTGAGCCGGCTCCTGTTAGCGGTGTAGTTGGAATGTATATTGGCCTTTCTGATACTATTTCCGACGGTAGTGCGGGGGGATACGAAGATGCCAATTCAGATTATTGTGCAACTGTTTATACCGGGAGCCATATTTGTACAGGTGATGAAATGATCAATACCTATCACCACAACCCTGGGGCTTTTGGTGCTGATAGCGGGCAGGTTTGGATAAACAATGGCCCTCCGGGGCATGACGCAACCTTGGCTAATGACTGCCAGGGGTGGACTGTAGATGTGGCTTCACAAAGTGGTTATGGTCGCTATGGTTCAATATGGAATCTTGATTCCGATAAAGCCGCATTACAATTCTGTGATGCAGACCTTTATTTTGCTTGTTGTAAATAATTAAAATATTACTTTTTTTATTCCCATGAAAATAAAAACAAAATTACTTCCTCTTTTTATAATCAGCATAGTATTTGCTGGGTTTAGCTTTTTTGCTTCCAATGCCCTTGCTTTGGATGACCAGGTTACCGATTGTCCCACCTCCAATCCCGCTGGTACGGTGGATTGTTTGGAGAGCTACCATTATGCTGGCGGATTATGTCGTTTGGATTCCGTTATTGAAGCTAAAATTACTGATTGTGAAGACAATGTGAATGGTGATGGTGATGATACTTTTGAAGGCTATCTATGTTCCACTCATAATTGTGCATGTCCTTCTGGTTATCGAGATTGTCGAGGTTATACCAATCCTTATAACATCTGTCTTGATGATGATTACACGGACACCACTTCGAATTGTTCAAGTGATGCAAATGATAATCGCACCACTAACCCTTGTAATAATTCGTGTACCAGTACTTGTATACCAGGTTATGAAAAGATCGATGGATCTTGTGAGCCAATTTGTCCTGTTGGATATACACGTGGCCATACAGGCAAATGTTATTCGGTGGATGAGTTTCAATTATTTGAATTTTTAGTAGATGAACTCTTTGATGTTACTGATTTTGGACTTGGCCTTTTAACCGATATGATTCTTTATGATGATAAAGAGGATGTTTTTCAGTATATTGCAACTTATCTTGGTGATAATCCTGATTACTTTCTTTTAACTGCAACCGGTGGTCCTACTGAAGATAGGGCATATGAACATGGCAGTGCTAATCCATTTGTTTGGCTAGTTGCAGACTGGGCCGACACCGCCTGGCAGCTTGTTTGGTATGACAACGAACCAACCCATGACCCGAATGATGCATTGCCGGATATCATTCAAGAGATAATTGAGTATTGGTATGACTTTGATTTGTGTCGTGATGATGCTGACTGTCCCGCTGATAATGTCTGTTATTACGGTTTTTGTCATGCTGATGGTGATCCTGATGGTGATATCGGTGACGATTGTGATACTGATTTTGATTGTTTACCTGGTTTTATTTGTGGCGCACTTAATGAGTGTGTAGTTGATCCATATATTGATGGAGACGGTGCGGCAGAAGTTCAATTTGTTGGTATTACTGTTGCAACTTATGATGGAAATGATGCATCTGGCTATGGTGGTGCTAATAACGCATGTGATGGTGAGTATAGTGGTAGCCATGTTTGTACCGTAAATGAGATTTTAACTTTTTTTAACAACAATTATCTCATGTTTCCTCTTATAGGATGGAGCGGTGAGGCTTGGATAAATGGTGGTCCTCCTGGTTATACTGCAGATGCGAATGATTGTATTGGCTGGTCTAGTGCCAGTGGTGCTGATTTTGGTAAGTATTGGGATTTTAATGAAAATGAAGGTTGGATGCGTAAATGTGGTGAGTCATTACCTTTTGCTTGTTGTGAATAATTAAATTTTTTAACAGCTTTTACTATTAGCTTTTAATAACTATGAAAATTCCTAAGATATTTTTACTTCTTACATCGATAATTTTACTACTTACCATTTTTGGTTTTAGTAATCAAATATTTGCTGCTCAAAATTGTAGCCAATACGCACCTGGTCAGAATTGTGGAGTTGGTAACTATGTTGTAAGTGACGGTTGTGTGGATTCGGATCTGGGTGATTTGTGGAATAATACTTGTACATTTTCTGGAATTCCCGGTGGTGATGGATTGGGTGTAACTTGTACAAGCAATTCAAAAAATGATGCTTTTAACAACCCATCTTCATGTCAATGTTCAACAGGTTATGCGTACAATGCCAGTCGTGATGATTGTACTAATTGTGCGAGTGGGTATATAGCAATAGGTGATGTAACTGTAGATGGTGAGTGTGTTCAGTTGCAAAAAGTGTATCAAGATGAAGCTGAAGATTGGTATGGAGAACTTGGCGAACAAATTAATGTAGCTGTTGAGGGGGAGGGGGATGTGATAGATATGTCTGGGGCTAGTGAAGGGGATGTTTTAACTGCTGTTTATAATATAGTAACGGAAGAGTATGAACCAATTTGGCAGTCGCCAATCGGTGGGGATGGGGTGGATATGGATGGTGCAAGTTTATTTGAATATATTCTAGTGGCCAATGATGATGACATGGATGAATCATTTGAATTAAGTTGGGAAGGTGCTATTACAGGTAGGGTTGTTGGTTATAGTATGGGATCTTGGGATGGTGATTTTAATTATTGGCCTGGGGGTTTTAATGGTTATGAGATTGCTAATAATGTGTGCTCTAGTGTGCTTAGCGCGTGGCCTCCTGGTCATCCTGGTCAGGGTGCTCCTGTTGTTAATGATGCGCATGTTTGTACACCTCAAGAGATTATCAATACATATGTAAATCATGACTGGTTTATTGAGAACTCTGATGGTATAGTTTGGGTTAACACTGGTTCGCCAGCGTATATTACTGATGAGGTAAATGACTGTAATGGCTGGACAACGGATGATTCTGATATTTTTGGAAATGTTTGGGTTTTTGATACCGTTGATGGTGGGCATGGTGCCGTAACCCCTTGCAATCAGTCATTTAAATTTGCTTGCTGTAAATAATATTTATTTATTTTTTATCATGAAAAAAACATTATTATTTGTAATTATTGGTTTAGTACTTATTTTCCCTCAATACGTTTTTGCAGGATTAAGTGAGGATTGTTACCCTATTATAGTTTGTGAAGATCCGGGCAATGACTATTATGCTGGGGATTGTAGTACGCATATAGAGAGTCTAGAGGGTGCAACGCCTAGCTGTTTTAGCGTTCATGGTGGTCTTACTGGTGATCATGAATGGCGTTTTAGCTGTACTCAGGGATGTTATGAATATGACCCCCCTAACTGTACCAAGCAAGATGTAAATCTTGGTAGCAGTGCTTCTTGTTGTGGCGAGGGTCAGGTGTCAAAATATATTGGCGGTAATTGGGTATGTGCGAATGATGAAGGTGGAGGAGGTGGGCTTTGGAGTGTGGCTGACTATGAAGGAGTTCCTTATGGGATTTATTATGATGGTGGCCAGGTAGGCATTGGAATAGATAGCCCTGAAGCATTACTACATACTGTGGCTAATGCTGAGCCTGCATTTATTGCTGGTTCTGGTAGCTCTTCTGCAACAGGAGATTATGCTGTAGCGATTGGATATAGTGTAGATGCGTCAGGGGATAATTCAATTGCGATGGGTTTTACAACTCAGGCTAGCGGACTTAATTCAACTGCAATGGGTAATGGTACTGTTGCAAGCGGTATTGCCTCAACTGCAATAAATAAGAATACTGTTGCAAGTGGTGAGAATTCTTTTGCGGGAGGTCTTGGTTCAGATGCGATAGGTTATGGCTCTTTCGCAATGGGGTATAATGCTCAGGCTACTGGGGATTATGCTGTAGCTATGGGTAGTGGTGGTTCGCTTATAGGCCCTATTGCAAGTGGTAATAATTCTGTTGCTATAGGTTATAAGGCTGAGGCAAGTGCTGATAATTCAACAGCACTAGGTTATAACGCTCAGGCGACTGGTAATTCTTCAACAGCAATAGGTTATTATACTGAAGCAACTGGTAGTTTTTCAACAGCAATAGGTAAAAATATCATTGTTTCTGGTGGTAATTCTTTTGGTATTGGTTTAAGTGGTTCTTATGAAGTTACGGATGAAAGCACATTAGGTATTATGGGTGGCGATGTTTTAATTAAAGACACTAGTCCAACCCTTACTATTAATACGGATGTTAACAACACTAGCTCACGTTTAGTTTTAACAGAAGAATATAACCCTGGGGAGCCTCTTGGTTTTGAAATGATATATGATGGAATATTAAATAAATTGTATTTTAGGTCTGATGATGATGGGGATGGTATTTTTGATACTTTTTCTATGGGGATTAACAGGTCTAATGGATATGTTGGCATAGGAACTGCTTTTCCTAGTGAAGAATTAGATGTGTATGGTACTGCTGAAATTGATGGCAATCTTGTTGTTACTGATGGTTCGCATGGAGATATGAATCCTGCATCAGATGATGGTGATTTGTATGTGGAAAAGGATATTATGCTTGGTGATGATTTGTATGTTGGTAATAGTGTAGTTACAAGTGGCAGCATGTGGATTCATGATCCTGAGAACATATTTGCTTATGGCAAAATTTATAATGAAGATTACGATCTAATGGTTGAGACAAATTTCGGTTCTATTGTGCTTAGGGCCGATGGTGATTCTGTTAATGATGTCGTTAGAGTTGATGATGACTTGGCTGTTGAAGAATCTTTATTTATAGAAGAGTGGGGTGGTGATCATTGGGAGATATATTCTACAAACGGAGACTTGGTGTTTGAGCCAGAAAATGATTTTGGTGATAGATTTTATTTTAATGATACTAATGACCAAGCTTATAAGGATAGCGGTTCTACTTGGTCTAATTATTCGGATGCTCGTCTTAAAGATATAAAAGGAGACTATGAAAAGGGGTTGAATGAAATTCTTCAGCTAAATCCTGTTTTATTTAGATTTAAGGCTGATAATCCGAAGGGGCTAACTACTAATGAGGGTTATGATATTGGTTTTATAGCTCAAGAGGTACAGATTCCTTTTCCTGAAGCTGTTGATGAAGATGAAGATGGGTATTTAGATTTTGATATGCATGCTGTTAATGTGGCTCTTGTTAATGCCATTAAGGATCAGCAAAAGATAATTGATGATTTGGTGTTAAGAATTGAAGCTCTTGAAAATAAACAATAATAATTCTAAATTTTAAGTTTTAATTTTTAAAACGCATGAAATATTCAATTAAAACCCTTCTTTTATTAGCACTAAGTATTGTGTTACTTGCTGGTTGTACAAATCCACTAATAAAATCTACTGAGCCTGTTGCTAATACCGAAGAAGACATGGTAATAAAAACTATCACTTGTGATATGTTAAGCGATGTAGAAAAACAGGAAGAATGCTATGCAGCGCAAAGTGCACTTGCTTCTAGTGTGTTAAATGATGAAATCCGTGATACATATGACCTAGTTCGTTGTGCTGAATTGCCTGAGCATATGATAGAAGGTTGTCAGGAGCATATTAATGAATCAGGAATTGTTGGACCTGTCACAGTCGAAGAATACGATGCATTACAAGCTGCTATAGAGCCTCTTGTTACTGTAGATGGGGAAGTGGTGACGGAATCTTATGATGTAAGTACTTGTGCCACATTATCTGATGCAAAAGGCTTAAAGGCTTATTGTGAAAAAGAGGTGAATCAATATATTCAAGTAGATTTACTTGATGATATTTACGATTCCGGTGATGCTGCTCGTTGTGACGAGTTAACTGACGAAGAGCTTAAAACCGATTGTAAGAACGAGCTTGGCGGGGGTGAGTCTGAAGATTAATTTAAAATTAAAAATTTAAAAACTATGTTTAAACACAGATTTAGATGCGATTGGGATGCCGGTAAGATATGGAAGGTACTATTTATAGTCTGGATTATCTTTGCTACTTTATATGTACTTTATGGTGAATATAATCGTTTAAGGGTATATGTTGCCGGTGTTTCTTATAATAGGGGTGTTACTGCCGCAGTTAATAAAATGATGGATGAGGCTTCATCCTGCCAGCCTGTACCAATTACCAGTGGTGATAGGGGGATGAACATTATTAATTTGGACTGCTTTACTGTGCCGGAAGGGGAGGCTTCCGAATAGTGGCTCGGATGGTGGCTCGAGTTGTGGCTCGGATAGTGGATTAATTTAATTGACCTGGTGATTGTTTTTGTGGTAGGTTTTGATTCTAGTTTTGTATTTTAATGAATTTTATGTGCTTAAATGATTTTAATAGTGAATTATATCAGGAAAAATATCGTATAAAATCCATCCGCCTATCCTATTGGGATTATTCGTCTGATGGGTGGTATTTTGTTACGATTTGCACGAAAAATATGGTGAAACATTTTGGTGATGTCCGTAATTATGTTATGGGATTATCGGATATTGGGTGTGTTGTACACGAACAATGGAGAAAAACCGGTGAATTACGTAATAACGTACGGTTGGATGAATTTATTGTAATGCCGAATCATGTGCATGGAATAATACAAATATACAATCCTGATCCACCCACGAATACGATCATTGGTTGTAATAACATCAATTCAACCAATGTAGAGACGCATTGCAATGCGTCTCTACGGAATAATGATGAATGGACTCCCAACCGATTTGGCCCACAACGTAACAACCTGGCATCCATAATTCGTGGTTTCAAATCATCCGTTAAACGAATATGCAATAAAAACGGACACCCAAATTTCAAATGGCAAGCACGATTTTACGACCACATTATCCGCAACGAAAAATCTCTGAATGAAATTCGTGGGTATATTTATGATAATCCGGAAAGGTGGGAATTGGATCGGAATAATCCTGAGGGATTGTGGGCATGATAAAAATCTTTTGACAGAAAAAATGCTATCTGCTAGAATCTCTCTGCTTATATTTTATTCAAGATTCAAAATTCAAAATTACAAAATTAATTATTGAATCTTTAATCTTGAATTTTTAATCTTTAATCTAATATTTTATGGCTGAAGGAACATTTGATCGCAGTAAGCCACATGTGAATGTAGGTACTATTGGTCACGTTGATCATGGTAAAACTACGTTAACTGCTGCCATTACTGCGGTAGCCGCTGCAAAGATGGGCGGTGTTAATAAAGCTGTAGCTTTCGATCAAATCGATAACGCTCCAGAAGAAAGAGAACGCGGAATTACTATCGCTACTTCTCATCAGGAATATGAAACCGATAAGCGTCACTACGCTCACGTGGATTGTCCTGGACATGCTGATTATGTTAAAAACATGATTACTGGTGCCGCTCAAATGGACGGTGCTATTCTTGTTGTCTCTGCGGCTGATGGTCCTATGCCACAGACTCGCGAACACATTCTACTTGCCCGTCAGGTAGATGTACCATATGTCGTTGTTTTCCTAAACAAATGCGATATGGTAGATGATCCGGAACTTCTTGATTTAGTTGAAATGGAAATTCGTGAACTTCTTACTAAATATGAATTCCCTGGTGATGATATTCCTATTGTCAGAGGGTCTGCTCTTAAGGCACTTGAAAATCCAACTGGTCCGGATGCTGAGCCTATTATTGAGCTTCTTGCAAGACTTGATGACTATATTCCAGAGCCAAAACGTGCTCTCGATAAACCATTCCTGATGCCTGTTGAAGATATCTTCTCTATCAAAGGCCGTGGTACTGTTGCTACTGGTCGTGTAGAACAAGGTATTGTTAAGGTTAATGAGGAAGTTGAAATTGTTGGTCTTAAAGAGACTAAAAAAGTTGTTGTTACCGGTGTTGAGATGTTCCGCAAACTTCTTGATCAGGGTCAGGCTGGTGATAACGTAGGTCTTCTTTTACGTGGAGTAGAACGTGATGATATTGAAAGAGGTCAGGTTATCGCTAAGCCTGGAACAATTACTCCTCATACAGAATTCGAAGCTAAGATCTATGTACTTAGCAAAGAAGAAGGCGGACGTCATACTCCATTCTTTAAAGGTTATAAACCTCAATTCTACATCCGTACTACCGATGTAACCGGTGAAGTAATCCTTCCTGCTGGAACTGAAATGGTAATGCCTGGTGACAATATTCAATTGAATATTGTTCTTGGTAAAGCTATTGCTCTTGATGAAGGTACTCGCTTCGCTATCCGTGAAGGCGGTCGTACAGTAGGTGCTGGTGTTGTAACTAAAGTAACTAAATAGTTTTTTGATCCCGATGACCCCCGTCGTCGGGACTATAAAGATTATTTACTCCCGCCACGGCGGGGACAGGGACCAATATCTTCGGACAAGTCTTATAACAATTAGATACCCATGGCCAAGAAGGAAAAAACCGCTATACAGCGCATTCGTATTACTTTAAAAGCTTTTGATCACACGATCATTGATAAAGCTGTACAAATAATTGTCGAAACTGCGGAACGTACAGGGGCTATTATTGCTGGGCCAATTCCTTTGCCGACTAAAATTAAAAAGTACACTATTAATAGGTCTACTTTTGTCGCAAAGGATGCTCGTGAGCAATTTGAGATGAGAATTCATAAGAGACTGATCGATTTAAGGGAGACTACTTCTAGTACAATCGAATCCTTAACAAACTTGTCACTGCCTGCGGGTGTAGATATTGAAATCAAAATGTTATAACTAGTGCTTGGTGCCTTGTGCCTAGTGCCTGGTGATAGACAGCCTCAGTTGGGGCTGTTTTTTTGTTTTTTTACACATAGACTAGTGCCTAGTGCCTAGTGCCTGGTGCCTGGTGATAGACATCTGTTTTTCGTTTTTTTTAAAAAGTAGACAAATTGTCCATTTTTTCCTTGACTTTGGCTTTTTGATCGGTAAAATAGACAGGCAAAATCAAATTTATGTTAACTGTGGGGTTTAGGCAGAGCCAAAAACCTCCTTAACCAATAAATACTATGCCTGGAATAATTGGCAAAAAATTAGGAATGAGCCAAGTCATTCAAGATGATGGTTGTGTGATCCCTGTCACCTTCGTTCAGTGCGAACCAAATGAGGTTGTGTACGTTAAAACGGAGGATAAGGACGGATATCCGGCGATAGTCCTAGGCTTTGATGCGTACAAAAATCCTTCTAAAAACAAAAAGTTTAAAGCTTTGAAGGAATTCCGCGTTGAAAGCACTGGTGACTATAAAAAGGGCCAAAAAATTACACTTGATTCATTAAAAGAAGTTGAAGAAGTTACAATTGTTTCTACTTCAAAAGGTAAAGGGTATCAAGGTGTAATTAAACGCCATAAATTCTCTCGGGGTCCTGAGTCCCATGGCTCTCATCACCATCGTGAACCTGGTTCAATCGGTACGTGTGCTAAGCCTGGTAGGGTGCTAAAGGGTAAGAAGATGCCTGGTCATATGGGTATAGACACCGTAACACTCAAGAAGCGCCCTGTTGTCACTATTGTTGCTAAAGATAATGTTGTGGCGATTAAAGGGCCAATTCCTGGAGCGAATAATGGATACGTATATATTAAATTTTAAATTTACAATTTACAATTTACAAATAATTCTCAATTTTCAATTCTCAAATTAATGAAAATAGATCTCTATACACAAGCGGGGGAGAAGAAAGGCACAGTTGATGTGTCAGATAGCATGTTTAAGGCTCCTGTTCATGAGGAATTGGTTAGGCTTGCTCTTATAAGGCAAATGGCCAATGCAAGACAGCCTATTGCACACACAAAAACTCGCGGAGAGGTTCGTGGCGGAGGTCGTAAGCCATGGCGTCAAAAAGGTACTGGACGTGCACGTTTTGGTTCTACCCGAAACCCAATTTGGCGTGGTGGTGGTGTTGCTTTTGGTCCTAGAAATGATAGAAATTATTCAAAGAATATGACAAAGAAAGCCCGTCGCGGCGCATTATTCTCAGTTTTATCCCAAAAAGCAGGTGACAATGAGATTTTTGCTTTGAACAAATTTGAAGTCAAAACACCAAAGACAAAAGATTTTACCGCAATGATGTCTAAGCTTCCGGTCGAGCGCTCATTGCTTGTTGTAGCAGGAGAGAAAGATGTGAATTTAGAGAAAGCAGCTGGCAATTTACCTAATGTAAAAGTAATTTTAGTTAATTATTTAAATCCACATGATCTCCTTAAATACGAGAAGGTTATGTTTTTGGAGTCAGCTTTGAAGAAGGCTGAAGAACTATTTTTAAAATAATTTAGCATTTCGCATTTCTGATTTCGCAATTGAATGCAAAATCTGAAATACGAAATCCAAAATATATTATGGACCTATCAAATGTATTGATATCACCGATTGTAACGGAAAAGAGCACTGGAGCTCAGGAAAAGCGCAAATATACGTTTTTGGTTCATTTGAACGCTAATAAAATTGAAATTACTAAAGCTATTGAAAAGGCTTATGGTGTTAATGTGGAAGGAGTGAATATTATCCCGGTTCGAAAAAAAGTACGAAAGGTAGGTCGCAGCAAAGAAATTACAAGGCGCCATACAGCTAAGAAAGCAGTTATTACATTAAAACCGAAACAGACTCTTGATGTTAATAAAGTAAAAACTCAAAAGTCTTAAGTTGTAAGTCATAAGTCATAAGCTTCAGCTTAATTCTTAAGACTTAAAACTTAAGACTGAATATAATCCTTAATATTAAATCTTTAATCCTAAATCCTTGATACTGTGCCAGTAAAAAAGTATAATCCTACAACACCGGGTCGCAGAGGAATGAGCGTTGTTGATTACAGCGAGCTTAGCTCAAAGAAGCCTAAAAAGAGCTTGCTTAAACCTAAAGCTAAAAAGGCTGGTCGCAATAATCAAGGGAGAATTACAGTTCGTCATAGGGGCGGAGGTGTTAAACGCCTTTATCGAGTTATAGATGGCAAGCGTTTTGATAAATTAAATATTCCAGCTAAAGTTGAATCTATTGAATACGATCCAAATCGCACAGCCTTTATTGCTTTATTGCTCTATAAAGACGGAGAAAGACGTTATATCTTAGCGCCTGAAAAGTTAAAAGCTGGTGATCATGTAATTTGCAGTGAAAAAGCCAAAGTTAAAGCTGGCAACCGTATGCAAATTCGTAATATTCCTGTTGGCTTTGGTATTCATGATTTAGAAGTGCAAGTTGGTAAAGGTGCACAAATGATTCGCAGTGCTGGTTCGTCTGGTAAAGTGACATCACTCGACAGCGAACTTGCCCAGGTTACACTTCCTTCCGGATCCGTTCGTTATGTATCAAAAGATTGTTACGCGACTATTGGTATTGTGAGCAATATAGATCACAGCAATGTAATTATTGGTAAAGCTGGCAGAAAACGTTTGATGGGGCGTCGTCCTCAAGTACTTGGTAAGTCTATGAATGCTTGTGATCATCCACATGGAGGTGGTGAAGGACATACTGCTATTGGTCCTAAAACACCAAAAACTCCTTGGGGTATGCCTGCACTTGGTGTAAAGACCCGTCGCCTGCGATATACAGATCACCTTATTATTAAAGGACGTCGTAAGAAAAAACGTTAGTTTTTTCTTACAATTTACAATTTACAATTTACAATTTTCAATTTACTCCGCCTGAGGCGGATTCAAACAATTTACAATTTTCATTTAACTAACAACTTATGAGCCGGAGTCTAAAAAAAGGAATGTACGTTGACCCTAAATTGCTTAAGAAAGTCCAGATAATGGAAGCTTCTGGGCAAAAGAGGGTGATAAAAACCTGGTCACGCAGTTGTTCTATCCCACCTGAGTTTGTAGGTCATACCCTTGGTGTCCACAACGGCAAAACTCATATATCTGTATATGTTACTGAGAATATGGTAGGTCATAAGTTAGGCGAATTCTCTCCAACACGTAAGTTCAAATCTCACGGAGGTAAGATGGCTAAAACTCAAGCATAACAATTTACAATTTACAATTTTCAATTAATTTAAAGTATGAAGGCAGCATTACGAAGAACTAGGATCTCACCAAAAAAAGCGAATCTTGTCGCTGGAATGGTGCGTGGAAAAAAAGTAAGCGAAGCACTTTCTTTACTTAAATTCATGCCAAAGAAAGGAGCAGAGATTATTTATAAAGTAGTTCACTCAGCAGCACATAATGCTAAGAATAATTTTAAGCAAAAAATTGATGATCTATATATTACGCAGTTACTCGTAACAAAAGGTCCAACTTATAAACGCTCTTTGCCCATTTCTCGCGGTAGAGTGCATCCTATCAGAAAAAGGACATCACACATTACTGTTGAGGTTGGGGTTCTAAAAGACGAAACGACCCCGCAGCTACGTTCGGGGCAGGCGAAACAACTAAAGGACGAAACGACGAAACGACGAGACGACGAAACAACGAAAAAAATTGAGAAGAAAGAGGTGAAAAACCCCCCGCTAAGCGGGGCTAAAAAAACTGAGACTAAAAAGAAATAATTTTTCCCGCCACGGCGGATTTACAACATTTTTCAATTTTCAATTTTCATTTAATTAAATACTTATGGGTCAGAAGGTAAATCCAAAAAGCTTACGCATCGGCATTATTAATACTTGGGATTCTAGGTGGTTTGCAGGTCGCAAAGATTATGCAAAACGCTTTCATGCCGATTTGGCCCTAAGGCGAGTAATAAATGAGAAGCTTAAAAATGCTGGAGTTACCAAAATAGAGATTGAACGTTCTGCTAAAAAAGTTGTTGTTAACATTCATGCCGCAAAGCCAGGTTTAATTATTGGAAGACAGGGTGTTGCGATTGAAGATTTACGAGATATGTTGAGCCGAAAGTTTAATGAGAATATTGAGGTTAATATTCTAGAAATTCCAGATCCTGATTTAAGTGCTCAGTTAATTGGTGAATTGGTAGCCGTTCAAATTGAAAGACGTATTGCTTATCGCCGTGCAGTTAAAATGGCATTACAAAAAGCAATTGAAGCTGGTGCAAAAGGAGTAAAAATTCATGTAGCTGGACGACTCAATGGTGTTGAAATCGCTCGCAGAGAATACTATAAAGATGGAAACATTCCTTTGCACACATTACGTGCTGATGTTGATTACGCTCAGGTGAATGCTAATACAACTTATGGTGTTATTGGAATAAAAGTATGGGTTTACAAAGGAATGGTGTTTAAAAAGAAAAAAACTGGCGAATCTATTAAGGTAAAGGCAAAGGAGGAAAAATAATTTACAATTTTCAATTTACAATTTACAATTTTCAATTTACAATTTTTATTTAATTTCTAATTTCCATAATGCTTCAACCAAAGAAACAAAAGTATAGGAAACTCCATCGAGCTCGCGGTGTGTTAGCTGGTAAATCTAAAGGTGGAAATAGCGTTAGTTTTGGATCAATTGGACTTAAAGCTATAACAGCCGGGGAGCTTACTTCACGTCAAATTGAAGCGGCTCGTCGTGCTATGACACGTGCAGTCAAACGTGGTGGTAAGATTTGGATTCGAATTTTCCCTCACACACCTATTACCAGAAAGGCTTCAGAGGTACCTATGGGCTCTGGTAAGGGTGGTGTTGAATTCTATGTCTCACGCGTTAAACCAGGAAGAATTATCTTTGAAATGGATGGTATATCTGAAGAACTTGCACGCGAAGCTTTACGTTTAGCTGATTCGAAATTACCAATTAAAACTAAAGTTGTATTACGTCATCAATAATAAATATGCTTTCAATTCAAGAATTACGTTCATCAACAAAGAAGGAATTATTGAAAGAGCTGGAAAGTGCTCGGACTGAAATGGTACGCGTTCGAATTGGTGTTAAAACCAAACATCTTAAAGATTCCACCTTTGTTTCTAAACATAAAAAATATATTGCCCAAATTAAAACCATTTTAAAGGAGTTGGATTTGGAAGAGATGATCGAAAAGGCAACTAACATTTAAATTTTTCATTTATCATTTTTCATTTTTCATTCATGAGGACTAAAACCGGAACAATCACAAGTAATAAGATGCAAAAGACAATCGTTATAAGTGTGCAAACTTATAAACGTCATCCTAAATATAAGAAGCGCTATATGGTTTCTAAAAAGTTTTATGCTCACTCAGACGATCCAACTAAGTTTAATATCGGAGATACTATTACTATTTCTGAGACTAAACCCATTAGCAAACTTAAACACTGGAAAGTAGTTACTTAATAAATAAATTTTAAATTTTAACCCAATAGGGAAATCCTTAAAAGTTCACACAATTTCCTACGTTTCACTTCTTAAATTGTATAAACTTTTATCCTCATTTCATTCGGCCTAACGGCCACCATTTCATTCGGAACGGATTTCTCGCTACTACCCATGATTCAACCTCAGTCACTGCTCAATGTAGCAGACAACACAGGAGCAAAAAAAGTTATGTGCATCAAGGTGCTTGGTGGCTCTAAGCGTCGTTATGCAAGAATCGGAGATCTTGTAGTAGTTGCTGTAAAAAGCGCTTCCGTAAAAGGTGTTGTTAAAAATCACACTGTTCAAAAGGCTGTTGTGGTTCGTACTAAAAAAGCAATTAGACGATCTGACGGCTCCTATCTATGTTTTGATGATAATGCTGTTGTGATTGTGAGTAATGAAGGAATGCCGAAAGGAACACGTGTGTTTGGTCCAATCGCTCGTGAACTCCGCGCAAAAGGATATCAAAAAATTATTTCTCAAGCTCCGGAAGTTTTATAAGCTTTAAGTCCTAAGCTGAAACATTAATTTTAAATTCTAAATCTTAAATCCTAAATGAAATTCAAAGTTCAAGACAAAGTATTGGTAGTTGCTGGTAAATATAAGGGTAAAACCGGAAAAGTTATGCGTGTTTATAAAAAAACCAATCGGATTACTGTAGAAAAAATTAATATTAGAACAAAGCATATTAAAAAAACTTCTACGCGCGCTGGTCAAAAAATTCAATACGAAGCTCCGTTTGATGTTTCAAATGTCATGGCCATATGTCCGAATTGTAATAAGACCACTCGCATTGGCTATAATATTCCGGAGAAAGGTAAAAAATATAGAATTTGTAAGAAGTGTGGTGAATCTATTGAACAAGCTATTTCTAAAGTAGAGAAAAAGAAGAAATAACATTTATCATTTATCAATTTTCATTTTTCATTTAATTTTCAATGTCATATTACGAAACATTTAAATCAAAGACAATTCCAACCTTACAAAAAGAACTGAACATTAAAAATGTTTTAGCTGTTCCGCGCATTAAAAAGGTTCAGGTTAATGTTGGTATTGGAACACTTACTAAAAACACGAAAGATTTTTCTGATGTTATTGAAAATATTGCGAAGATTACTGGTCAGAAGCCTGTAATTACCAAGGCCAAATTAGCTATTTCTAATTTTAAATTACGAAAAGACATGCCTGTTGGTATTACTGTTACTTTACGTGGCAAGGCTATGTATGAATTTATTTATCGCTTGGTTAATATTGCAATACCTCGTATTCGTGATTTTCGTGGTTTAAATCCTAAGGCATTTGACGGAAAAGGTAATTTTAGCATTGGATTTAAAGAGTCTTTAGTTTTTCCTGAAATTAATCCTGATGATGTTTTAAATGTGCATGGTTTGCAAATTACAGTTGTAACTACGGCTAAAGATGATCGCGAGGGACTTGCTTTATTAAAACAAATTGGATTTCCGTTTAAAGAACTGTAATAATTTTAAATTTACAATTTACAATTTTCAATAATCTATTAACTAAAATTCATGGCTAGAAAAGCACTTATCGTTAAAACAGAGAGAAGAAAGAGAAAATTTATCCAGGCTTTGGCAAATGGCAAAATGCCTAAAAAGTGGGTACGTACATATAATCGTTGCAAATTATGTGGGCGTCCACGTGGATATCTACGTCATTTTGAAATTTGCCGCATTTGTTTCAGAGAGCTTGCGGCAAAAGGTGAGATTATGGGTATTAAAAAATCCAGTTGGTAAGGCTCACTTCGTTCACAATTTCCAAATCCCAAATCCCAAATTCCAAATTAAATTTAAATAATTAAGTTCAAATTATGATTACAGATCCGATTGCAGATTTATTGACTCGCATACGTAATGCGATAAAGGCAAAACATGAAAAGACAATAGTTCCTTATTCAAAACTAAAAGTTGCTATACTTGAGGTTCTGAAAAACAAGAAATTTATTGTTGATTTTCAAGTTGAAAAGAATGGTCCTTTTGGTGATGTAATTATTAATTTGAATCCTGAAGTTAAGTCATTGAATCTAAAACGCGTCAGTAAGCCTGGGCAAAGAATCTACCTAAAGAAAGATCAGCTTAAACCCGTATTGAATGGTTATGGAATATCAGTTGTGTCTACACCAAGAGGTGTTATGACTGGCGATGAGGCGCGTAAAAGTGGAGTAGGAGGAGAATTAATTTGTGAGGTGTGGTAATTTATTAATTAAAAAATTCAAAATTGAAAATTAAAAAATTAATTTTGAATCTTGAATCTTGAATCTTATAATTTTATAAAATGTCTAGAATAGGAAAACAGCCAATCATAGTGCCAGAAGGAGTAGAGGTTACACTTAGTGGTAATCACATTAAAATTAAAGGTTCGAAAGGTGAATTAGAATTTACTTTTGATCCTTTGATGCAAGTAACTTATAAAAATAATACTATCACTGTTAAGCGTAGTGGCGATGAACCAAAAGAACGCAGCCTGCACGGTTTAACACGCGCTCTTATAGGCAATATGGTTACTGGTGTATCCACTGCTTTTGAAAAGCGCTTAGAGATTATTGGTGTAGGTTATCGTGCTCAGGTTAGTGGTAAAAAGATCACACTTAATCTTGGCTTCTCTCATCCTATCGAATTAGAAGCTCCTGAGGGCGTAGAAGTTAAAATGCATGAAGATCAAAAAAATACAGTTGTAATATCTGGTATTGATAAGCAATCTGTTGGTCAATTCGCTGCAAATATTCGAAGCTTCCGTCCACCTGAACCTTATAAGGGGAAAGGTATTCGTTATGTTGGTGAACATGTTCCGCGAAAGGCCGGTAAAGCTGCTGCATCTGGTGGAGACTAATCATAAATTTTCATTTTTCATTTAATATTCAATTTTCAATTTTCAAATGAAGTTAAGTAAAGAACAACAAAGGAAAAGACGTAAAATTAGAATTCGCTCAAAGGTGAGTGGCACTGCCGCTAAACCAAGACTTGCAGTATTTCGAAGTTCAGATGCAATTTATGCTCAGTTAATCGATGATAAGGCAGGTAAAACAATTGCTGCAAGTTCTAGTCTTAAACTTAAAAAAGCTAAAGGTACGGAACTTGCAAAACAGGTTGGTATTGATATTGCTAAAAAAGCTGCAGCTAAAAAAGTTACGACCTGCATTTTTGATCGTGGTGGATACCTTTATCATGGTCGCGTTAAAGCCTTAGCTGAGGCTGCTCGTGAAGGCGGGTTACAATTTTGACCGCTGATTTATCGGATTAAAATGATTAACATGATTCCTATGTATTTAATTGGTCAAAAATTCTAAGCTTCAACTTAAAACTTAAATCATTAATTGTTAATCCTTAATCCTAAACTTTAACATCTAACATCTAATATCTAACATTTAACATTTACGGAATTAATAATATTCAACCCAAAATGATAAATGATAAATACATAACCTATGGCTAAGAACAATTTGAAAAAAGCAGGGAGAGTCGTAAAAGAACAGAAAGAGTTCGAAGAAGAGGTTCTTCAAATCGATCGTGTTACTCGTGTTGTAAAAGGGGGACGTCGTTTGCGCTTTCGTTGTACAGTTGCGATTGGTGATCGTAAGGGGCGTGTTGGCATTGGGGTAGGGAAGGCATCCGAAGTGGTTACTGGTATCAAAAAGGCTGTTACTAAAGCTAAAAATAGTCTTATTAACGTTCCGATTACCAAAGGTGACACCATTCCTCATAAAGTAAATATTAAATATAAGGCAGCAAGATTGCTCGTTATGCCAGCTTCTCCTGGTACTGGTGTTATTGCCGGAGGTGCATTACGAAAGATTTTAAATCTGGCTGGTATTAAAAATGTTTTAAGTAAAAATTTAGGTTCACGAAATACGCTGGTAAATGCACAAGCTTCCATTAAAGCTTTAGAAGCATTAAGACCGGTAAAGGAAGGCCAGCAGAAGAAATTTACAAAGGAGGATCAAAAGCCTGTTCAGGATAAAGTTGAGAAGAGGGAGAAAAGGAAAGGAACTCCTAAGAAGGAAGGGGCATCTTCTGCTGAACCATCCTCTGTTGAGCCTAAGGTAAAGGCAGAGGATAAAAAATCTGATGATAAAAAAACTGACAAAAAGCAATAAGCTATAAGCTGTAAGTTCTAAGCTGATTGCCACTCGATATATATAATTCTCAATTTAATGCAATTAAATAATATTAAAGCAAAGGTAGGGGCTACTAAGGCTAAAAAGCGCATTGGGCGTGGAAATGCTTCTGGAAGAGGCACTTACTGCGGACGTGGTTGTAAGGGGCAAGGTCAACGTAAAAGCAGCAATGTTCGTCCTGGTTTTGAAGGGGGACAAACTCCTCTTATTATGCGTTTACCAAAATTAAAAGGCTTTAAAAATCCTAATAAAATTGCTTATCAAGTTGCTAATATCCGGGATTTAAATTCTTTTAATGATGGTGATGAGGTAAACATTGAAGCATTGCTTGAAAAACGTCTGATCTCTAAAAAGAATGTTCCTGTTAAGATTTTAGGTATGGGTAAATTGGAGAAAAAATTAACAGTAAAGATTCATAAAATATCTACTACCGCTAAAGAAAAAGTAATTAAGGCTGGAGGAAAAGTTATATAAAAATTTACAATTTACAATTTACAATTTTCAATAATTTAAAGCTTTGTTCAAATATCTTCATCAAATTTGGCAGTCTAAAACGCTTCGAAAGAAAATTCTTTTTACACTTTTTATTTTGGTTGTATTTAGATTTGCTGCTCACCTTACTGTTCCCGGGGTAAATATTGCTGCGCTTGGCAGAATTTTTGAACAAAATAGCTTACTTGGTGTATTTTCTGCGTTGACTGGTGGTAGTATGGAGAGTTTTTCCATAGTACTTATGGGTCTTTCTCCGTATATCAATGCTTCCATTATTATGCAGTTGATGACAGTTGTTATTCCTAAGCTAGAGACGCTTTCTAAGGAAGGCATGGAAGGGCGCCGTAAGATCAATCAATACACTCGCATCTTTACAGTTCCGCTCGCATTTTTGCAGTCATATGGAATGATTATTCTTTTAAATCAGAGTTCCCAAGGCCAATTGATCCCAAATATAGGTGATCCAATGGTGGTGTTGCCTATAATGATTATCATTTCGGCCGGTACTGTTTTTCTTATGTGGCTTGGTGAGCTTATTACAGAAAGGGGTATTGGTAATGGTATTTCTTTGATGATCTTTGCCAGTATTATTTCTGGTATGCCGCCTGTTGTTGGCCGTATGCTTGGCATTGCTCAAGGAGGTGATACAACAAAGTTAACTTACTTTGTTCTTTTTATTGCGCTTACAATAGCAATGTTGATTTTTGTTGTACTTATTACGGAAGGTCAGCGGAATATTCCAATTACTTACGCCACGCGTGCCACAGGTGGAAAAGGGGAGAAGGCAAATTTACCAATTCGTGTTAATCAGGCTGGAATGATACCTATCATCTTTGCAGTTTCCATGATGACATTTCCATCTGTTATCGCTCAGTTTTTTCGTAGTTCGGCCTCGCCAGCACTTCAAAGCGTAGCTGACTTTATTCTCAAATATATCAATGCCAGCAATCCCACATATTTTTATATGTTCCTGTATTTCATTTTAATTATTGCTTTTTCATATTTTTACGTAAGCGTTACGTTTAATCCTGATAATATTGCTGAAAATATTCAAAAGCGTGGTGGTTTTATTCCCGGTATTCGTCCTGGGCGCCAAACTGCTGATTTCCTAGCAAATGTATCGAGTCGTATGAATCTTTTTGGTGGTTTGTTCTTAGGTGTTGTGGCGACAATTCCAATTCTTTTCACAAAATACACTACTCTTTCTTCAGGTGATTTGATTATCAGTGGTGCTGGGTTAATTATCGTAGTTGGTGTTGTATTAGAGCTTATGCGTCAGATAAACGCTCAACTTGTAATGCACGACTATGACAAGCTTTATTAAGATTTAATAATACTGATTAGCGATTTTTTATTTTAGAAGTAGATTTTAGAGTAAAATCAAAAATATAAAATCCATGTTCGATATTATTAAATTAAAACTAGAAGTATGGATATTGTTCTATTTGGAATGCAGGGGTCAGGAAAAGGAACGCAGGGTAAAATTTTAGCTGAGATGTATGGGCTAAAGGTTTTTGACATGGGTGCGGAACTCCGAGGTATGATTGAATCTGGCACTGAGCTTGGAGTGAAAATAAAAGATATAGTTGAAAGAGGTGATTTGGTTGATGATGATACGATTATGGAGGTAATTGAGAATTTTCTTAAAAGTATTTCATCTGACCAGTCGGTTGTTTTTGACGGCATTCCCCGAACAATGAATCAAGCTGAAAAGTTGTTATCCCTGCTTAAATCTCATGGCAGGAAGGTATTTGGACTTCATGTTAAGATTTCCGAAAAAGAAGCTATTAGCCGTTTAACACAACGCAGAGTTTGTTCTAATTGCAAAGAAGTTTACCCAGCTTTTTATAAAAATGATGATTGTGCAAAATGTCATGGCGCCCTCATTACTCGTCAGGATGACAGCAATTTAGACGCAATAACAAAACGCCTGGAGAATTATCAAAGAGAAACTGAATCAGTTATTCAGCATTTCTATGGCGTTGATCGTTTAATTGAAGTTGATGGAGAACAGCCTATTCCTGATGTTACGGAGGAGATGGTGGATAAGGCCGGTTATCTTTTTAGCTAATGGCTAAAAAGATAACCATTTTTCATTTAACATTTTTCATTTTTCAATGACTGGTAGTATCCCCATAAAAACTCCAGAAGAAATAGAAGCAATGCGTGAGGGTGGTGCTATTTTGAAGGAGACTTTGGATGAAATGGGGAAAGCTGTGCGTCCTGGTATTTCAACTTATGAGCTTGATCAGTTGGCTGAGGAGATCATTACTTCCCACTCTGGCGCTAAGCCTGGTTTTAAAGGCTACAGGGGCTTTCCTGGTACCTTGTGCGTGTCTGTTAACGATGAAGTGGTACATGGTATCCCAAGTCCCGATCGCATCTTACAAGACGGTGATATTATTGGAATTGATTGCGGAGTCCTTTACAAAGATCTCTACACAGATGCTTGTAGGACGTTTTTAGTGGGCGATGTGGATCCAGATATACAACATTTCGTAAAAACCACTAAAAAGGCTCTTAATCAGGCTGTAAAAGTTGTAAAGCCCGGTAATACCATTGGTGATATTTCCGCTGTAATCCAAAAAACTATTGAACAGCAGGGCTACTCTCCTGTTGTTGAGTGTACCGGCCATGGAGTCGGCAAAAATTTACACGAACCGCCTGAAATTCTGAATGTCGGCCAAAAAGGCACCGGTCCTACAATTAAACCCGGCATGGTTCTTGCTATTGAGCCTATTGCAAATATGGGTTCCGGTCAGGTTGTAACGGCAGATGACCGTTGGACCGTTCTCAGCGCAGACGGGTCGCCTTCCGCACACTTTGAGCACACTGTGCTGGTTACGGAGAGTGGATGTGAGGTGATTGTTTGATTGATTTTATTGTTACGTTTCTTTGGCGAAGGAGTGGGTTCGTCTAACGTTTAGGTACATGTAGCGTTTTAATGTTCATATATACGCTGTTGTATGTAGTACTTCCCATTTTTTAATCAATACGGCTTTTTGAGTATTTTCTACATCCACTTTTTCTTTTTAAAATAGATTACCATACCTATTCCTAAAGCGATTACTATAATCCACCATACCGGATAAGCCCATTCCCAGCCTAGTTCGGGCATAAATTCAAAATTCATTCCATAAACACCAGCAATAAAAGTAAGGGGAATAAAGATTGCGGCAAAAATTGTTAATACTTTCATCACCTCATTCATCTTGTTGCTGATACTGGAAAGATAACTATCCAACATGCCCGAAGTCATATCCCTGAAGGTTTCAACGGTGTCAATCACCTGGATCGTGTGGTCATAAACATCTTTAAGATAAACAATAGTCGTATCTTGGATTAATGATATATCCCCCCTCATTAGTCCATTTATCACTTCTCGGAGTGGCCAGATAGATTTGCGCACAAAGATCATCTCTCTTTTAATTTTATAGATTGCCTGACGTGTTTTTTCATCTGGCTCTTCTAATAATTCTTTTTCCAGATCTTCAAGTTTGTCTCCTAAATTTTCCAGAATTGAAAAATAATTATCAACAATACTGTCTACAAGAGTATAAGCCAAGTAATCTACTCCGGCTTTTCTGATTCGCCCCTTATTGCCCTTTAGGCGGTCTCGTACGGCATCAAAAACATCCCCCTCCCTCTCTTGAAAAGAAATTAAAAAGTTGTTACCCATTACTAAGCTGATCTGTTCAGCCTCAATTTCATTTGTTTTTTTATCCAGGCTCAGCATTTTTAGCGTGATGAACAGATAGTCTTCAAAATCTTCCATTTTAGGTCGTTGACCTGTATGTACAATATCCTCTAAAACAAGTGGATGAATATCGAAATGCTCACCTATTTTTTTAACAACGTTCATATCATGAAGACCATCGATGTTAATCCATGTTACTGTAGGACTTTCCTTGAAGGGGAAAACATCCGTAATAACTTTCACCTTTTTTTCTTCCAACCTTTCTTCATCATAATCAATAAGGGAAATTTTTATTTTTTCAGATCTTTTTTTACCAACATGCACCAATTCTCCTGGTGGTGAGCCAGCTTTTTTGGATGACTTTTGAATAAATTTAAACATAAGTTTTATGGTTTATTGAATTATTTCCCCCAAAACTCATCAGCTTCTTTCTCCATTTTTTCCAATCTGTCGTAATAGTCAGGGAATTCTTTTAGGTGTGCTAAAGCGATTTTTCCTGTCATCAGCAAATCATCATTAGTTACATTGGTTTCAGCATCTCGTGTGCCGTGTTCAAGCTCAATAGTCATACCACGTTGGAATTGATCAACGTCAAATTTGTCCCATTTGATATTTAGCTTATTACCGATAGACTGAGCTTCTTCTTTGGTGATTTCTTTTTTCATATTAGATTTATTATTAATCTATTTTATTTTAACATATTCATAAAAATGGGCAGTGTTTCATATCGTTTGCGTATATCTGATGTTTTGCGGAGTGAAACGGAGCAAAATATGGGTGATGGCTCTGCAGGAGCCGTAACCAGATATACGTTGTTATATGATGTATGCTTTTCTATTCTATTCTGCGCAGTCAGACAGCATTTCCGCCGGGAAGCCATATTCTGATAAGTTGCAGGGGATTTGGCCATTGCCGTCAAATACTACCTGCCACACATTATCAATTTTGGTTGCAAAAAAATATCCACCAGGAGCTCCAGTTACAAATACAACATTACCACGCGCATGACTCTTTGTTTCTTGTAAAATATTTACAAATAAAGTATCAGCATATTTTGGATATTTCTCGATAAGAAGCTTTTGTATTGCTTTATCAGTGGAAGTTCCTGGCTCAGTTAATCCAGTGCAACGCCAGTTAATTTCTGCGGTTTTTGTATCTTCAAATACAACACAAGCAGGATTACAACCCTCCTGTGTTGAATTTAAATTGGCATCAAACCACCATGTTTTGGTATTTTCATTATAATATCCCGGAGCTAGAGATTCCCCACCTTTTATACAAGTTAATTCTGCGATTTCTTTAGCTTCATTTTCTGTTAACACATTGTTATCGGGCTGTAGATCAGAGTCTTTCGAGTTAGAAATAGAACACCCGCTTAGTATAGTAATAAACAGTAATGAAAATAAAACTAAATTTAGTTTTTTCATGGTTTTTAAATTAATTGATAAAGATTACTTAACTCTATTATATAACGTTTGCGGTATATGTGATCGTTTTAATGTTGTATATACACTGTTGTAGGTTACACTACCCATTTTTTATCAATGGCAACACTTTTAGAAAATTTTAACGCTTAAATAAATCTAGATATTCATGAAGTATAAACATACGATTTCTGGAAAAACCCGTTATTTCTTTTAGAATTTCCATTCGTGCCAGCTCATTAACAAGATTGTTTGCAGCACTGATGGATATATCCAATGTTTTTGCAGCAAATGCTGCATTTGTAGCCGGGCTGGAGAATAATTGTAATAAAAGTTGGTGAGCAAGTTTTGCACGGCGACCAAGTTCCATAATTTTTTCTTCGTATTTATGTCTAAGGGTAATTATTTTCTCAAATGTATCCTTCCCTTTTTTAGCTGTTTCTATAACACCAGAAAGGAAAAATATTATCCATTGATCCATGTCATTTCTGCTGCGAACAAATGTTAAACTATCGTAATATTGCCCCTTGTTTCTTTCAAAGAAATCAGATAGGTATAGTACGGGTTTTTGTAGAACTCCAAGTTCAACTAAATGAAGTGTCATTAATAGTCTGCCAATACGACCATTTCCATCTAAAAATGGGTGGATACTTTCAAATTGATAATGCGAAATCGCCATTTTTATAAGGTGGGGCATATTTAATCCTTTATTATGCCAGAATAATTCCATATCCCTTAATGCATCTGAAAGATCATCTGGATGAGGTGGAATAAATGATGCAGTTTGTATATTCGTACCACCAATCCAATTTTGACTTGTACGAATTTCGCCAGGTTGTTTATTCTCACCACGTACGCCAGTAAGTAGTATTTTGTGGGCACCTTTGAGTAGGCGCATACAAATAGGAAGCTCTTTTAATTGCTCAAGGGAATGATTAAGTGACTTTATATAATTTTGTACCTCGATCCAATCGTCTCTTTTTTCTGGTGCAATTTCTTCTTCTGGGAGAACGGCTTCATCCATTTCTGTACGTGTACCTTCAATGCGACTGGATTTTAATGCTTCATTGCGTACATGCATTTGAATAAAAAAATCGACATCAGGAACCAGTATCGAATACGCATTCAATTCACCTACAAGGCGTATTGCGTCCTCTAGTAGTACAGGTATTCGCTTGTCTAGCCACTCGTATGGTTGGTTTACAGATTCAGGTAGAAAACTTTGATATTCGTATTCCTGATTAAAGAAGTTTTTTTTGTAACTACCTGCCTTGAAAGTTTTGGGATCATTGTTTGTCATAAATGCATGAAATAATATTAAGCTATCAACATATTATCATTTAATCAATTAAATTGCAATAAGAATATTTATATTATTATTTATACTTGAAAGTAAT
>JAHJBZ010000010.1 GCA_018813295.1 Patescibacteria group bacterium | reverse complement strand
TAAATCTTTTGCATAAAAATAAATTATTTTATTTCATATGTTCTAATTTCTTTGAGCTGAATTTTGGTTGTTTACCATAAATTGCAATTCCATAATTAATATATTTTGTTCCATCTGGTCCAACGTCATGCCATCTTTTTTCGAGCTCTTTGTAGCTCAGATATTCGCGTTTAACAGAGGCGGGGTCTTCAAAATATATTTTTTCTTTGTCATAACCAATTGCAACCACATAATGTCCATCGGCCCAATCTTTTTCCCAATTTACTTTTTCTTTTTCAGTCCATGCTTGCAGTAATAGTATTACTGGAATGTGGTTTTTTATATACTCTTCTACTTCATCAATGGTCATTGGTTTTGCTTCACATTTTAGTCCATATTTTTTTGCAACTTTCAATATTTTATCAATTTGAGTTCCATATTTTTTCGTTGTACCAGCTTTTTGCATTAATACCTCCTCTCGAACATCTATTCCATAATATTCTAAAACCGATTGCAGTGCCTTTGCACCACAGTCGTAATTAAATGTCTGCCTGAGATTCGGAAAATCCAGTATTTTTATTGCTTTTGTTTATTATTTTTTCTGTTTGGATTATAGCAAACTTTTTATTCACTAGTTAGTACCATCTTTAATCTTTGCACAAGAGCTAATAACTCCTCTGCAGTATTTATTTCATCTCCATGATCCAATAAATAATCGTGTAAATCAGTTAAAAGTTCTTTATTGCCAATTACTTCTTTGGATAAAATTATTTTCCAATCTTCATAAGTGATATCCTGCCCAGCCATTGCACTTAATGCTGATACGTTATCTTCCAAGTCATCGGGGGATACTTGTATACAGCCTGGCCCATTTGCAACTTTATTCATAATATTTTGGTTAAATTAGTGTGTAAGTATAACAAAAAAGCCCACTTAATCAACCTTATTCACTTCATTTTGTTCATAGTGAGCGAATTAAAGCTCATTATTTTTAATCAGTTTTCAAGATTTTCTCCAAATCATAATCCTCTGGATGTTTCACAAACTTACTAACCTTTTTGTAATCATCAGCTTTTAAGTAGTGCATGTTTTTAAAGGCCAATTTATAGTCGTCGGCATCTACGTCTACAAGCCTTACTTTAATTTTTCCAGTTTTAGCGTCTGCAATATCCTTAAGATATAGTGGTGAGAATTTTCCATTAGCCTTGGCAATTACAATACAACCTGTATGCCCTTCGTCGAATAACTTTTTAACCCCCATTCCAAGCATGGTGCAGTAATTAAGGTCGTACGCTGTGGGGTGGCATGAGCGTATTTCGTAACCTAATTCAACAGGCCTGCTCTTAACCACTACTCCAAGTTCTTTTAATTCTTTTTGTAATAGTACGTTAAAAATATGAGCTTTGGAAACGGTTCCAAGTTCAGGATGTCCATGTTCGTCAAACGTGAAATTGATTCCACAGTTAACAATTTCTGATTCCTCCATAAAATGAAATACCCCTTCGCTTATCATAATCGCACCATGATGAATGCCGTCTGCTTTTCGTTTAAGAATAGATGAAAGCATCATTCGGATGATTTTATTAAAGGTGATTTTTTTCCCTCTGAACATCTCCGGTATTATTACAAGAGGGTAGTGACATGCTGTTCCTATGCCAAAAGCCAGATGACCCGCCTCTCTGCCCATAACAGAAACTACGAACCAGTTTCCACTACTTCTAGCATCTTCATAAACTGTTTGCGCTATATGCGTTCCTTCATTTTTTGCTGTTTCGTAACCAAAAGTAGGTAATCTATCTGGTAATGGCAAATCGTTATCAATTGTTTTTGGAACGTGAATATTTTTAATATCAATTTTTTTGTCATTTAGAAATTTGGTAATACGATTGGCTGTAGAGGCAGTATCATCTCCACCAATTGTAACGAGTAGTTTTACATTATTTTTAACAAAGAATTTTGTGTTAAATTCAGAATCTTTTGGTTTATAACGACTCATTCTAAGAACACTTCCTCCGCGATTGTAAATGTAATCCGCATATTTAAAATCAAACTCTACAGTTTCGGGTTTATCCGTAAATATCGTTTTAGTTCCTTCATTAAACCCAATAACGCGCCAACCATCTTTCAAAAAAGATTTTGCAATCGAACTAATTACTGAATTTATCCCTGGTGCTGGTCCTCCGCTACAGAGGATGGCGACTGTGTTCTTTTCCATAATATTAGGTTAATTATATTCCAGTTGAGGGACTAATCGTTGGACCAATCGTGGAATCTACAACAGGTCCCACAATTAGTCCCTCTATTGGTAATTAAAATTTGGAAAGTAATTCCATCATTCCGACCAATCTACAAGCATAG
>JAHJBZ010000001.1 GCA_018813295.1 Patescibacteria group bacterium | reverse complement strand
GCTTTTTCGGCATCAGCACTTTTTAAATTTATGATGGTGCCGACCTTGCCATTTGTATGAACATACTCAGCAAGCCCCTCCCCTTCTATTAAATCAATTTCAATAGACATATTTTCACCCAATTTGGTGAAAAGTTCTTTAAGGCCAGCCTCCGCTTCTGCTTTTGCGGCATCTATGCCGTCTGACAACGCTTTTTCTGCAGCACTGTTTGCAATTGCAACAAATTCTTCGTTTTTGGCCACAAAATCTGTTTCGCAGTATTGGCTTACAATAACAGCCTTATTCCCTTCAACTTTAGTTGTAATAAGACCCTCTTTTGTTTCGCGCTCAGATTTATCAGCTGCTTTAGCAGCACCTTTTTTGCGAAGGATGTCGATTGCTTTTTCTTCATCTCCACCAGCCTCCTCTAATGCTTTTTTACATTGCATCATGGAAATGC
This sequence comes from Patescibacteria group bacterium, assembly GCA_018813295.1. Taxonomy (GTDB): domain Bacteria; phylum Patescibacteriota; class Gracilibacteria; order UM-FILTER-43-11; family UM-FILTER-43-11; genus JAHJBZ01. The sequence continues at coordinate 19,358 of JAHJBZ010000001.1, read as the reverse complement.
CGGTTCTTTGGCGGAGTGAGTTTACTTGAGATGCACTTATACTCATAATACTTTTTATTAAAATTTAAAATATCATAAACATTTAACCATTGACCTTTGACAATTGACAGTCAAATGTCACATGTTAAATGTTAATTGTTTTCGGGTTTTACTTGCTCGGGTTTTAATGCCACCTCTTCAGCCTCTTCCTCTTTGGTTTTCAAACTTAATTGGTCTTCAAGTTGGCATGCCCGGTTGTAGATCCATGGACACTTTTTCCATTTCCCTGAAAGTGCAGCAAAGCCCATGTATAGAAAAATTACAAACTGGAGGATGAGGGCTATGTCCATTAAAAGATCAATAACCAGAAGTAGTTTTGCAAAGAAGAAGATCATTGCAATCAAAAGCCCCTGCTTGCCGTGGAATCTACAAAACTTGCTGTCTTTTTTGAGGTAAAAAGGAACAATTGCTAAAAACCCAACATAACTAAGCGCCGCAATTGTGCGCTCATGCAGTGTTGTCATTTCATCAATTTCATCATGTTTTTCCTCTTTTTCGCCCTCCGGAGACGCCCCGCTTAGTGGGGTCTCTACAGGCTCCTCCATTGATTCCTGTGGTGTGGCTTTTTCCTCTTCCATATTTAAAAATGAAAAATGATAAATGAAAATTGAAAAATTATTTCTTTTTGGAGGTCAACACTTCTTTAACAAATCCTAAAATGTAAGAAAGGGATTTAATGGCATCGTCATTGGCTGGAATTATATAATCAGCCATATCTGGATCCGCATTGCTATCTACAATAGCGACAACAGGTATTTTAAGGCGACGAGCTTCTTTTACTGCAATTTGGTCGCGAACAATATCGGTTACAAAAATGACGTCTGGGGCTCCTTCCATATTCTCTACACCGGATAGGGCAATAGATAAATCCTGAATTTTTTTACGCAATTTAACTTGTTCTTTTTTTGTGTATTTGGAAAGTTCACCTTTTGCATCATCTTCTTTTAATTGCTTAAAGTAATTGATGCGCTCTTTAATGGTTTTAAAATTAGTAAGAAGGCCAGGAATCCATTTGTCTGTTACAATCGGCATACCTGTTGCACTTTTTATTTCCTGCAGAATTTTGCGGCATTGCTGTTTTGTACCCACAAAAAGAATTTCTTTGTTCTTACTAACACTATCCGCTAAAAACTCCAAAGCTTTTATTAGATGCTTTGCGGTTTTTTGCAGATCAAAAATATGAACTCCGTAACGACTACCATAAAGGTAGGGTTTCATTTTAGGGTTCCACTTATGAGTTGGATGGCCAAAATGCACTGCATTTTGAGCCATCTCCTTAAGAGATATATCTGACATAATCCTTATGGTTAACGCCTTTATTTCGTCATTTCGACCCTTTAAACCACGACAGGTCGGGGCAGGATGGGGCGATCGGAAAAAAGACTTAATATAATTAATGCGGGAGAAGTTTAACAGAGAGGTGGTATTTAATCAAGCAAAATTACCTAAATAAGCTGTAAGAATTAAGCCTTAAGGATTAAGCTGAATTCTTAATACTTAATTCTTAATCCTATAAATGGTAAAATTAATTAGCACAACCTAAATATATTGACTATGAACAACAAAAAACTTCTCAATTTCATTTTCGAGCTCGGTCAGCTTCGTCATATTAAACGCGAAGGGTGGCGTATTGTGAATATAGCAAACCCCGAAAGTGTTGCTGATCATGCCCTTAGGGCTGCTCAAATCGGTTTTTTTCTGGCTAAAATGGAAAAATATGAAAATCCATACGAAGTTGTGACCATGGTGGTATTTCATGATATTGGGGAGTGTCGGGTGGGAGATATTAATAAAGTTGGCAATAGATATGTTGATGCAAACGAAGAAAAAGCAGTAAAAGATCAGCTAAGACCACTGGATGATAGGCAGGAGCTATATGAATTATGGAAGCAAACCGAACATCGAAGTTCTATTCCGGGTGTTATTGCAAAAGATGCGGATTATCTGGAGCAGGCAATCGCCGCTAAGGAATATCTGGAAGTTGGTTATAAATTATCCGCCGACTGGATTAAGAATGTTAAAAAACACCTTCAGACCAAATCCGGAAAAATACTTTTAAAGGAGATGGAGAAGGTGAAGTCTACGGATTGGTGGCAAGGACTCAAAAAAATCTAAAAGCGCGAATTATGATTCGCGCTTTTAGATTTTTTTGAGATTTATCATTTAACATTTATCATTTTTCATTTGGCTACAAGCTCAATAACGCTTTCCATGTGGTTTGTCTGCGGAAATAGGTCAAAAATTGCTGCGGATTTGATTTTGTATTCCCTGAATTTCGGCAAATCCTTGCCAAGTTGTTCTATGTTACAGGAAATGTAGATAATTAATTCTGGCTTTAGCTTTTTAAGCTCGATAATAGTTTCCTGGCTCATGCCGCTGCGAGGTGGATCGGTTATTATATATAGGTTTGCAGGCGGCAAATTTACCTGTTTTAAGCGCTTTGCATCCATGCATATGGCCTCCATGTTTTTGATTTTGTTGAGTTTAATGTTGTCTTTTGCAGCAACAGTACAGCCTTCAAAACTTTCGACTGATGTGACTGATTTAAATAAATCGGCATTCACAATGCCAAATGCGCCGACGCCACCGTATAAATCCAGCAATGACGCATATTCATTCGGTTTGTGAGATTTTATTAAATCATGCACATACTCATGCATTTTTTCTGCCATTATGGAATTGTTTTGAAAAAAACCCTGAGCGCTATAGCGTAAGGTTTTGCCCATAATCGTTTCTTCCAGCATGTCCGATCCTTTTACAACTTCGTATTCCTCACCAATACTCTGACTGCTTTTGGCTTTAATGTAGGTGATAAGGACGTTATTTGCGGATGTTTTTTTGGCAAATTCTTTGACTTTGGCAGTTGCCTCATCAAGCCTTGGAGATTGTTTATTGAGGACTATGGATATAGATGAATCGTTTTGCGGAGTGCGTATTACTGCATATTTATATATACCTTCATGGCTTTTTACATTAAATGCGTCATATTCTGGGCCAAAAAAATCACAGACCTCTTTATTTAGTTCGTTTAGACGGTGATTTGATATAGTGCATTCGGATATTGGTAAAACTTTCCACCATTTTCCTTTTTCGCGAAAACCGATTCCACTATCTGTAAAAGTCATATCCATACGGTTACGATAATTCCATTCATCACCTGAAAAAATCTGGATATCGCCACTGCTAGCTCCACGGCTTCCACCACGACGGACAGTCTGTCTGGAGCTGGCAGTATCTGAGTTATCGGACCATGCTGGCTCCAGGTGGAACCATGGAGCCAGCATGGGGGCCAGGCGTTTTTTCTTATTCTCTAGCTGAATTTTGTATGGGAGATGTTGGGTGGCACATCCACCGCACTTATCGAAGTATGGACATTTTGGGTCTCTCATTTTTTGTATAAATTAGCCAAAAAAGATTATCAAATATTAGCTATTTATACAAACCCATACTTAAATATCTCTCTCCCCTGTCCGGTAAAACTGTTGCGATTTTATTAAACTGACTGGAAATCTTTTGCGCAGCAACAATATTTGCCCCAGAACTAATGCCAACCAATAAACCTTGCTCTTTAGTAAGCTTTCTGGACATCTCCATTGCCTTTTGGCTAGATACACGAATTACATCATCAACTCTATTCATATCAATCAGTGGTGGAATGAAGCCATCACCAATACCCTGGATTTGGTGTTCTTTGATTGTTACATCAGCTTTTTTAAACATGACTGAAGCCTCTTCAGGTTCAACGGCAAAGATTTTTACATTTGGATTTACCATTCTCATGATATTTGAAAACCCCATTAATGTTCCCCCTGTACCTACACCTGCCACAACTGCATCAACTTCTCCTATTTTATCAAAAACCTCTTTAGCTGTTTTTTCCTGGGCTTTGACATTGGCTAAATTGGTAAATTGGCCTGCCATCCAGTATCCTGATTTTTTAGATAGCTTCTCAGCTTTCTCAACAGCCTCTGTGAAACTTCCTTTTTTAGAAGTTAAAATTAGTTCTGCGCCAAAAGCTTTTATCATCTGTTTCCGCTCCTCACTCATGTGCTCTGGCATAACAACTACCATTTTATAATTTTTAACAGCAGCAACCATAGCCAGTGAAATACCGGTATTACCACTAGTTCCTTCTATAATAGTCATTCCCGGCTTCAAGATTCCTTCCTTTTCAGCCAATTCTATAATCTCCAAAGCGATACGGTCTTTAATGCTGCCTGTAGGATTAACACTCTCAAGTTTTGCATAAATGTTATCAATTTTGATTAATGGCGTATTGCCAATTGTGTTTAAAATGTTCATTGCTTTAAATTTAATTAATAAAAATATCCAGACCAAAAAGACTGGCAATCAAAAAACCATAAACTAAAATATTTGACTGAATATTTGGGGGTTTATGGCTTATTTAAAGCAACAACAACATTTATGAATGCTTATATTCATTTTAGTTACAAGTTCCACAGGTGTTTTATGTATTGTTGTCATTTTGCAAACTGAATTGTATAATCATATATTACCAATTATTTTCAAAAAGTCAAGTTGAACAAAAAATGTATACGACTTTGAACAAAATTTTTGTACAAGATATTATGACTGACTAAACATTATAATTCATGATAAAATGTTTAAGTGATTTGCTAATTTATGCCAAAACATCCTAAAGTTACCATCGGCCTAATCCTATTTAAAGGCGAAAAGTATTTAAAATACAGCCTGACTTCCTTGATAAATCAGGATTATTCAAATATTGAATTTTTATTTCGCGATCAGAGCCCTAATGGTGAAGCTTATGAATACGTCAAAAAAGAACTCCCGGAAGTAGCTAAAAAAGTGAAGTTAGAAAAAGGTGGTAATTTATGGCACAGCGGTGGTCACAATGCTTTAATCCGCCAAATGAAGGGTGAGTATTACTTCTGCTGCAGTAATGATATGCTTTATCCAAAAAGCTTTGTAACCGATGCTATTAGGGAATTAGAAAAATCTGAGAATAAAAAATACGGCAGTGCCACCTGCAGGCTGATGAGATGGGATTTTGAAAAGGTGCAAGAAGGCAATTTTGAGGCCTCAAAAACAAAAGTTATCGATAGTTTGGGTATAGGGATAACTAAAAGCCATCATTTTGTTGATATTGGCCAAGGGCAAAGTAATTCAACCCCCTATCTCAATCTAAAAGAAATATTCGCTCCATCTGGTGCACTGGCTATTTTTCGAAAATCCGTATTAGACGATATCGCGTTTACTAACGACAAAGGGATAAAGGAATATTTTGATGAATTACTCCACTATAAAAATGATATTGATTTAGCTTATAGGCTGCAGTGGGCAGGGCACCCCTGCTTATTTATTCCTCAGATTACTGTTTATCACGACAGGCAGGTTGGGCTTTTATACCGCAGTGACCATACAATTATTAATAGACTTATCACTCAGGCCGGTAAATCAAAATGGGCAAAGGGGAATTCATTTTTTGGTGATATTGTAGTTTTAAAGAAGAATTTCACTAAAAACTTTTCATGGAATGTTCGGCTCAGAACCTGGTGGTCTCGCTTGCTAAAATTCATTTTTGCTTTGTTTTTAGACGTTAGCCTGCTAAAACAATATCGTTTGGTTAATAAATTCAGACCTGAGATTAATTTGAAAAAGCGAGCAATTGTTAGACGTAATTCTCCTTCTTATATTGAGAAGTTAATGCTATAGATTTATAAGACTATTAAGACTTTTACGACTATTAGGATAAACAGTAGATCGTAAAAGTCCTAATAGTCCCAATAGTCGCAATAGTCCTAATTTATGACAGTGAAGGCTTCCATCATTATTCTCGACTTCAAAAAAAGCAAACGTGTTTGTGAGAATGTTGAAAGTATTTTAAAGCAGGAGGCGGATTTCCCCTTTGAGATAATTATTATCGATAATTCCTGTGATGGGCAAAATGCTGAAAAGCTAAAAACATTGGAGAAATATGGGAATATTCAAGTTAACATTAATGAGACAAATATTGGCTATATAAAAGGAAATAATCTGGGTGCAAAGCTGGCAAGAGGAGAATACCTGCTTATCGTAAATCCGGATATTATCTGGAAAGACAGTGACACTTTGCAGAAATTGATCGATTTTATGGATAAAAATTCAAATGTGGGGATTTGCGGTCCTAAGCAAATTAATGATGGGGATGACAGCACAGCAATGACGGTACGTGCTTTCCCTAAATTCGGGCTTCAGGTTGCAAGGCGAACGTTTTTGAGGCATTTGCCGATAATTAAAAAATGGGTGGCACATGATGAAATGCAGCATCTGGATTATGACAAAGTGCAGGATGTTGATTGGCTTCAATCCTCTTTTTGGGTTATTAGAAAGGATCTTTGGGACTCCTTTGGAGGCTTAAATTCAGACTACTTTATATTTATGTCTGACCCTGATTTGTGTTTTAAGGTGTGGAAAAAAGGATATAAGGTTGTTTATTATCCAGACGTGACAGTTCATGCAGATGGAATAAGATGTAGTGAAGGCGGAGTTTTTACGTACTTTCAAAAATGGACATTACGGCAGCATGTGCGTGATGCCCTGCGTTATTGGTGGAACCACTTGTTTAAAGGGAGTGCACGAAAAAATTAATAAAAAAAACCGAAGGCGACATTCGCTAATGTCGCCGGCGAGGATGGCGATCCTCGCCTTCGGTTTTTTTTATTAATTTTTTACAACGTACATCCTTTAAACTCGGACTGATGAATTTGAGGCGTTTTAATCGTTACTTTAATGGATGGTTCTCCTAATTTCTTTTTTCTAACTGCAAGACTGGCTTCATGAAGGCTTTCGAACGTTCCTGCATCAAACCAATCCCCTTTTACAACTTCTGCGCTGAGATTTCCTTCTTTTAAATACGTTATATTTAAATCAGTGATCTCTAGTTCGCCTCGTGCAGATGGCTTAAGATTTTTTGCTTTTTCAATAACGGAATTATCGTAAAGATAGAATCCGGTTTGTGCATAAAATGATTTTGGGTTTTTTGGCTTTTCTTCAATACTAATCACTTTATCACCCTTAAAATCGACAACTCCGAAACGTTCTGGATCCGGGACTTTTTTAGCAAAAATTTTGGCGCCGGTTTTAAAGGATTTAATAACATCCGTAAAATCATCTGTAAAAATATTATCTCCAAGTATCAGAGCACAGTTTTCTCCATCAATAAAATCAGCGCCGATTTGGAATGCCTGAGCAATACCTTCGGGTTTATCCTGAATTTCGTACGTAAAATGGGCTCCGAATTCTTTACCTGAACCGAGCAGATCTAAGAAATCACTTGAATGCTTTGGTGCAACTATAATCAGGATATCGCTAATTCCCGCTTTAAGAAGCGTATTAAGCGGATAATAGATCATCGGCCGGTCATAGACCGGTAATAACTGTTTGCTGGTGATTTTTGTAAGCGGATGGAGACGTGTCCCCTCTCCGCCGGCGAGTATTATTCCTTTCATGTTACCAATTGTTGGCCCTATTGTAGGCCCCTGTAGACCCTATTGTTATCTATTGGGTCCTCTATTGGTCTACTATTGGGTCCACGGCCAATAGGCCAAGGTTACCATACTACCAAATTATCTGCATGAATAACAGGTTTTGATAAATGGTCTTTTAAGTTAAGTGCTTCAGAACTGCAGTGTACCATTCCTGTTCCGATAGGTATATTCTTTTGATCCAGGATGGATACAACATCTCCTGAATTAAATTGTCCCATAACTTTTTTGACGCCCACAGCAAGAAGACTCTTTCCCTTTTTGAGTGCATCGTAGGCGCCTTCATCTATTACGATTGATCCGGTTGGCACTACGCCAGCGGCAAGCCAGGCTTTGCGGCCAAGGTATTTGGCTTTTTTAGTGTGGCAGATGGCTGGAAAATGCGTACCTGGCCTTAATCCCAAGGCTGCATTGCTTAGTGATTCTTCTCCTTTCCCGTAACAAATATCCGCCTCGATGCAAGCACGGGTGCACATTTCTATGGAAACCAGTTTATTTATCATCCCACCGAGACCCAGTTTGCTGACTGCACCTGAAGCCTCTTTTTTAATTTCAGGGGTGATTTCTTTGACCTCTTTGATCAGTTTTGCATTTTTGTTTCGATCCGGGTTGGCGTCATACAGACCTTTTATATCCGTTAAAAAGATTATATGATCCGCTTTAACCGCGACCGCTGTAAGTGCTGCCAAATTGTCGTTATCACTAAAACGGAGGTCGGCAGAAGCCAGCACATCATTTTCATTTAAAATCGGAATAATGCGATTTGTCATCAGTCTTTCTAAAGTATCGCGGATAGTTATGTATTTTTCACGATGATGAAAGTCATCTCTAAGTGGTAAAATCTGCGCTACCTCAATTCCGTATTTTTCAAAAAGGTTTCTGTATTTCTCCATTAATCTGGTTTGCCCTACGGCAGCAAGCATTCTCTTTTCCATCGTTGCCTCCTCCTTTTTAAAAGAAATGAGCTCCCTGCCAGCACCAACGGCCCCTGAGCTGACCAAGATAAGTTGATGGCCTTCTTTTAATAAAGCAGCCATTTGATCTACAATATGACTTAATACTTTTTGATCAAGCTTACCGGTTTTGGTTACAAGAACGCCTGTGCCAACTTTGATTACGATTCGTTTTTTCATTGAAAATTGAGAATTGAAAATTGAAAATTTAATTTAGCTGAGTTCATAGAATTTTTTAATATTATCAACAAGATTATCAATCTTTACATTCTTAGACTCAGCTAAATTACGCTCTTTCCATTCAACATTTTTGCCTTCTAATGTGCGAGTAGAAATTACAATACGAAGCGGTATGCCGATCAAATCCGCATCTTTGAATTTCGAGCCAGGGCGCTCATCTCGGTCGTCATAAAGGACAGAAATGCCAGCTTCTTGGAGTTTTTCATATAAATCATCAGCCTCTTTTTCGGCACCTTTAATGGAAATTAAGTGAACCTGATAAGGGGTAATTGATTTAGGCCAGATAATACCGTTTTCATCGCTGTGGACCTCTACAACAGTGGCCATAGTCCGCCCAACCCCGATACCATAACACCCCATATAAAATGGCTTTTCTTTTCCGTCCTGATCCGTGAACATGGCTCCACTCATTTTTGATGAATAATGAGTTCCCAGCTGGAAGATATTTCCAACTTCAATACCGCGTCCTTCTATCAACTTCTTGCCATCCTTGGTCTTACACCCTTCTGGCGGCAGGGCAATATCAGCTAAAATGTCGACAGTGAAATCACGTTCGTAATTCACATTAAGCGTGTCCTTTTGATGCTCATCTGCACCTGTGTAGAAATTAACAACTGTTTTTAAAGAAGGATCACCAATTTTTCGAATTTTTAATTTTAATGGTGAAACAAAACCCACAATGCTGCCAAGTTTTTTAATTTCCTCCTCGGTAGCTGGCCGCAATTGATCGCATTTAAGAACGTGTTTCAGCTTAACCTCATTAATGTCCAGGTCTCCGCGAAGTGATGCCAGGATTTTTTCGTCCTCATCAGCAACATAAACAATTGTTTTGATTTGTCTCCATGCCGGCTGATCATAAAGTTTTACTCCATCCTTGATAGTTGGCCCACGAGGAGCGTCTTTGACCTCCAGCGGCAGCTGCTTCTCATCTGAATTCATATCCTCCAGTTTAAATTCTGCAACTTCTTCATGAGCGGCATATGATTTGTCTTCAGTCATTAGATAACGGCTCTCCCCTACTTCCGATTCAACTACAAATTCATGGCAATAATCCCCTCCTATATATCCGTTATCTGACTCGATTGGAACGGTATCAAGACCAACTCGGCTGAAAATGGCTGAGTATGTATTCCACATTTTCTGATATTCATCTTTAAAATCCTCTTCTGTTGCATGGAATGAATAAGCATCTTTCATTAAAAACTCACGTACACGAAGCAAGCCTCCTCTTGCTCTTAGTTCATCCCGGAATTTTTGTGAGAATTGGTAAATGTTGAAAGGCAGGTCTTTATAGCTCACATTGAATTTGCGAACCAGATCCACCATCATTTCCTCTGCTGTGCCGCCAAGCGCAAAACGCGCACCACGCTGATCTTCAATAGACATTAATTCAAAACCAACTGAATTAGTTCGATTTGTCTCCTCCCAAAGTTCGATCGGGTGAAGAACCGGTGTGATCATTTTCTGGCCGCCAGCCTTATCCATTTCATCTTCAACAATTCTGACTATATTGTCTCGAACTTTGATACCTAAAGGCAAAAAATAATAACGGCCAGCAACGGATTCACGAATAAAGCCAGCTTGATATAATAATTTATGGCTAACCAATTTAATTTCTTGTGAAACTTCTTTTACGGTTTTCCCAAATAATTTTGAATATTTCATTTTTATAAGGATTCAGGATTCCGGATTCAGAATTCCGCCCCGCTAAGCGGGAGAATTCGTAATCCTGAATCCCATTGTAATGTTTTTCCTTATTGCCGTAAAGAAATAACCCCACTGCCGAAGGGGGAATTTATATTATATTGTCGCAACACATCAAATTTGCTAACATTTAGCTAAATTAAAATGAAAAAATATGTCTAAATCAACAAAAATCTGGTCTTATCTGCTTGCAAGTGTTTTTTTAATTTTATTTATTGGCATTCCGCTAACATTCGCTCAATCGGACTTTGGTCCCCCAACGCTTCTTCCTGGTGACGATACATATATTGGTGGATATGGTGATATCTGTGTTGGGCTTGTTGAAGGCATTAGAACGGGAGACATTTCGCTCCGGCAAACCCCTTGTTTTATTAAATATTTTTCCGAAGTATTAATTGGAATCGCCGGAACGCTTGCGGTGATATTTGTTATGGTTGGCGGTTATCGCTATGTTGTAGGTGGAGATGAAGATAAAGACGCTGCAAAAAAGACCATCACCTATGCCTTAATTGGCCTGGTGGTTACTTTACTTGCATGGGTTATGGTTGATATAGTTTTACAATTCGCTACCGAGTGATTCGATTCTAATAACCGCATAGTTTACGAATGGTTTACGTATTGTTTACAGTAACTATTCGTTAACAATTCGTAAACAATGCGGAATTATATAGAAATATAATTTAATTTAAACCAGATGAAACTAAATATAAACAAATCAACAAAATCCTTTCTAAAAAAATCTCAAAAAAAGATTAATGAGCTTAAGGAAAAGCTTAATATTTTAAAAACGCGTGAAGAGGAGTTAGAGCTGGAAGAAAGAAAATTAGCGAAAGGGATAAAGAGCCCTGAAAAAGAAATTAGAGTGGTGCTTTCTGTTGATTCTATAGTTAAATCTACTATTGCAATTCTGCTTGTCCTTGGGCTTGTGTATCTGCTTGGGGTTATTAAGGGTATTATAATTATTTTTCTTGTTGCACTTTTTCTTGCAGCTGCTTTTAATCCAGCTATTGATAATCTCGAAAAGCATTATATCCCAAGGCCGCTTGGAATTATTTTTATGTATGTAATAGTGCTTGGAATTTTTGTAATAATGATAACTTCTCTTGTTCCGATTATTGCTGAGCAGATTGGTTCTTTGGCTGGATCAGTGAAGGCAATGATTTTAAATATTGTTAGCGGCCAAACTTCCGATTCTTGGCTGGTTTCAAAAATACAGCCTTTTGCCAATCAAATTTGGGAAGGTGTTGATCAGACTCAGGTGATTAGCTATCTAACAAACACGCTAAGTGAACTTGCATCCCGCCTTACCGATGTTGCCAGCAATGCATTTGGAGCTGTTTTCGCGATTTTTAATGGTATTTTTAACATGCTATTAGTGCTTATTCTTACCTTCTTTATGGTTGTAAGCTCTAAGCACACCAATAACTTTTTTCATTCATTATTTCCGCGTAAATATTCATCTTATATTTCTGAAAAAAGCAAACAGGTAAGCTTGCGCATTGGCGAATGGATTCGGGGACAAGTGCTGCTTGCCTTAGTTATGGGGCTTCTTAGTTTTCTTATATTTAAATTAATTGGATTAAATTACGCATTAACCCTTGGGATGCTTTCAGCCATAGCAGAATTTATTCCTTACCTTGGGCCGCTTATCACCTTTGTTTCCGCTTCTCTGATCGCATTAAATCAAGACCCAGTTATGATGCTTTGGCTAATACCTGCGTATGCAATATTACAATTTTTAGAGGGAAATATTTTGATACCTCTGATTGTTGGCAGATCTGTTGGGCTTAACCCAATTGTTATTCTTTTTGCGTTGTTTTCCGGTGCAACAATTGGTTTAAAACTAGGCGGAAGTATTGGACTTGGACTTGTTGGAATGATCATTGCCGTACCAGTAGCCAATATCATCTCTATGTTTGTTGCTGAATACACAGAGAAGAATAAATAAGACTATTATGACTATTAGGACTATTGCGACTTTTAGGATAAAATTCTAAGGGCGTTACTTTCGTAATAATCCTAAAAGTCTTAAAAGTCATAATAGTCTTATGAAATTAATAGTCAGCGAAGTTTTTTATTCGATACAGGGCGAGGGGCCAAACATCGGTAAGCCTGCGGTTTTTTTGAGGCTTTCTGGGTGTAATTTGAGGTGTGGGTGGTGTGATACTAAACACGCTATAACTATAACTAATACCATAACTAGTACTAGTAATTGTAATAGTATTAGTTATGGTTGTGCCCAGGTTCTCAAAAATATCAAAAAATATCCTTGCAGGCATCTGGTGATAACGGGGGGTGAACCGACTTTACAGCAAGATGCTCTGATTCCATTGCTTGAGAAGCTGAAAGATTACTACATAGAAATTGAAACAAATGGCACAATTAGGCTTAAAATAAACAAATACCTTGAACAAATTAATTGTTCACCAAAGCTGGCGAGTAGTGGTAACACTCCCTACCCGCTCAAGATCAAACCGACGAATAATAAGGTAGTTTATAAATTTGTTGTGGCAGATAAAAAGGACTTAAAAGAAATTAAAGCTTATATCAAATCCAATAAAATTCCCGATGAAAAGGTCTGGCTGATGCCAGAAGGTGTGAACAAAAAAATTGTTCAAGAAATATCTGAATGGATAATTGAGATATGTAAGAAAGAAGGATACAACTTTTCGCCTAGATTGCATATATTATTAAATTTCCAATAATCAAATCCCAAATTCCAAACAATATACAATTATCAAAATTACAATGCTCAAAAAATTATTGACGAATACAGAACAAAGGATTGCTGATTTTTGATTTTTCCCCATTACCACTTCAGAAATCAACAATCGTTAATCAATGTTCTTTATTTAAAATAGGTTTGGTTTTTTGGTCATTGAGATTTAGAATTTGTTTGGGATTTGTAATTTGTGATTTGGAATTTCATGCAAAAAGATAACCAAGCCGTTCTACTACATTCAGGAGGTCAAGACTCAACCACATGTTTAATGTGGGCTATTAAGAAGTTCAAGAAGGTATATGTTCTTAGTTTTGATTACGGTCAGAGACATAAAAGCGAGCTTAAAGCTGCGCATCAGATAGCTAAAAAACTGAATTTACCACATAAGACGATCAAGTTGCCGGTTATTAAAGAACTGACTAAAAATGCACTGACCGATAAAAAGATTAAAATTAGTACTGGCAAAGGTTTACCGTCTACTTTTGTAGATGGTCGTAATCAAATGTTTTTAACCGTGGCAGCTATTTATGCCAAACAAAAGGGTATCCCAAATCTTGTAACGGGTGTGTGTCAGACGGATTATAGTGGGTACCCGGATTGCAGAGATGAATTTGTAAAATCACTTCAAAAAACCCTTCGCCTGGCTATGGAATTTCCATTTAAGATATACGCGCCACTTATGAACCTGACGAAGGCCGAAACCGTAAAGCTGATGAAAAAACTTGGAGGCATGGAGCTTTTAAAGTACACTCATACCTGCTATGAAGGAACGAGGCCTGCCTGCGGTAAATGCCCGGCTTGCAAGCTGAGACTGAAGGGGTTTAAGGAGGCTGGAGAGGTTGATCCGATTAATTATAAAAAATAATTTATTCCTGAGGGAGCATGGGCTCTGCCCTGGTCCCGAAGCTAATTAGCCGCCGACTCCCGCTCAGCGGGGCTCCGTCGGAACCCAATATTCTTAAATAAAGAGATGAGCAAATTATATAAAGAAAATAAGGATTACAATCAAGCAGATTTGGATAAGATTCGCAAAGAGCTTAAAAATAGGGCGCCACTTGAAACTTTTAAATTCAAAAGCTTAGCTCCTGGAGATCAGTGGATAGATATTAGTACACCTGAATTTACAGCCATTTGCCCGTTTTCTGATTTTCCGGATTTTGGTAGTGTAAGCATTCGCTACGTGCCGGACAAGGTTTGTTTGGAATTGAAATCTTTCAAGCTATATATAAACGCATTTCGGGATGTGAAAATTTTTCATGAAGCGGTAACCGAAGTAATTTTTGCGGATTTTTTGAAAGCGGTTAAGCCCAAAAAAGCCCACATAACCGTTGATATGAACGTGCGTGGGAATGTGAAGACGGTTTGTGAGAAGTGTTATAAGTGTTAAAACTATGGAAATAGCTCATTTGTTATTGTTGGCAATTGGTGTTGGGCTGGGATTTTACGTCCAGACTGTTGTTGGTTTTGCGGCAGCTCTTGTCGCTCTTCCAATAATATTAAATGTTCTTCAAATCCAAGAGGCTATTGCTTTAATGGCAATATTTTTCTTGATTTTTGCAATCATTTTTATATACAAAGATTGGAAGGATATAGATAAGAAAATTATTACTGAATTAGGCATAGGAATGATTCTTGGTTCAATAGCTGGAGTATTTATTTTAAAATTTGGTAATCCGATTATTTTGAAAAAAGGGCTTGGAATATTTATTTTGTTTTATGTTGCTTATACTTATGCAAAAAAGAATAAAATAAAGTGTTTTCATAAATTGGGTGTTTTATTTGGGCTTGTAGGAGGATTTTTTTCAATGTTATTTGCAGCAGCAGGTCCTTTTTTTGCTGTTTATATAAATAACAAGTCAGATAGATCCAGAATAATAAGGGCAACATTAATTGGAGTTCTTGGGATTAATAGTTTTGTTAGAGTTTTACTTTTAGTTGTGTCAGATATATTAACTGTAAATATTGTTATTAAGTCGCTGTATATACTTCCATTTTTTCTATTATCTCTATATCTTGGCCATAAAACATATCATAAAATTAATGAAGCTACATTTAAAAATGTATTGTTAATACTTTTAATAATATCGGGAGTGTATTTAATAGTAAGATAGTTTTTAGCTTTAGTTATATGTGGTAACTAAATATCTATCATTTTTATTATTATTTAGATATTTCTTCCAGATACCTTTCTAATTCTGTGCTTTCCGGGATTTCTAATTCTAAATCTCTAACAGATCTTAATCTTAATCTGTCATACACTTTAAATACACCTCCATCTATCAATTTTTGCACCTGTTCTCTGGATAAATTAGCAACTATCTTAGACATTTGTTTGGGGAAATAATTTAAGCCACTAGACTGTATAACTTTTTCGTGAAAGTCATGAGACATATAGAGCTCAGGCTCGTCTGCAAAGAAAATATTTGATTCTGGCGTCCCCATTCTTGGTAATTGGGTCCAATCGGAGAAAACTTGCTGTTGATGAGATAGGCCAAGTTGATCAAAAAATCTTTCTAAAACTATCCGGCTTTTATTCAGCTCTAAAACTCTATTATCAAAAGTAACATTCCTGATACCTAAAGCATCAGCTTCTTTAAGAATTTGATCTACTGTATGGTATGCCAGAACAGCATTGTCCACCAAGCTATCAGGATGGGCATTAAAAGAAAATTGTTCAACCCATGAACATACAGTGGCCAAAGTTTCTCTTATGCTTATAATTACAGAAATTCGATCTACTGAAACGCCTGATTCCAATAGTACTTCCAAGGGGTTTATGGTAGATTCTTCTTCTGTATAAGGTCCAATAGTTTCCTCGCTGCCTTTTTCCAGCTAAACTTTTCGGCTTGCCTGAAGCCTTTTTCAATTAATTCCGCGCGAAGGGTTTCGTCTCTGTAAAGCTCATCCATTGCACGTTTTAGTTCGTGGAGGTCGTTTGGGTTAACGAGTATCGCCGCATCCCCTGCTACCTCTGGCATGGATGTGCTATCTGATGTTATTACAGGTGTTCCGCATTGCATTGCCTCGAGTATTGGCAGGCCAAAGCCTTCGTAAAGTGAAGGATAAAGGAAGGTTAGTGCATGCTGATAGAGCAAGGCTTTATCCTCCTCATCAATAAATCCCGGCATGGAGATGAGTGGATGGTTTTTAATGCGTACGTCGGAAAAGATTTCCGGATATTGCTTGCCAGCAATAACTAATCCGACATCTGCCCTATTCCCCTCCTGCCATTCGATGTAAGCCTTAATAATTCCTTCAATATTTTTACGGTGTTCTATTGTGGAAAGGCATAAAAAATATAGCTTTGGTACATTATATTTACGCTGAATTATTTCAAAGCTTTTTGGGAGATCAAGGGGCTTTAGGTGACTTGCCGCCGCTTCGTAAACAACCTTAATCTTTTTTTCATCAATGCCATATTCTTCGACCAATTGGCCCTTTGTAAATTTACTGACGGAAATGATGATATCCGCCTCTTTGGCTTCTTTTTTGGGGCGAAGGATTTTGTGCCAAAGACGGGTTTTGAAATTGAATGAATATTTGAAGTCTTCAAAAGAAAGATCGTGGAATGTGATGATCTTTTTGCATTTTTTAGATACTGGTGTAGGGCGTGGATCTGGGACCCAAACCACATCGATATCTTTGCCGATAAGATGATCAATTTTGGGCCATCTGAGAATGCTCAAAAAAAGATTGAGGATTTTATTTGGAATTCGTGTGCGTTTGAGCGTAACGTTTGGATAGTCGGTCGGAAAATGGCTTGTATCAACCTCTTTAAAGGCGTTGTACCATAGGATGTATTCATTTTCTTTATCTGCCTCAAAAAGCGCCTTTAGCATATTAATTATGTAGACTTCTACGCCTGTGATTTTTCCGGCCATTAGAGGGCGAAGATCGATTGCGATTTTCATGGGAATGTTTTTATTTTTGAATGGTGCCCGTGGTAGGGATCGAACCTACGACACTCGGTTCCGAAGACCGATGCTCTAATCCACTGAGCTACACGGGCATTTCAAAAAAATCATACTAGAAAAAATGGTTGGAGTCATCCGAAAATGTTATATAACTCCCGAGAAGGCGCCCCGCTTAGCGGGGCGCCTTCGGGGTTTTTATCGTTTTTCCCGGACGTTTTTCGGCCTGGATTACTTATCCAAGTATCCACCAACCTGCAAATCCCATAACTTTTTATATAAACCGGTTTTGTAATGAACGAGATCTGCATGGCTTCCGTCTTCAACAATTTTTCCGCCCTGGAACACGATAATGCGATCCATTTTCATAATTGTTGAAAGCCTATGCGCAATGACCAATGTTGTCTTATCTTTTACAAGATTTTCCAGAGCTCCCTGTATCAATGCCTCAGAGGCTGAGTCCAGACTGCTTGTTGCCTCATCCAGAATTAGGATTGGGGCATTGGCGAGAATCGCACGAGCAATGGCTACACGCTGCCTTTCACCTCCGGAAAGCTTAATACCTCTCTCACCAACGAAGGTGTCGTATTTTTTAGGGAAAGACATGATGAAGTCATGGCAATTCGCAAGTTTTGCCGCAGCAATAACTTCTTTATCACTGGCATCACGACGGCCATAACGGATGTTCTCCATTAAGGTACGGTGGAACAGAATTGGATCTTGCGGTACCAGGCTGATTTGAGAACGCAGGCTGTCTTGGGTGACTTTTTTGATGTCCTGGCCATCAACCAAAATTTTACCTTTTTGGATATCAAAGAGTCGTAAAAGAAGTTTTGTAATAGTTGTTTTACCGCCACCAGAAGGGCCTACCAAAGCAACCTTTTGACCGGATTTGATTTTAAAAGATAAATCATCTATTACATTTGAACTTTCGTCATAACCGAATGTAACGTCTTGAAACTGAATTTGCCCACGAACTACGCTAAGTTGTTTTTCGGATTTTGGGTCTCGAATTTCATGTTCGGTATGAAGGACTTCGGTCATTTCTTCCGCATCGGCAAGGTTTCTGTATACATCCCGAACTGTTCGGCCAAAGCGCCAGATACTTAAGAAAATTTCGATTAAGTAGGTTTGAATCCATACAAAATCACCGATAGTAAACAGGCCTTGCTGCCATGCTTTAATTGCTATGTAGAATACTGCGAATTCAAGTCCGATCATCATAAGCCCCTGAACTGAATCAGCGATCTGCCCGATGTTCCATTCCAACATAGTTTTTCTACTTCATTCTTTTGTAATTTCCTTAAAGCGATTTAATTCGTATTTAAGACTGGCAAAGAATTTTAGGTTGGGATTATTGGTAATGGTATCCGCAAGCGCTGCAGTAACCTTTGTATCCATCTTTGCACGCTGTATGTCGTACTTCCATTTATATGCAGTAAACCAGTAATTGAAGGTCATAAAGATTATTGTCCAAACAAGAACTACAATTCCGATTGAAGGTTTGAGCCAAAAAAGAACTCCAAATATGGCGATTATTTTTAGGAATAAAGGAGATAGATCGAAGTAAATTCTATCGGCAAAGCCTTCATAAGAACGAACCATGCGATTGACTTTCTTTACAAGTGATCCTGTAAAATTATCGCTAAAGAAACGGTATGAGTGTTTATGCAGGTGCTCGAAACAGGTATTAGCAAGATCTCGCATTACCTTAATTTCAAAGAATCCAGTGGCAAAATGCTTGATTCGCTCGAATGTCCAACGAAATAAACCGATTCCTACAATTATAAGCAATATGCGTATTAAGGTAGTTGCAATGTCAGACACGGCACCCTCGGAGACAAGGGCATCAAAAAACAGCTTGTAGAAGTATGGATGAACAATTTCTACACTTACAGTCATAAAAAGCGAAACGAGCATGCCGGTAAGCAGCAGCTTGTACTGTTTTGAATGATCCCAGAAGACCTTTAATGTTCGCTTTGTATTTAGTTGCATGATTTATTAATCAGTAATGTTTATAACGTGATAATATTTTTATTGTTTCAAAAAAATACATGGCTGATATTATATAATAATATTTAGATTAAGTCAAATTAATTTAATAAACTCTAAATTCTAAACCCTAAATTCTAAAATATTAGAGTTTCGTATTTCGAGTTTCGAGTTTGAAAAAATTTATTAATTTTTTATCTAATCCTCGTTCTCTCCTGCCACATTGTAAGCAGCGGACTTGCAATAAAGATTGAAGAATATGTTCCTACAAAAATACCTATTATAAGTG
>JAHJBZ010000036.1 GCA_018813295.1 Patescibacteria group bacterium | reverse complement strand
TGCTACCGAAACCGAAAAATCCGCTGCACTTGTTTCCAAAATCAAAAGTGCAATGATTTATCCAGCTGTAATTTTCGTCCTTATGATTGGCGCTGGTTTTGCGGTTATGACTTACGTAATGCCGAGAATTAAAGAAATGTTCGAAAGCTTAGGAGGGCAGCTTCCTGTATCAACAGTAGCTCTCATCAATCTAAGTGACTTTTTAGTAAGCACCACCCTGGGAGTTTCCAATTCCCTTTGGCTTGTTGTTGCAATTATAGCCATCATAGGAATTTTCTTATGGTGGAAGAAAACAAAATTAGGAGCAATGCTTTGGGCAAAGGCAGTTCTTAAATTCCCGGTTTTCGGAAAGCTTTCAAAAAAAGTTGCATTAGCACGTTTTTGTCGAGGCCTAAGTACAATGATTGCGAGCGGAATTTCAATCATCAAAGCCCTGAACATCACAGCAACCAGTGTGGGTAATCCCGTTTACGAAAGACGTATCAGGCAAATCGCAGATGATGTGAAGCAGGGTATTACAATGGCGGAAAATATGAAGGACGATACCAAACACTTCCCAACAATGGTTGTTGGTATGGTTGGTGTTGCAGAACAAACCGCACAAATCGACAGCATCACCGGCAAGCTTGCAGATTATTACGAAGAAGAAGTCAGTGATACCGTTAAAGGTTTATCCGCTCTTATCGAACCGATGATTCTTGTTGTTATAGGTGGAGCAGTTGCATTCCTGGTTATTTCCGTAATGCTGCCAATCCTTAGTGCATCCGATCTTGCAACAGCGGCGGCTTAACGACGTTGCAAACTTGAAAATTATGAAAATTTGAAAATTGTTCATAAGCTCTGTCGGAGTAAATATAATTTTCAAATTTTTAAGTTTTCAATTTTTCATTTGCCATTTCGTAACTTCGTTGTGTCGTCGTTTCGTCAATTTGAAAAAAACCTTGCACAAATTTTTTATACATGTTAATCTGGCATCAGTTTAACATATAAAACAAAAATAAAATGGAAAATTCAACAATTAAAAAGGCCTGTCGACGAGGTTTTACACTTATCGAATTGATGATTGTAATCGTAATCCTCGGTGTTCTTATGGGTACAATCTTACCTCGTATAACAGGCGGTCAAGCCCGCGCTCGTGATACAGGAAGAATTGCCGACCTAAACACAATCTCTCAGGCACTGGAAACGTATTATGATGATTTTGGGCAATATCCAGGAGCTATAGGCACTGAATATTGTCTTGATGGAGCTGAGTCAGTGGCTTTTGAAGATGATTTAGGAGATTATTTAAAAGGAGGGGCAGTGCCAACACCACCAAGTTCAGGACAAAAAACAACAATTGCTAGTAAAACTTGTACAGGATCTTATTACTATGCACCTTTAGAAAACAGAGGGCTTGATTTAAATGGCTATGTATTAGCAACAGATGTTGAAACTTGGCAGATGGCCAATGTTAATACTTCGAGTGGCACATTCACACCATTGGATGTAGATACATTTGCGGGTAATATCGACGCGGTAGATACGGCAACCATGGAGACTGCTGATGATACCAGTGCACTATCAAGTATCTATATGCTCGTTAATTAATCCTATTACTTATCATTCACTAAAAACCCTTCCGGTTGGAAGGGTTTTTTATTGATTTAATAATGTTTAATATCGATTTTATATTTTATAAGTACTTCAAAATTATAAAATCACTAATCGATATTATTAAATTAAACTAGGAAATTTCCCCCAATATCTTCTCCGCACTAACCTTGCCAATACCCTCAATATCCTGTAACTGCTTTAGATCCATACCACTCAAATCTTCCAAACTGTTATAGCCAGCGGCTTCTAATTTAGTAATAACGGCTTTGGTTAGCTTACCCCATTCACTTGCCTTTGCCTTTTTCTTTGCCTTAGAAGAATCGTCAGATTCTTCTTCAATGGATTTCTCAGCAGCTTCCAATTCTTTTTTAGCAGATACGGTTTCAAGATCAGCGTCTTCTATACGTCTGCTTGTAGTTTTGTCAGATTTTAGCTCTTTAAGCTTTTCCTTAAATGCAGGAAGTTGTTCTAGGTTATAGAGGTCGAGCTCATAACCGGTTAAATCCGATGCGAGGCGTACGTTTTGACCGCGTTTACCGATAGCCATTGGGCGCTCTTCCTCTTCCACAAAAACAGCAGCACGCTTACGGACACCCTGCTCTTCACCGGCGCTTACAATAATTACTTCAGCGATTTTTGCAGGCTGAAGTGCGGTCGCGATAAATTCTTTCGGATCTTTGGTCCATTCAATAATATCTACGCGCTCTCCAGCAAGCTCACTCATCACACTTTGAATACGAACACCCTTTTGGCCGATACAGGCACCAACAGGGTCGATCTTATCATCCTCCGCCCAAACTGAAACCTTACTGCGAACGCCAGGATCGCGGGCGATAGATTTAATCTCGACTTCACCTTCCGCAATTTCTGGAATTTCCATTTCAAGAAGTCTCACAACCAAATTTGGATGAGTTCGGGAAATAGAAAGCTGAGGGCCTTTATTGGTATGTACCACCCTATCAAGATAAACTTTCATACGTCTGCCATTGTAATATTTTTCGCTTGAAATCTGGTCTTTAGGCCCAAGCATTACATTGTGTTTTTCAATCTGAATATATACATTGCCACCTTCAACACGCATAACCTGAGCAGACATAATTTCATTTTCCCGATTCTTGAACATTTCATAAGTTGCATCGCGTTCAGCCTCCTGCAATCTCTGCAAAATAACCTGTTTAGCGGATTGCGCTGCGATACGCCCATATTCCAAAGGAGTTACGTCAATTTTAATAATATCGCCAACCTCAACATTTTTTTTCATTTTCTGAGCTTCCGCTAAAGAAATTTCGATATTAGGATTTTCAATTTCTTCAACAACTTCCTTAATTAAAAGCACAGTTGCTATATCAGAATCCTCCTGAAGTAATATCTCAATTTCTTGTTCTTTATTACCAAAATCCTTTTTGTACGCGGTTGCAAGAGCGGCTTTAACCGTATCCATTACGCGTTCATAAGGAATATTTTTTTCATCACATATTTGATGGATGGCAGCGAAGAATTGTGGTTTCATGATTTTTTAGTTAAAAGAAAAGCAGGGTCCTATCGACTCTGCATCGTACTTATTCTATCGAAAAAGTGGATTTTTGACAAGCTTTTTATTCCCAGTTGTGGCTCAAGTTGTTGCTTCGCTTCGCGTGGCTCAGTTGTGGTCCACAATTCGAGCCACAATTCGAGCTACAATTGGATATATTCCTCGTACATCTCATTCATACTCTTGTATTCAAGCTGCCCAGCATCTACATAAGGCTGAAGCGCATCAAACATTTTCTGATACCACTCCGTATCAACATCTTTTGCACCAATGCTAAGTGAGAAATATATGAAATTAACTTTATTTTTGTCAGAAAGTGAAATAGCTTCCTCAATTTTTTCAACCATTACATCTATATCTTCATCCTCATATTCCATATCTCCATGGGTTTGAGAAGGATCTAAAGTTTCTTCATATAAATTCTTAATACCGCTATCTGAAGAAAGAATTACCAGCTCTCCATTCGGGTCATCAATAGTCCAGTCGCCAATAGCAGTGCTAACTCTCCATGGATTAATTCTGTCCTCCGCATCAAGCGGCATATTTCCATGGCATGCACCAGGATTGGCACAGTCCGAGTATATCTCGGGTCTCAAATCCTGTGGCATAGACATAGCACAATAACCAACACCACCGGTTGTAAACACGTAACCTGCATCAATAGAAGCTTTAGCCCAATCTAATTCCGAACAAGTACCAGAAACATGCTGCACAGGAATGCCTAAAGCTTCCAGATATTCCTTCATTTTCATTATTTCAACGGTAAATAATTTGAGGTTATAGTTTGGATTGCTGCTATTTCCAGCATCCGCATGCACACCTATACCATGACCTCTGTTGTATAGCTCAAGAAGTACGTTATCAAAATTGCTACATGCCTCAATGGTCTCCGGGCTGGCTTCAAATGTGACTTTAGCTCCATTAGCTTCAAAAATATCAGCGAGC
>JAHJBZ010000009.1 GCA_018813295.1 Patescibacteria group bacterium | reverse complement strand
CGGCGGCTTGGCGATCTTAGCTGATTTTCATCAGCCGTAGACCCAGAGCTTTGCGCCCCTGCCTTTCAGCAGGTTTGCCTTTATCGAGTCTTACCTGATGTATATCTTATACCCTTTTACAGCTTTGTCAAGTATATATATGGAAATTTAAGGTTCCGTTAACCCACCGGTGGGGGTTGTGTATACAATTTACGGGTAAACGGGTTCGGGTATAATTCAGGGAACGCCCCCGTAGCTCAATGGACAGAGCGCCTGACTTCGAATCAGTAGGTTCCGAGTTCGAATCTCGGCGGGGGCGCCAAATGTAGAGTACACTCCCCTATCAACCGCCATATCTGGCGTATCGAACCTACTTTTTGGGCAGGTTCTTTTTTTCTGGTGCAGTTTGGTGCTGATGGGTGCAGTTTGATCATCTCAATGAATGTTGTGAATCCGGTTTGATGCAGTTTCGGGCAAATCTACTTCAATTGGTGTGACCAATCGATCCATGATTTGGGCTGCTTCGGTCTGCATTTCATGATAAAGGTGACCATAGATATCGAGGGTGACGCTGGGTTTGGAATGCCCCAATATTTTGGAGACAACGATCACTGGAATGCCATGATTGAGCATCAGAGAAGCTGCGGTGTGGCGCAGATCATGAAAACGAACTCTGGGGATTCCGGCGTGATCTAATACGCGATTGAAGTCTATTCGAAGGTTACTGGGGTTCATTGGCGTACCAACTGACGAAGGAAAGATTAAATTATTCTCTTTCCAACGTTGCCCCATTATCATCTTCTGCAACTGCTGACGCTCCTGGTGCAGTCGCAAGACATGCAAACTGCCTTCACCTAATTCAACCGCTCGCCGCCCTGCCCGGGTTTTAGGTTCGATGAAACTCCAGCCTTGCCCGGGTACATGCTGAACCTGTCGCCTGACATGTAACGTACCGGAATTCCACTGCAAATCAGACCATTTCAAACCCAAGAGTTCTGCCTGGCGCATACCGGTGGTCACTGCCAAGTGATACAAAGCTTCATGCTGACTACCATGAGCAGCAACTAAAAACTGAGATACCTGACTCTCATCGAGAACGGACATTTCTGTTTGGCTGCGACGAGGTAAAGCAGCGCCATGTGCCGGGTTGCTCAGAATCAAACCATAGCCCAGCGCTTTCTCCAATGCCCGGTGGAGTACGGAATGGGTCAACCGAATGGTACGGGTACCCACTCCAGCTTTTAATAACTCTCCATAAAAGTGCTCCACCCTGCTCTGGCGAAGATCCTTGAGAATGGTCTCCCCCAAGTAAGGAATGATATGCAACCTGATGATCTGGGCATATTGGTAAGCAGTTTTGGGACGTAATGTGGTTTGATTGGATTCCAGCCACAAAGCCAGATAATCTTTGAGGTTAGTCTTTCCGCCTTCATAGTCCATGCCTCGATCCAAATTGTTAAGCATTTTTCTCAACCAGACCTGGCATTCCTCTTTCGATTTAGATCCAAAACTGATCCGCTTGCCATTCAGGGATAATTGCGCCCGCCATTTGCCGTTGGGTCGTTTGGAGATCGAACCTTCATTTCTACCACGAATACTTTTCGCCATTTCCTTTATTCCTTCCTGAAAGTAAAAGGAAAGGCGACTTTGCTCTGCCATATTAAGCTGTTAAAGTCCAATATTTCCATGATTATTGTACTGTAAGACGAGCAGAGCAGAGCGGTGTTCATGACTATTTCATCGGGGAATAATCGCAAACAGGCGACAGGTTCTGGTTGATAAAATCCTGCAAATCTATCGGACGTACCCGGCGAGATTTGGCAATGGCCACCGTGCGAATTTTTCCCTGTTGCATCAACCGATAAGCAAATGCTCGGCTGACATTGAGAATTTGTGCCACTTCCCCCGCTCGCAGTAGTTTAACTTCTCCGTTCGTTTGGATAATTTTCTCTTCCATCCCAGACCGTCCTTTCTGTATTCGATTGTCTATAGCTTACAGAAACGAGGATAATCTGTCTGCCGTCCTGAGAATAAACCTGCGTATATGGAAGAAAAATAAGGAAAAGTTATGTATCTAGGATTTTAGATATCCAGATATTCCCTCTAATTCGTTCCCAGCGCGATAGGACTATTGTGACACAGCTCAGAAATTACAAAAAGCAATCACCTACGCCCCTTAGATTTCGGACATCTGGAATAGCGATCCAATATTGACCTTGGCGCGTTTACATATTTGTTACATATATTACTTGATTCTTGATTTTTATAAAAAATATTATAGACTATGTTTGTCGTGTTTATCGTATTTGCTCGATAAAAATAACGACAGTTCTTTAAAACATCGGTTGATTTCAAACCAGAAAGGAGAATCTTTTCGTAAACTTGTAATTGGATTTGTAGCTTTCTACAAATACGCAAAAACTACAAGTCAGTTCTTATTCACCCGAGCGTATGTCGCCATATGCTCACCAGAAATAAAAAAGAAAGGTTAGGCAAGAATGCCGAACATTCCAGGTGGTCAACACACTAATGATTATCCACGTCCGGATGGAACTCGTCACAACGCAACATTTTGGCGTGACGGTGATGTAAAGCATCGTGAATCCTATGATTACGATAGAGATGGAAACATCTCAAACTTGCATCACGTCCAGCAAGATGGTAATGGTTCCCGTCTTGACTACGATTATCAAAACGACAGGCGGATAGATCGATCTTCCTAAATCAACTGTCGCAGGAGTATAAAAATGGGTCTGGAGTGATCCAGACCCAAGCTCTTTGTTTTTGTTATCCTTTTTTATACTCCTGCGTTTCTATTTTAATAATGAAACCCAAAATTAAACATAATATACGAGGGATTGAATACAAGATTAACGAAATAATCGCTAATTATGTTGAATGCCGGATTGGCATCGGCGATTTTTTAAGCAAGATACGTGAATATAGTGACTGCACTCAGGATTTAATTACAGTTAAAAAGAAATATGTGGCAGCGTTAATCGACATTGTAATTGATAATCTGGAACTAGAAATGGACTCTGATACCTATAATCCCAGAGATCCAAATACTACCGAAAAATATATTGATTGGTATTACCAAAAATATATTAGGGAAAGAAATAAAAAAACCCATAATAAAAATAGTATTTCTACCGATTTTCTTACAAAATATTTCAAAGAGTATTTAGTAAAAATTGGCAAGGATAATAATTCGGCTATAAATTATGTCGATATTAATAAAATCCTGATTTTTGCATATGATGATTTTTGTTCCGGTAAAAATTCACTTGATGATTTGTCCGATATCTGCAATTATTTACATACATTATTGAAAGTCTCTGATTATTCTGATTTGGAAAAAGCATTGCATTATGGTTCTGAACTGAGTTTCTATATTAGGGATATAAAAACAAAAACCGATAATCAAGTATCAAATCATATGATTGTGATTAAAGAATACGTCGAAAAAATTAGAGGATATACTGAGAAAGCCAAATAGGACTTTTGATAAAACATGTCCTTGATTTAATGAAGATCCTCAGGGTTTGAATTGTATGTATAACCCTCTATAATGGCATCATCCTGATTAAACCCAACCACTTCACCAAACATTAAATCTCTCCTTCCTTATTAAAGTAGCAATGGGTAGATTTTAATATTGTGTATGTATAGCTTCAACCGTTTCCCTGATTGACAATCACCCGCTCTATCCGCTATCCTGAATTATCCAACTTGTTGAAAGAACCAGTTATGGCTTTGGACAAGTTCACGGTTATGATTATTGCAGTTGCATCTCAAAAAGGCGGCACCGGAAAAACAACCACGTCCATTTCGCTGGCAGCAGGTTTAGCACATAAAAATAAAAAGACACTGTTGATCGACATCGACTCTCAAGCTAATGCTTCCAAAGTGCTGCTCCCCAATTATCCCAAACTGACCTTTGAACAGACAATTTACACCACTATTCTGGGAAAAAAGCCCCTTCCTATCCACGATACTCCCCTGCCCTGCCTCAGCATTGTTCCATCCCATATCTTGCTCTCCAATACTGATATCGAATTGACCACCGCCATTGACCACCGCGAAGCTCGTTTAAAAACCGAACTGGATCAAATTAAAAACCAATACGACTATATTCTTATCGACTGTCCCCCGGCGTTGTCCTGGCTGACGATCAATGCTTTTACAGCAGCAGACAAGGTGTTGGTTGCAGTCGCTCCGGGTTATTTTGAACTGGACAGTATCGTGCAGATTTCCAAGACGATCAGAGAAGTGCAAGGCTATTTCAATCCGGCGCTACAAATTCTGGGCTTTTTATTTACGATGAGCGATCCGACGATCAATACCTCCACTTCCCTGCAAATATTACGCCAGACCTACCGGGATTATGTCCTAAAAACGGTGATACCGCGCAATGTGGACATCCGCGACGCCCACATGAATAAGCAGGATATTTTTACATTCAATGCTAAATCCAAAGCTGCCCAGGCATATCAGAAATTAATTTTTGAACTATTTTCTCTATGAGTAAAAAACAGCTTAATACCCTTGCCATTTCCAATGAGTTGGAAGGCGGTGCATCTTTATTCTTTTCAAAACACCCAACCACTCCCCCACCCATCATTAAACCTGAAAATACCATCCGGAAAACAAAGCCACCTGTGAAAACCATATCCGGAAATCCGGTGAAGAAAGTCCAGAGTGATCAAGTTAACCCACCCCATACAGAGCATGTCTCATTAACTCACAAAGAAACGAGTGAAGTAAATAATGAAGTGATGACGTCGTCACTTCATGAAATCAATTGTAGAGCTTGGAAAGACACCATTGAAAATACGGAAACCCACAACTCTTCCCTGCGGTTAACCAATGAAGAAAACTATGCCGCGGAGGACATGATCAATGATCTCAAACGGAGTTTAAAGGTTAAAACATCCCTGAATGAGGTGGCGCGTTTAGGGCTTCTTTATATTATTCATGACTTTAAACAAAATCGAGAGAAGTCGTTAGTATATAAAGTCAAAAAGTCATAACGTTATAACGCCATGACGTCATTCAAATAAGAGTATGGATAATCAAGTTAGAATTTTTCGTAAGAACCCGATTGCCTGGTGGGATAAGAACGTTATGCGTTTTCTGCGCGACAAGTACGGCCAGGATAAAAAGACCTTTTTGTTGATTCGTTCGGTATATTTGGCATTATGCGAAATTGAAAGTGATTTCAACAGCAGACCTGTCAATTTTTTTACTAAAACCGTAGGCACATACGCCGGATTATCCAGAGAGGCGGCTGGGAAATATATTAATCTGCTGATCAAAGAAGGTTTAATAAAAAAGACACAGAACAAAAACCCCATAACAAATTCCTTTTCCTCTGGAACCGTTGTAGAGATACTTGGACTGGAAAATGCCGATAATAAGGCAAATGAGCCGTTGTCGGGATACCCCAGCAGCGGGGTACTCCGGCATCGGGATACCCCGACAACATTAAAGAAGTTAAGTATTAATAAGAAAATAATAAATAACGTTAACGAAGATTTGCAAATTTCCAACAAAGAAGAGAAAAGAACCGTTGAATCATTAAGAGATATTTTGAGTCAGTATGGTCTAAAAAAGCCTGACAAACTAGACCAATCCGGATCTGTTACTCAACGGGATTATGTGGCGCAAGAAATAGCCGATAAACTTGGCGACTCAAAAAGTCTTGGATGCTACCGAAAAATTGCCGATAAAATTCCACAGAATGTTATTTTTGAGATATTAGCCAGCGTCAAGGATGTGGCCCTTTCCGGAAAAATCCGGCAGAGCAGGGGAGCATTATTTGTCGAAATCATCAAGAAATATGCACATGTCAGGGGAATTGAATTGGGTTTTAAAATGAAAGGGGATAGATGAAGAATAGGAGATTCTTTATAAGTTGGATTGGTATTAGAAAAGAATTTTGATTTAATTCAGAGGCGAAGTAGGGGATTGCCATCGTATTCACGATAGCATTTGATTTTTAGATTTAGAATTGTATAATTACTCAATCATATTATAGGGTTGGTATAACAATGGAAAAAGCAAGTAAGGAATATTTTGAGACATTTGGAATTGATAAGTTTTTGGACAAGGTTAAGAATTCCAAAGTATTCAAAGGTTTGTTAGTGGGATCGGCTTTAACCGGTGTGTCAGCAGCTTGTGTTAATAAAGCCCCTGTAGTCGAAGCAGCACCGCTACCTAGTGCAGATGAAAAATCAACACCATCAATAGAAGAAGCTCCCACCGAGACCTTACTGCCAATAGCTACACTGGCACCAACAGAAACAGAGGATCCTTTTGAGGGATTAAGTATCTGCCGAACCTGGCAAGAAGCAGAATATTGTCCAATCACTGTGGCTGATTTTGAAAGGTTACCGGATTTTGTAAAGGCTAACTTTACCTTCCCTTCAGAGGCAATGAAGGTAAGTTGGTTGGAAGCGATTTCATATCCCGGACATACTAGTTATGTCAAAATCCATGCTTTATCTTCGGAAGAAATGGCAAAAGGGACAGGGGCAGCTGTAGTAGCTACGGAATCAACTACTAGTACGGAAAAGGAATATGTTTATACTAGTTCATTTAGTCCGATAGGAAAGGCTTTTTTCTTTACTCTTAAGGCAGACCCGCCGGCAATTAATTATGATAATGTAGTAGCAGTGTTTCCGGTCAATAATGCTGACGGGAGTGTGGGTACTTATACAGTCATTCAACCCCCAAACCTTTTTCAGGGTAATTTTAAAACAGCTGAAGAATATACTGAAGCGTTGTATAAATTTAAGTTTGATGAAATGCCATATTTGCCTCCGGTGTATAATATTGGCGAAATTTCTGAGCAAAACATTTATTTTCTTGATCCTAATTCTCAAGGAACCTTCATTACGGAGATAGTAAATGACACGAAAAATCAAGAAAACGGGAAGAGAAAAGAGCTATTTAATGAATGGAAAGAGACGGGGGTGATTCCAAAGGAACTTGAAAAGATTCCGTTGCTTAGTTCAGATTTTGATTTACATATGAGACCTCCAGCTGGTTTATAGTTGATGTTTTGTGATTTCTATGTCACTATTTTATAGTGAAGCGTGGGTTTATTGTAGCAATCATAACTGTGGTAGTTTTGTTATTATTAGTGTTTTTTGGGCTTTATCAATATGGAGGCGGCCGGTACTATTTGGAAATGGCTGACCTAGTCAGCCAAAAGACGGGGGAAGAAAAAACAAAGCTAAAGAAAGAAGTTTTTGGGGATTCAGCCGAGAACAAATATGGTGGGGTTTTTATTGGAGCAGATAAACGGGGATTGTGGGTTTTTGGAAATAAAGGCCCAAGGTATTTTCGTCGGGCTGACTATCTGAGTGTTTTTTATTTTTATGATGATTGTGGTGAAGAAAATCTTAGACGATCGGAACAGCATAAAAATGTTTCGACAGCTAGGGATGTTTATTTTAACATAAGCGTGTGGCAACAAAAATTAAAACAAGGGGATCATGTAATAGTTAAATATTATGAAGATGATAAAGGACTGGTTAGAGAAGCATGGGCATCCCAAGCCTGGGATTTTAAGCCGGGCCTTTTAACCAAAAAATGCCAAAGATAGTATTTCCCATTGTATTACTTTTAAGTTTGTTGGCAGCAGTTGAGCCAGTTTTTGGGGCTTTAGATTGTCCTAGTGACTGTTATCGGGATTCTTGGAGTGGTTGGGAGACTAGTTGTAGGGATTGTGGAATTAACTATGATGGGACATGTAGGTCTTGTTGGCATTCCTCTACTTGGTGTCATTGTCCAGAAGGTGATCAAGATGAAATAGTCTGTCCTCCTACTACTCATGGCTGTAATAGAACGAGTGATAATTATTGTTGTCCGAATGGGAGTGGTAGTGACCCGGGGGATGGTGATGGAGGATGTACTCCATCTTGTCCATCAAGTGTTTGTGGAACTATAAATGATGGTTGTGGAGATCCCTGTCCTTGTCGAGAATGTGATACTTGTTCACCTCAATGTGGTCAGGCGTCGGATTGTGGCACTTGCGGTACTGCTGATGCTGGAACACCAGAAGCACCAACCTTAGTGGTTCCAGATGGAACGATAACTAATCCAAGCTCATATAGTCTCACTGGGACAAATTCAGTGATAGACCTATTGTGGTCTTCCAATAGTGATTTGACAGATTATTATCAGGTTTATGTTAATGATAGTGATGGAGCAATAGTGTGGAGTGGGGCAGTGGGAACTACTGGTGTGGGTAGTTCTGGTTACACTCCAGGGCTTTACCATTGGTATGTTGAGGCGGTCAATAGTACTTGCACTATTGATGTAGGTCTAACTTCAGCTAATGGTTATTTTATAGTCAGCAATTCCTTATTAACATTAAAAAACGCTGATGGAATAGTAGTGCCGCCTGAAAGCGGAAATAGAAACAATATTTGTCAACCGGTTTTTGTTGATAGTAGTAATGATCGGAGAATAATATTTGAAGCTAGTGTTAATAGCCCAGGAGGATGGGCAGAAATCAGTGGAGCTACCTTAAATTGGCATGGCAATAATTATGCGATGAGTAAATTATCAGGTTCAGGAATAGGAGGCACGTTAGTAGCTACAGTAGATTTTGGAGCGGCTAGTAATAATAGTGGGGTTTTCCCTTTGTCGGTAAGTGTTAGTAATTCTTATGGAACAAGTGTTAATAATGTTTTTGGAGATTTAAAAGTTTGGGATTGTCAGGTACCGGTTTCAGGATCACTTTATGATGGTACTGGTGGTCAAGCTTGTAATGAGCTTGGTTTTATGACACCGGTAGATGCTAATTTGGATTTTTCTAGTTTGGTGTTTAAAGACGTTAGTGGTGACAGTGATGTGAGTATGAGTACTAGTTTACCAGCCAATTATGGGCCGACAAAGATTACCTATGGGAGAACTTATTTACCCATTTTTAATGGTGGTGATATGGCTAATCCCGATGGGACAATTTCGGGAACAGGGCGGATGACCAGATTAATAGATTTGGGGACGGGAGCAACACTGTGCCCCAGCGAAAGTCAATTTAATTTACAGAATAATGTATCTGCTTACGAAGTTGATCCCGGAGCACAAGTAGATTTTTCCTTTATCAAAGATCAGGAAGCTTGGTTTCAAGTAAGTGGAGCGGGGGTGAAGGCTAAAATCGGGATTGACAGTGGAGTACCGATAACAGTGGATAGTGCTTTGCGAGCTTTAAGTATTTCCGGAATAAATGCTGACAATGGTTTGGTATCTTTTGTTAATTACAGAAACATTAATGGTTTTAATGATGATAGTGGTTTTGGGTTGCCTAATAATTGGTGGATAGATCGAAATACGAATGATTCCAATAGTTATGGTTATCAGTATTTTTATAATAATTTTTTGATTAATAATGGAGTGGGGGTAACTGGAACTGATTGGAGCGGTAAACCAAGTGAAGGAGTTTATTTTGTTAACGGTAATTTGAATATCGATAGTGATTTTGCCTTGGATTCGGGTAAAACAATGATAGTAGTGGTAAAAGGGAAAATTAGTATTGCCGAATCAGTGTCTCGGATTGATGGAATTTATGTTGCTGATGGAGGAATTGAAGCTTTAGGAAACTCGACAAATCAATTGGTAATTAATGGGATGTTATATTCTAGAGCTAATATTAGATTGGCTAGAAGCTTTACGGATAAAATGCAAAACAATACCACTCCGGCGGTGAAAATAAATTATCAGCCAGGATTAATTTTCAACCTGCCTGGAAAGCTGATGAGAGTGCTGAGTGATTGGCAAGAGGAATAATTAATTAACAATTATTTACCAAGATTTAAACTCCCCTTATTATTAAATCATGTATAAACGGATATATACCTGGGTATATGACACCTATCAGGAAAGATACTTGATTCGTAAACTTGTTCGCTGACCTGTTCGTTGGCTGCGACCATCTTCTCAAGCCTACAGGCATCGAGCCCTTGGCTTGAGCCGGGAGAAAACGCCTTGACTCGGAGAGGCCATGGCTTTTCGAACTGTTTTTCGTCCATAAACCGTCTCAAAACAGATCGAACTGGCCAGACCCCCCGCTCATCAAGCCGTGCGTGTCGGGCTTGTCCTCGGAAGAACGCCGGGTATCGACCCCGACCAACACTCCCTGCGGCCTGCCTGTTACGCTTCGCTTCACAGTACAGTCCGCGTCGCGTCGGGCTATCGCCCCTGCGGGGCCAAAGCCCTCGCTACCGGTCGTGTTGGTCGGCGTCTGCGTCGCCGACACGCTTGCGGTGCGTGCCATCTCCCCGGCCCTTTGTCACGCACCGCAATAAGGTAGGCCGCTGGCCGCGGCCTGCATTTTTATCAAACGCCTGTTAATCTTTCCAAGCTTGCATGTTTATGATGATGATTACGGCAAAGGCTCGATCTTGAGATTGTCAAAACCGGGGCAGCCCTGGTTCGTTATGCAAGTCACGCCTAATGCAATGCCGCCGCTCTCGTACCCGGATATGGATAAACTCTGAATTTCCTGCCCATTGACCTTGGCCACAAATTGATTGCCACGGACTTCGATTTCCAGGAGGAATTGGGGAGGTACTTCGAATTTACCAAAACCGGCAATCGGGTCGGGAGACGATTCGTCAACGGTGACGTATGACCAGCTTCCCCGTGAAAGTCCGTCAACAGTGAAGCCAAGGTATTTTGGTTGATCGGATGAAGTTCGCACCATAATTCCAAGCTGACCCTGGCTAGCGGCGTACATGTGAGGAACGTTGATATCGACCTGGAGGCGATAATTCTTCCAAGTGGGATCATCCAATGCAGACAAGGCCCAACCATTATGGTATTCAGCCGTGGTATATCCCCCGTCTATCGTGATCCAATTTCCGCTGAATACCTGCCATTGGGAACTGGGTTCGTTATCGAAACTGTCTGAGAAAGGAAGAGGAATTGATGGAGCCGGAGTGAACGTCGGCGCAGGAGTCGCTGGAATGGCGGTTGGCGGTGGCGGTGTGGCAGTGATAACCATAGCGGCAGGCTGTATGCTTGGTTCAGCAGTGGGTTGCACAACAACCTGGGTGGGAGCCGCTGCCACCATAGGCTGATCGGCTTGGGCTAAAGCGACCTCGGTCAATTGGGCCACGGCTGCGGTTAATTCCTGCCCCAACTGCGATTGATCCCGATTCATAAAAAAGGCAAAATAAGCAACGGCGATAACTCCCAGACCAAGAATCAAGATTATCACAAACCGCCATAATGAAGGTCTTGGGGAAGCTCTCTTGGGTGTTCGAATTTCGATGATATCGGGTGGCTCCGGCCGGTAGGGGATAATTGAGTGTTCATCATCATCGACCATTTGGGCTACAGGTTCCGGCACCGGTATAGGAGTTTCTGCCTGTGGCGCTTCAGATGATAATTCAGCGTCTTTTAATAACGGCCAGTAAACCTGGTGAATGACCCGGATTCGTTCCGATTTTTGAAGCTGATCCAGTCCAAGTTTGACATATACGCGCCCCATATTGGCCTTAACCGTAGGGATGCTGATATACAATTTCTGGCTGATCTCTTCGTACGAATGACCCTCGCATACTAGCCAGAGTACTTCACGCTCTCTTTTACTGAGTGAGGCAAGCTTTTTTAATTCTTCAGCAGACATTTTCCACCTTTTTAATATTTTCTAGATACCCCTTCCAATTAAATTCCGAAAAACATTAAATAAATTGCCCTATACCTGGGTATATCCATAGGACGGCATTCTTTTGGAACATATTTTTGTATAAATTAGATGGGTTTTCTGGATTACCCCCAAAAACAGGGCTTTGAAAAATTATAGCCGAAAAAAGGATTTTATATAAAAAAAGGAGCATCTTATGGACAAATCTGATCATTTCCACAATCTTCGTTTTGAGCGCCAGGCTTGGTTTCTAAACCCGCGCCTGGCAGTGGTTGCTATCAGCCTGGCTGTTTTCTCGCTGGCTTGGTTTATCATCCCGTCTACTTTCCTGTTTTTCCTGTTGCTGCTGCCGATTGCCGGGGTAGTCTGGGCGGCCAGTTACGGTTGGCGGAACGCTTTGACCATCCTGGTGGGTTGGCTGCATCGTTTGGAAAAACTCTAATCGGAGGTTTACTATGAATACCCGTTCTCTTTTTATAAAAAACACACAAACGTTATCTACCCGAGTGGATCCACCCGTGCAACAAATGTTGAGCCTGGGACGGCACAACGGTTGGGGTTTCCATATTCTGGGGTATGCCGATCTTCCCGAAAAACCGGTGCGCCTGGAAAAATGGCTAATTGTTCCGGCTCACGAAGATAACAGTCCGATCCCCGGACGCACGCTGGAACGTATCCAAACCATTTTCGCTGCCGGGCTGCGTCCCCGGGGTTTTGTGGTGGTACATGAAGCGCCGATGTCTCTATCTGCTCCTCAACAGGCGCAACAATCTTTCGAGTGGCCCGCTCCGGCGGTTCCACAACCAGGTGTGCCAACCGGATTATCGTCACTCACCGGTCTGGCGGAGGGTTTGGCAGCCATGCTGGGAGTATTGGCAACAACCATCTTTCCGATGCTGTTTCTAGGTCTGCTGGCGCTTGACCCGATTGTGGTGGCCGTGATGGATGATGGCTGTTGGATCGAGATAGACCGCTGGCTGGAACGCCCCCTGCCTTAGCAATAGGGGATACATTCAACAACCACGGAGGTCTGTAATGTTTGCCAATATCTTGATTTTGATTTTCTTTTTCTCAATTAACCTGTTCCTGTTAGCCCTGGCAGGGGCGTTGCGCCTTTTCCCCTCGTTTTTAAAATCGGCGCGGGCGCTGCTATATGAGTTTATGGGGTGGTCTTTCAAATTCTATCAACTGATCCTGGGCCAGGTGGCACCCTTCTTTCAAAACCACTGGGGTCTTTACATCCTGGAGGGGTCTTTGCGCATTCTCGCTACTATCATCTTGTCGCTGATCCTGGGATTATTGATCCTCTGGATATTGGGATTGCCGATATCAACCTGGACGGTAGGGCTGTGTTTCCTGCATGGGCTGGTAGTGGGCTTGGTTTGGGGCGAGGTAGATCATGCGGCAGCCGAGGGATTTCGCATGGGAGCGAACTTCGAATGAGACCATTTTATGATTGGCCAAACCCTGTTCATCCTTCCACCATTCTGAACGAAACCCAACGCTCAACCCATACTTATGTCATCGGACAGCCGGGAACGGGCAAGTCGCGGGCATTGGAATCCTGGATCAGGCAGGATATCAGCTTGGGGCATGGGGTGGGGGTGATCGATCCGCATGGCGATTTGTTCAAACACATGGTAGCTTACCTGGCGACCCAACCACAAACCTGGGAACGGGTCATTTTGCTCGATCCCTGCCACCCTTTATGGACATTGACCTTTAACCCGTTGGCATCCATTGAAGGCTTGTCACCCGAACGCGTGTCATTGTTTATGACCGATATTGTCGTCAAAATCTGGGGAATCGATTCGATCACCGCCCCCCGTCTGGTCTGGCTGCTGACCAATTCGTTCCTGGCGCTGTCCTTGCTGAAATTGTCGCTGCTTGACCTACCCCGTTTTTTATCGGACAGCGATTATCGTGAAGGGTTGCTGCCCAGGCTGGGGCATGCCAGTATCCAGGCTTATTTCCTGCACGAGTTTCCGCAAACCCCATCGGCAGTGCACCAGTGGATCACGCCGGTCTTGAACAAGATTGGCAACTTGATCTTCGACCCGGATATGCGCCTGATGTTTTCCGGTAAACCGCGTTTTAACTTTCGCCAGGTATTAGACAACCGCTTGATCTTTTTAGCGAATATCCCCAAGGGTATCCTGGGGGAGGGGATCAGCGCCTTGCTGGGCGCTTTTATCGTGGCGCAAATTCAGAAGGCAGCTCTTTCCAGATCGGACACCATTAAGCGTGAACCTTTCTATCTTTACCTGGATGAATTCCAAAATTACACTACCGATAACATCGAAGACATCCTGTGTGAATCGCGCAAATATGCCCTCTCGCTGACCCTGGCACACCAATTTTTGGATCAAATCCCACCCCAGTTGCGCAGTGCCGTTTTGAACACGACCGGGACAATAGCTTGTTTTCGGGTCGGTTATCATGACGCCGTCCACCTGGCGAAGGATATTTTTCCTGCATCGGATTTTATGGCTTCCGATAAACACGAACTCAAATTGAAACATGCTGGCAGGCTACCCTTCCTGTCGGTTGAAGACCATCAGGAAGAATTGGGTTGGGAGGGGCTGGCCAAATTGCTGACACAGCTTCCAGCGCGCCATTTCTGGGTACACTGCCGTTCGTGGGAAAATCCGGTCAGACAGAAAGCTTTTTACATTCCCGACCCACCCACTACACCGGCTTTTAAAAGTAAGGTGGAGGATCTTTATAATGCAGCGGGTAGGCGCTATGGTAGACTGAAATCGGACGCTCAAAAAGGGGCTTCCCAAAATAACACCTATGCGCCGCGTGATTCTGGAAACTATCCTTACTCCAATGGAACTGAAACCGGAGATGCCCCCTTCTGGGGACTCTAAACCACTGGGAAAATATTTATATAAAAGGAAGAAGAAGGATAATATGGTCAATGCGTCCGGTTCAAAAACAGACAACCTGCTGTTACCCATGCGTTTTCAGGATCGGGATGGGGAGATTTTACAGGTAATAATGGACTATGGTGGGCTGCTGGCAAAGCGGCAGTTGAAAGAGCTCTTTTGGGCAGATAAAAGCCAGCGAGCCATGGAAAAACGTCTGGCCAAGTTATTTCATAATGGCTTGATCACCTGGCCGGATCGCAATGCCTGGCGCAGTAAACCGCTGCCCGAGCCGATCCTCTGGCTTAATTGGAAGGGCATACTCTGGTTGGCAGGCCAGACAGGAACGTCCATCCCTGCACCAGCCAACCAAGGTGAGAACCAGATGCGCTTGCTGGAAAACCGGCTGCGCGAGGCAGGCTTTCGCTGGCTGCGGGAGCCGCGTTGGATGCAGCTTGAGCACGACCTTGCGATTGTCGATTTCCGTCTGGCGGTGGAAAAGAGCCTGCAGGCTTTGCCCCACCTGGCTTTGGAAGAATGGATACACGAGCGGGTGCTGCATTGCAACATGGATGTGGTTGAATACGAGACCAAAGACCGGGAAGGCAGGCTGCACCTCGTAAAAAAGGGTGTCTGCCCAGATAGTTACTTTGTGATTACAGATCAACGGCGGCAAATCGACGGTTCACCGGCACGCGCTCGTTTCCTGTTTGAGTTGGATAACTCTACTCACGACAATCCCAGTTTTGGGAGGGAAAAAACCGTACCTGGGGCGGTTTACATCAAAAGTACCGTTTTTAAAAACCGCTTTGGTTATAACTCCGGACGTTGGCTGGTGGTGACTACCGGTCTGATACGTATGAAAAATCTTTTGGCTCAAACCCGCCAGTCTATTGGAGCCGGAGCACGTTTGTTTCTGTTCACCACCTTTGACCAGGTACGGGAACAAAATGTCTTGACTTCTCCAATTTGGCACCAGGCAGATCGCGAACAGCCAATAGCGCTTTTTTCACCATGAAGTAAGGGAAGTGATATTCTTTTTAGAAGCCATGCCTCACGCAACATGCCCTGCGGCAAGAGGGGTTGTGTAGTTTCTTGAGAATGCCCGATAGAAGCGGTGGATACAGGTTCAGGCAAATTGTCCTGTTGTCCACCGAGGCATGGATACTTAAATATATGTTCCAGTACCTATTGTAAAATGCAGAAATTAACGAATTACTTGACAACAGTGTAAGGTTGGTATACATTAATGTATACTATGTTGACACAAGATCAAGCTCAAAAATTTGCTTTGGAGCAGCAAACTACCGTTGATAATATTCTCAAGGAACATTGTCAAATGTATCTGCTGGATATTTTATTTAATGCTCCTTTTGAAAACAAACTGGTTTTTAAAGGTGGAACTGCTCTGAGATTGGCATATAACTCGGTCAGGTTCTCTGAAGATTTGGATTTCTCTTTGTTGGGTGAAGTGGCTTTTTCTGATTTTAACCAGTCGCTCAGTAAAATTGAAAAGGTCATCCCCGGTGCTGTCGTCAAGGATATTCACGATAAGTATCACACTCTATATGCCAAAGTCATCATCCATGTAGACTACCGGTCTATCCCTATTGGTATTAAGGTTGAGGTCAACAAAAAAACCCGGGATTTCGAACATACGGTTACCTTAATCAAAAGTCCCTTCAATAATCTGGAAGTGATCGGTCGGGTTTATACATTGCAGTCGATTTTAAAAGATAAAATCCGGATTCTTGAGAATCAGGAACGGCGGGAACCCCGAGATTTATTTGACGCCTGGTATATCAGCCAAAAATTAGGTCAAAACTTGGTGATCAAGGAAATTTATAAATATGATCAAAAAGAATTAATGGATAGTCTGAATCATTTTCTCCCCAAGAATTATCGGAAAGTTATCGAGTTATTTAAAAAATGAAACGCCAGCAGTTAGTCCAAAAAATAGAAGCTTTGGGAAAAGATGTCTTTAGTATTAAAGACCTCCAAAAACTGTTCCCAGAAGAAGCACATCTCAAAATTTCCGTTAAAAGAATGCTCGACGCCGGGGTATTAATTCAAATTACCCGCAGCATCTATACCCTAAAACGGGAAAATCTGGATATCGAAAAAGTTGCTACTCAACTCTATTACCCTAGTTACGTCAGTTTTGAAAGCGCTTTGTCAAAATATGGCATTACTAATCAGGGATTATATGGATTGACTTTAGCTACTACCCGCCACTCCAAAAAAATTACCCTGGCTGGAATTGAATGTGAGTATTCCCAATTGAATCCAAAATTATTTTTCGGTTATGACTTGATTAACGGAGCATATCTGGCTCAACCGGAAAAAGCTTTTCTGGATCAAATCTATTTAATGGTTTTAGGCAAGAGAGCCGGAAATTATTCGGAATGGTATCTGGACTCACTGGATAGAGAAAAATTGTTGGAATATTTACCATTATTCAATCTCAGTGTTCAAAAACAGGTATCGAAGATGGGTTTTTAAAACTGAATTAACCGATAATCGTTCTTGAATCAACCAGACCCAAATTAAGACATACCTCTATCATTTTCTCGTCCTTTTCTCTTTTAAACTATCCTTTGTTATAGATTATTACAAGACTTACATGTGAGAATTGGCCAACCCCAATCTTACTAATTTATGTCGCACAAGCTTCGTTTTGCGACATTGTTTCAATCTCAACCATCAACGCTGCCCTCTATAACACAAAAACTAGGTTTAACGAAATCAACACAGCAGCCTATAAATTCATAAAATGAACAAAACTTTATAGGGTGATTTATATCTCTAAATTGTTGACTTAATCGGGATATTTGTTAGGGTTTGTTTATTAGGATTTTAGAAATAAAAATCAGTGGCTTTACGATTCCTATCCGAGGAGTAAACTCACATGGCGATACAGAATCGTAAAAACATAAGATACTTCTTAAGGCTTTAAACCAGCGTAACTCGTGACGAAGAATTTTGCATCGATAATAATTTTTATCAAAAATCGGGAGATAACCTTACAAAAAAGGTTATCCAATTATTAAAGCCTTCTTAACTTACTTGTGTCTTTTACTGTTTTTGCGGTTTTCAAATCTTTTTAATGCACGAATGACTGGAGCATCGTTTACACTTTCTGGAATCAATGGATCGTCTCCCTTTTGGATTGCCACAACATCGGGATCATTTGGGCCAATCTCCCAAGCTGGTCTAACCACTAAATCGTATTTCCCTAATGCGTAAGTTCCAATTGATTCAGGCATATTTTTTTCAACATTCATTAAGGACGGGATCAAAACAAACCTGCCAGCCCTTTTATACTCTGATAAAAAATTATTCAAATTTGTTGGAGATTGTGGAAACATTTCATTACTTCGCGAAGTTTGTAGGAAGATTTTATGATCCTCAAAATCATCGTCTGCTATGTTAGTTGAGATCAAAACCCTGTAGTTATATGGCAGATTTTTGTTAATTCCCGTAATAATTGCTACTCGAAGCTTATTCTTTTCATCAATATCGCCAAGCTTTTCTTGCCACTCTGAAAATATTTTATTTGCGGCATCTGGATTCGAAAAGCTTAGGGCTAATATTGGAACTTCATTGCCAAAGCACACAAAACCCATCCCTATCCATTTTGCCTGATCCC
The DNA here is from genome assembly GCA_018813295.1 of Patescibacteria group bacterium. Taxonomy (GTDB): domain Bacteria; phylum Patescibacteriota; class Gracilibacteria; order UM-FILTER-43-11; family UM-FILTER-43-11; genus JAHJBZ01. Next base: position 9,485 of record JAHJBZ010000009.1, on the reverse strand, counting down.
ATAGAGGAATATTGATCAAGGATATCACCTTACGATCTTTATGACTCAATTGATCCATATCGAACTGGAATTCGGGCATTTCACCCTCCTCCGGTTTAACATGTATTTTTTCCGTTCTATTATTTTTCCTTTGAAGGCCATTATCCCATGGGGTTTCTCGTCTAAGAGGAAACAATTCTTCTTTTTCGCCCTTTTTCCAGTCCGAAAGACGGATCTTAGGATTTTCGCCTAGAATGTTGGAAATTGAAAACTCAATATCAGAGAATAAAATAGCACGGTCAAAGCTGCGCTCATTTTTAACTACTTGATCAATGAATGAATCAACATTCGGAATAACAACAATCTGGCAAGCAATATCGACAATTAATTTTTGTAACCAATCACGATAGGCCATGCGCTCAACAGAATTGGTTTTTCGGATTACTTTGGGACAGCGAATTACTATTTCGCCTTGTCGACACTTATTAATCGAGTATTCAGGAAGACCGGACATAAAATCTGATGTCTCTATATAAATATCTAATTCTGAGTGATAGGGCATCAAATCACTATCGAAACTTGTCGCTAAAAAAGCTTCTAAAGCGCCAATAATATTTTCGGCTAAAAATAGAACGGCGTTATCGTTTGGAGTTGTGATGTTTACTTTACAACCCAGAACAGGGGAAACAAGTTTCACCTTAGAATTAGATAAATAATCGGGTTTATATGGTAATTCTTTACATACAGGTTGCTCATAAAGTTTATCAAATAGGTTACGGACAGAATCAGAATCCTCTTCCTGGGGAATCACCTTTTCATTTCGAAGTAGATCTTCATATCCGAGAGCATAAAGGAGTGTCATCCATGAAGCATGAAATCCCATCTTCTCGAGAATGGAAGGAAGAAAATCCAATAATTTTAAATCGAAAAAATCCGTCTTAATCAACAAGATTGCTAGTATCTGATCTTCAGTGGTTCTTTCGTCCTGATATTCTTTTTGGTAATCATCATCGAGCACCAACATATTAAAGACCAGAGACGATAATTCTATCCAGGATAAAACGCATGGAAAACGGCCCAGTTTAATTTCCAACCAGGCTAATCTTTGTAAATAGCGCAGCGTTGGTGTTTTGAGATTTCCTGTTTTTGAAAAATCAGTAAATGCCTGGCTGGTTGCCATAAGCAAGTTAGCACGAGCTGCCCAGAACAAGCCAACTTCTTCATATGCTATTCCACAAAGAACTATTGACGTAATCCATTCAGACTCGTATTCATCTTTTGCAAGTTTAAATTGAGCGCGTCCAATATACTTGATTGCTTCATAATATTTCTTCGAACGAATTTGTTGTTTCCCCCGTTCGAGTAAAACTAATCCTACTTGCCCTTCACTTGTTCGTTTCTCAGTTACATCAATGACAACATCCAAAAGCTCATCATATTTTGGAGAATTAGGGAAAAGATCACCTAATTCTTGAATGATCTTTACTGTAGTTGAAATTGGATATTCAGATAACCCTTCAGATTTTCTGAAAATTTCCTTTAAGTTATCCAATATTAGATCAGTCGATTTTTTTTGGAATAACGCCTCAGTTAGGTCAAGAAAAAGCAAGTTTGTTTGAGCTTGCAGAGCATTATTAGGCCTTTGTTCATCGTTGGCTAAACGATTCAATTCTTCTTTTATTATTCGAACTCTCTTGGGTAAATCCGCATCCTCTGCTTTAATGCTCCCTTTTTGAACAGCTGTATTAAGAATTTCCCAGAGGTTAGCTAGAAGCTCAATATCATCAGTTTGTGTACTTCCAATAGCTAATTCCTCAACCTTGTTATATAGATAATTAAAGGATTCATAATCCTCAAACCACCAATATTCAGTCCATGTGTAGTTGTAAATTATTTGTAACTTTTGCTGTTTTATATTCACTCGTTCAGCATTATCTATTGCCCTCTGAAACCTCCCCTCGACATCAACACGAGGAAGCTCTAGTTCGCGCGCAAGTAGAGCCGCCACATAACAATCCTCAACTTTTTGATACTCGACCCCAGGATATCGGTCAGGGTTATTAATCTGTTCTTCCAATTCAGCTAACCAAGCTTCCCTTTGAGTATCTTTTGGACCAATCCGTTTTATGTCCTCTTTTTTATAGCCGGAAATATTTAAAGTTTCAATGGCCAACCATAAGCGATCATGTTCAAAAACACACATTACAATCCAACTGCGATCCAGAATATGAACTTCAATACCGTATTTATTTTTTAGGTTCAATTCTTCTTCAGCTCTTGTTTTGTCCTTGATAAATTGATTTGTTATAAAGTAGGCAAGCTTATAGCTTCTTTTAGTATTTACTATCTTTTCAATATCTGAATCTACTTTAGGCTTCCAGTCCTTTTTTGCGCTAAATGCAAATGCCCAACGTTCTGAACTTGCATCTCGACCAATTCCTTCGTACCAGCAGAGAGCTGTTTTGTCAGATACCGGGTACGTCTCAGCATCAACTTGACTATCCCCGCCACCAATAGGGCCGGTTTGTGGAATTAAATTGGGACATATTTCTTTTTCTGCTAATTTTCTACAGAAATGTTCGAATTCCAATTCTTGTTTACGGCTGGTCAGTGTATCTAAGAAATATTCAAATACTACACTTGAAAGGCTTATGGATTGATTAATTATTGAGTCCGAAAACAAATCCGGATGTCGATAACGCATAAATTCAGAAGGAGAAAAAGCAGATTCTTCTGATCGCGAGAGTTTTTTTTGTTCTCTGTCTTGTCTCTTCACTATATTACCCTCTTAAAACTTAAAGAATAAGTATAAGTTGAATTATAAGATTAATTTTAAAGTAATAGACATAATCATTATTGTGTTCATTGGTAATTGATTTTAGCCATCAAATCGGCTCTTGTGTTCTACCTTTCCCAGTGTTATCTACTTGCTAGCAAACATAATAGTCCCAGGAAGGGATTATGTTTACAAAAATTAGAGATTTTTAAAGACATTTTATTAACTACGTCGAACCTATCCGGGATCGAAAAAAGATCGCCTTGATTAAAAATCTACTGTGAGGTTAAAAACGCTTCCAGAATCTGTTTCTTTTCGTTGTCGGGATAAACTCAGCCCTAAGGATATCTGATCTACTGCAACTTCAGACCAGTCATTTCCTTGATAATCAAGGATAGTAAAAACGGCGTTTCTGGATTAAGGAACAAAAGCGAGGTAAACGTCAGAAAGTTGTTGTCAACGATAGCATTCGCACGACCCTGGAAGAATATATGGAGTTTATCCCTTGGTAGCAAAGAATCACAAAAACTACATTTTCTTTAACTCTAAAGGTGAGGATTGTTCTCACTCAATCAAACGCGGACAAGCTTGGAAACTTATCACCGCTATTTGCCGGGACGTTGGCTTATCCGGTGAATTTGGCATCCATAGCTTACGAAAAACCTGGGGTTATTACGCCCGATTGAACGGAGTTGACCTGGCTTTGATTATGCATAAACTCAACCATGAAAGCATTGCATATACAAGACGGTATTTGGGAATAACCGATGAAGAACTCCAGGCTGTGGTGCAGCGATTGAATCTCTACGACTGTTACAACTGGATGAATTGATATTTATTTTTTGCCCTTATAAATAGTATGTGTCATCCCGTCTGCCTTAACAAAGAAAACGGGGCGGCCGATTTTTTGCTCACAGGGATCGTGACGGATTTTCGGGTCGCCTTTGATCCCGATACGCACTTTGAGGCCGCATTCCGGGCAAGTCCATTTGTGCAAGGTTGAGGTTCCTTTTCTCCCCTTACCCAGGGAATCGAGAAACCATTTGAACCAATCAATATCCAGGTCACACATTTTTTCACCGAGGTTCGGTGGTTCGACACCAAGTTCCTTCATCAAAATGGCAAAGTTACCATCCGCCAGGCGGGTGTGGCAGCCCGCTCCGAGCATGGGGTGCAGCCCTAGACTCTCACATTTATTGATAAATTCTTTGTTGTGATAAACTTGGCCGGGTCTAACTGGATCAGCTCCAAAGTTTTGCTGCCAGAGGTGAACCTGTTCATGCAACAAAGTCTCAAGCTGCGCCCATTTACCAAAACTCCAAAATTTAACCTTTTTCCCACTCTGTTCATCATCAGTATAATGCACATTGTTCATGGTAATTTCGAATAAAAGGCCCTGTGGATTACGCACCAGAGTGTAAGCTGCCAGTGTATTCTTATTTCTCAAATTAGCAAAGGAGATGACCGGATCAGGCAATCTACGCCGATCAGTTAATAAAATCGGATCTAAAAACCGGTCTTTAAACAAAACCGCCATACGGTAGAGATAAGCTGCCTCATTGGTATATGCCCAATCTTTGGCGTTTTCTGCATTTTTTCTGACTTCCGGCTGGGGATTATTAACCTCAATTAACTGTCCTCTAACTTCAAATTGAGGTCTCTCTTTCATAACTTATGCTAGCATTCTTGCAGGAAATTTTCTGAATTTCAACCATTAATAATAGTTGAATTAGACTAAGGTTTTTTAAACTGGAAAATCTTGCAGTTATTATATTTTTTTAAACAAACTGTTTTAATACCTTCTGTTGTACTAAGTGCAGTTTATTCAATCCCCAGTTCACTAAAATCATCTTAGTTGTTCGTGCTAGGTTTTTATAAACCTTTTTTGGTAATTGTTTTTACACTAACTACAAATACTATTTTAGTAAGAAGTTCTCGACATTTTGAATAATTAATGAAATATAAGACAAAATCTTTAACGAGACTATTGAGAAACAAGTTATACAAAGAGAATAGCAGTGTTTTTCTGCTATATTTGAGGAGTCAATTATTGTATTTGATGATGAAATATGGAGTAGACTATCAATTTCTAGGACAATAGAACTTCCGAAATCGTTTGGATTCGTTAATCTGATTCCTTTCTTTATTATCGATTTTCTTTCTTTTGTAGCGGTTGGAGACAATGTTTCGAATGATACAAAACCTTATGTTGAAAAGATAATAAGTCTGATTCCATATGAAGATTTATTAATAATTGCGTTTAAGGAAAAATATATCTTAGAAGCCATATTTTGATTCTATAGCACTTAATAAAAGTAAGTGACCATTCTGAATCTATGCATCATTATATTGAAGATTCTGGATATACATCTCTATGTAAATATTATTGAATTGTTGTTTATTTAGATTGTTTCTGGAAGATAAAAAAATAAAATGTAACCCATGTTATTAGTGCAATAACTGCGCTGAGAAGAAAGATTGATCTAATTGAGGATGATAACAATATAAAGGAAATGCAAATAATAATGCCACAAACATGGCCAAGATTTTCCCAAAAATCCAAATCTTGTATTTCTTTTGCTTTATTATTAATTTCCCTCAAACAATATACTGTTCCCCCTCCCAGACCTGTTAAGAACCAACCTAAGCCAGAAAAAAATATTGAATGTATTGAGAAGTAAATTAATAAAAGACTGAGTGAAATCAATATATGCCCAAGAATAAATACAAAATAATTGTTAAATCTTGAAAAAAGTTTTTGGGAAAATAAATAACTGATCCATCCGGTTGTGAAAAAAAAACCGACGAATTCAAATCGAATATTTAGCATTCGTATGAAGAAGATAGGCATTATGTATGAATAAGAGAAATAATGAGACTGATGAATTAGCATTACTAAGCTAATGGGGGATTGTTTCAGTTTATTTAGGCGAATTATCTTGGTTTTCTTTTGAGAGGAATGGATTTGCATGATTAGCAAAAGGTGAATTGCTAAAAAAATAATTAATGAATCCATTTTAAAGAAAGGGGCAATTATAAAACCAATTATTCTCGTCGCTCTTTTATTAAATGTACTAATTTTTGAAATCTTTTTTAATTTATCTCTGGATATTTGGTTGGCAAGACAGATGACGAAATAGATTATTAATTGGATTGATAAAAAATCTTTCCCGAGAAAATATAAAAGAATCCCAAAAAACAATAAATAAAGTGAATATTTTATATTTATATCCCAATAAACCGTAATTAAAGAAGTAATTTGGTAAATAAAAGGGAATAATAGAATTAAAAAAATTGGAAAGTGGAATTCTAGGCCCCAAAAAATTGGACCTAATTCAATAAATCCACTAATAAGGTTTAGTGCAAAATAAATAAATGTCCCCATATTTAATTTCGTTAATGATCATAAAAACCAGTGACATGAAGATTGTATTTTGATGCCAAATTAAAAAATTCTTTTCTTATTGAAATCCAAAAATCTTTATCATTTGCTAAACATGAAAATTTATCAACTGAGTCAATTTTATTTTTTATTAATGTACTTTCCATTCTTGATAAAGCACCATATTTTGTATTCAATTTTTCACCCCAAACGGAATCAATAAATTTATTTGTCTTGAAAAATATATCTGACAAATTTGTGTAAATTGGAAGTATTGGGCCAATAAAAATATATGTATTAATTTTTGAAGAATGCAGTGTTTCTAAAGCTTCAATTCTTTTTTCTGTTGATGAAGCTCCTGGTTCGAATATTTGACTAATTTTCTCATCTGTTGTTGTGATTGTTAATCCAACGGAGCAGCATGAAAACTGGGATAATAAATCAATATCTCTTGTTACCAAAGCCGATTTTGTAAGTATTGAGATTGGTATATCCTCTTTTAGAAGCTCTATCAATACATTTCTAGTCAATTGGTACTTCTTCTCAATTGGTTGATATGCATCTGTAACACTGCCTATTAATACAACCCCTCCAGCCTTTTTTATCTTTTTCACTGAATTTCTTGCCAATTCTGGCGCGTTCATTTTTATATCAACAAAATCCCCCCAAGGTTCACTATGCCCTGTGAACCTTTTCATAAATCGAGCATAGCAATAAATACAACCGTGACTGCAACCAATATATGGATTTAAGCAGTATTCTGATTCTGGTAATTCGCTTTTTGTAATAATCGATTTTGATTGAATTTCCCTTATTATCATATCAATCTCTTTCTATAACGAATATGGCATTCTCATTACAACACGAAACACACAAACCGCATCCTTCACAAATCTCACTATTGATTGTAATTACTCCATTCATTTCTATAATTGCTCGACAAAAAGAGAGTGTGATGCACTTTTTACATTTTGAACATCTTTTTTGGTCTATTATTGCATATGATTCAATAAATACTGTATGTGATTGTTCGATATCGATAGTTTGTGATTTTGTTATTTTGTTTTGAATCTCATGAATTGAAGTAAATCCCTCTTCGATTAGATCCTCCTCAAGGTTTTTTATTAGAGTAGAAATATAGCCAAATCCATTAATAATTATAGTGGATGCAATTTGAGTAGCGTTTACACCTAACATAAGTAAAGTTAATATATCGCAAGAATTAGAAATTCCCCCACCTCCAATTAATTGGTAATCCGTGGTTTTTCTTAAAATAATTGCATAATGATTTGTTAATGGTAGTTGCCAAGATCCAAATAAAGACGACATCCCAAGATGCCTTACCATTTTGTATCTAGATTGCAAGTTTTTTGTTATAGGACTTGGAACTCGAATTGAATCCAAGAAAGAAATACACTTTATATTTGATTCACTAAATAATTCTTTTATTAAATACGCTGGAATCTCGATATTTATTTTTGGTATTATTGGTACTTGTATCAATTGAGACAAATCCTTAATTAATCTTTTTAATTTATTTAGATTTGTCGAATTTGTTATTGGTTGGGGTAAATAGAAAAGATCAAGTTGGATCATCTTTGCTCCTGCTAATATTACCTTTTCGCAAGAACCAATCCATTTTTCAACTTCAAAATCTAAACCTGTTATGCTTGCAATAATTGGTATATCAATCTTGGATGATGCAGATGCAATAATGTCACAACCGCTATCAAGATCAAGAGTCTCTCTAAAATAGGTTGAAGTTGCCCATAGTCCTTCTTTGTCAAAATAGGCACGCCTTGCCTCGGAAGGGTTACCTTTGTTTATTTTTGAAATAGATTTTGTTATCACCGCTGATGCTCCATTATTAAAGCATTCAATAATTCCTTTCAGGTCTTCTGTAAGAGGAGATGATGCAATAATAACTGGATTTCTTAATTTGCAGCCTAATAGGTCTAAATTTAAATCGGTCAATTACCACCTCCTTCATGAAAAAATGGACATGCAGGATCTTTCTTTGAAAGACCATCTAAAAGATGAGATGGGGTAATTTTTGTTATATCAAAATTCTCAGAAATATAGTTGAAAGCAGCGGCAATCCTTGATCCCCCAGTACAATCATTCGTACAACCATTACATCTTACCTCAGGTGAGCAGTACGCATTTATTATGTTTAGAATTTCATTATTTATTGTTGATTCAAAAGTCACACTTTCATTTAATAATGAATCCGAGTGTAATTTATTCCAGGGTGGCACAATGCACCATGGATCAAAATGTACATACCCAAATGGGTCAATACCTATTGATGACCTTTTATCTGGTAAACCAATTTTCTCTTTGCTTATAGTTTCTTTTCCTAAAAAGATACTGGTATAGATCGCCTCAATCGAATGATGCATATGAATATTAATTTCAAGGTCTTGATTTAGCTGAGAAATTATTATCAGTAATTCTAAGTAATCTTCACCCGAAGGTAATAGATCAATGTGATGTGCAAATCTTCCGACAGGCATTGCTCTATGAATGCTATATTTTTTTACTCCAATATCATTCAAGTAGGTAATCAACATTGGGATCTGGTCAATATTTGTTTTTGTCACAACCGAACTAACTTCTAGGGTATCTGAACCGTTATCAATTTTTAAAATCTCATTTATTAATTCAATATTATTTTTAAAAATATCTTCTTTGTTTTGAAATCTCCAATGATTATGGTACTCACTGAGTCCGTCAATACTGATTCCTAGATAATTAACCAAGGGCAAGACTTTTTGAATTGCCTCTTTGTTCAATAATGTACCATTTGTGTCAATCCCGATGTTTTTTGGCCCAAATAAGCTGGCTGTTTCTTGAAGAATTTCAAAAAAATCGCTTCTCAGAAATGGTTCTCCCCCACCAAAATTGATAAAAAATCCTTCATTTATATGGTCTTCTTTAAATTTGTAGATTTTATTTAATATTTCAAAAACTTGATCCAAAGATGATTCAAATTTTATATCCTTATGGTTTTTAATTTTCTTTGCATTTACTGCACAGCCAAGACAAGATAAATTACAAAAATAAGTAATATCGTATACAATCCCTAGAGATGATTTTTCAGATTTTGTATTAAAACGTTCATTTAGATACCTTTCCAAAGAATCAATATTTTTTTGAGAAATTTTTTTACCAAAAAGTTCCACTATTCCTCCTCGTGATGCACATATTTTTCGGAATATTCCTTAATATTGAAATCGTATTTTGGAAGATATTGAATTTTTCCATCAAAATTATCAATATCAATTAAGTTATTAGCTAAAAATTTTTCAATTGTTTTTAGAAAATTTTTGTTAAGATAATAAGTGG
>JAHJBZ010000035.1 GCA_018813295.1 Patescibacteria group bacterium | reverse complement strand
GTTCCCCCTATATTCTTCCCTCACTAACATCGGTGAAAAAATAACTTTGGAAAAACAGGGAAATGAAATTATTACTACATTATTAGATGCAAATTTACCCGGAGCCAAACTTGGCAAGCTGCAATTGGACAGCTTTGATGACGAAACCGCAGTATTTACAGGCAATATAAAAGTACCAAGCGGTACAAATATTGAACAGGAGATGCAGACTGAGATTAGCAAATATCTTTCCCTTACCTTTAAAAGACAGGTAAATCTTGAATTGGATATAACACCAGTTATACAAATTCAGTCGCAATAGCCTTATTTTATGAAAATTTGAAAACTATCTTGGTGTTTGTTTGGATTTTTTCATAACCTGAAGTGACTGTAGGTGACTAATTTGAAAATTGTTTATGAACTCCGTCGAAGCGAAGTTGTAATTTTCAAATTTTTAAGTTTTCAAGTTTTCATACATGTAGTATCGTTATATCGTTATTTCGTTATAATGCTGACAAGATGATCGATCTAAAAGATCTGAGGGAAAATAGAGCGCTGTATGAAGCCGGCTTTAAAAAGAAGTTTGTTGATATCGATGTCAATAAGCTTTTGGAGTTAGATGAAAAGTACCGCGGGGAGCTGCAAAAAGTTGAAGCAATGCGCGCTGAGAAAAATGAAGTTTCCAAATTAGTTCCCACCCTTGCGGACGATAAAAAGAAGGCAAAGATTGCTGAGATGAAAGAGCTTGGCGATAAGTTGGATAAGGCTGAAGAGTCTATGAACACAATTTTTGTTCAACTTAAAGAGCTAGCTGATCTAGCTCCTAACCCACCGCATGAGAGTGTGCCGGAAGGTAAGGATGATGAAGAAAATGAAGCTATTAAAACAGTTGGTGAAATTCCAAAGTTTGATTTTGAGCCCAAGGATCATTTGGAACTTGGGGAAATTCTGGATGTTATCGACATGGAATCCGCTGCTAAAACCAGTGGTGCCAGGTTTTATTATCTGAAAAATGAATTGGTGCTAATTGAATTTGCACTTTTCAATTGGTTGCTTTCCAAATACGTCAAAAAGGGATTCATCCCGGTTACCGTGCCAATGCTTGTAAAGGAGGAGATGATGTATGCAACTGGTTTTTTTCCGGCAGATAAAAATGAAATCTATCATGTGAACCCAGGCGAAGATGATTTGTATCTGGTGGGCACCTCAGAGGTTCCGCTTGCCGGCCTTCATATGGGGGCACCTGTAAAAATTGATGAGCTTCCTAAAAGATATGTTGGTTTTTCATCTTGTTTCCGCAGAGAAGCTGGCAGTTATGGAAAGGACACGCGCGGTATTCTCCGCGTTCATCAGTTCGATAAAATGGAAATGTTCTCTTTCTGCCATCCAGATAAATCATGGGAAGAGCATGAGCTTTTGCTTTCTATCGAAGAAGAAATCCTATCTGAACTCGGACTCCCCTACCAGGTTATGAATATTTGCGGTGGAGACTTAGGAGCACCTGCCGCTAAAAAGTATGACTTAGAAGTCTGGGTTCCCACCCAGAACAAATACCGTGAGCTCACTAGCTGCAGTAACTGTACCGACTTTCAGGCACGCCGCGGAGGCATTAAGTTTAAAGATGAAACCGGTACTCATTTTATGCATACCCTAAACGGCACTGCGCTATCTTCAGCGCGTACTCTGATTGCGATTTTAGAAAACTTTCAGCAGAAGGATGGGAGTGTGAAGATTCCGGAAGTGCTGCATCCGTATTTGCCGGGGGTGAGTGAGATTAAACCTAAAAAGCCTTAAGGAGTAAGTCTTAAGGATTAAGCTGGCTTACAGCTTATGACTTAAAACTTAAAGCTAAATTATGAAAAATAAACGTCACATCTTAGTAGTTCATACCGAAAATGAACCCGGTGTACTTAACCGGATAGCTTCGCTATTCCGAAGAAGAAGATTCAATATTGAAAGTATTGCTGCCGGGCATAGTGAAAAGCCTCATGTTACCAGAATTACAATTGTTATGGATGGCGAGAAAACCAATGTGGAGCAAGCTATTAAACAGATGTATAAGATTGTTAATGTGCTAAAGATTACCGAACTGCATGATGAAGACGCGATAGGCCGTGAACTTGCACTTATAAAAATCAGGGCTAATAAAGGAAATAGATCTGATGTTAATGAGCTAATTGATATGTACAGTGCAAAAATCGTTGATTTAACGCTTAATACAGTCACTGCAGAGCTTTCCGCCGATTCTGAAACTATTGATAAATTTATTGAACTTATGAAGAATTTCGGAGTGAAAGAAGTTGTAAGGACGGGGTTGATTGCGATACAGAAAACACAAAAATAATTTTAAATTTACAATTTTCAATTTACAAAAATATGCCACACCAAAACCATCAAAATCATCAGCATCCTCATTTTAAACCGCCAAGGAGGGGGAATAGCTTTATGTACGTGCTGGTTTTTGCGCTTCTTCTCACGGTTGCTTATTACTTATTTACCCCTCAGCAATATACAGACGACAGCAAGCTGACTGAAATTCCTATCAGCCAATTAGTGCAGGAATACAGAAGCGGACAATATACAGGTATTGAAATTAAAAACAGTAAAATTTACGCGATGACTGAAGATGGTAAAACTTTCCTCGCTTATCGCCCGGAAGGTGAAAGTATTACAGATTTAGGGTTTAATAATCCGAGCGTTTTGACACCAGTTACCATAGTTAGTACAGAAGCTAGCGCTTTTTGGCTCAGTGTGCTTAGTAATTGGCTGCCGATAATTTTGTTTATCGCCTTAATTATTTTTATGGCCAAGCAGCTCGGAAAAGGTGCAAGCAGCGCGTTTTCTTTCGGCAAATCCCAAGCGCGGGTTTATTCTAAAGACGCCAAAAAACGCACTACCTTTAAAGATGTTGCTGGAATGGATGAGAGCAAAGAAGAGCTTATGGAAGTGGTTGATTTTTTAAAGCATCCTAAAAAATATACAAAGATAGGTGCCAAGATTCCTCGCGGAGTGTTGCTTTTCGGAGCTCCGGGAACCGGTAAAACATTACTTTCCCGCGCTGTTGCAGGCGAAGCTGACGTTCCATTTTTTAGTATCTCCGGCTCTGAGTTTGTGGAAATGTTTGTTGGTGTCGGCGCAAGCCGCGTGAGGGACTTATTTCAAAAGGCTAAGCGCAATGCTCCCTGTATAATTTTTATCGATGAGATCGATGCGGTTGGGCGCCAACGAGGTTTTGGAATGGGCGGCGGGCACGATGAACGTGAGCAGACCCTAAATCAAATTTTGGCCGAGATGGATGGTTTTGAAAAAGATACAAATGTAATTGTAATGGCTGCAACTAATAGACCGGATGTACTTGATGCAGCATTGCTTCGTCCTGGAAGATTTGATCGTCGTGTTGTTATTGATATGCCTAATTTGGTAGAAAGAGAAGCAATTTTAGAAGTGCATTCACGCAATAAACCACTTGATAAAACCGTGGATTTAAAGAAGATTGCACAGCAGACGCCAGGTTTTTCCGGTGCTGATCTTGAAAACCTTTTTAACGAAGCGGCAATTTTGGCTGCCAAAAAAGATCGTACGAAAGTTAAGCAGTCCGATCTTGAGTATTCCATTGAAAAAGTTGGCCTTGGACCGGAAAAGAAATCCCGTCGCCTTACCGACGAAGAAAAAGAAATAACCGCCTATCATGAAGTCGGGCATGCATTGGTTGGGACGCTTCTGCCAAAATGTGATCCGGTTCATAAGGTTTCTATTATTTCCCGCGGGATGGCTTTAGGTGTTACCTGGTTTTTACCCGAAGAAGATAAGCATCTTAAGTCTGTTTCTAAATTTAAGGATGAGCTTTGTTCTCTTGTTGGAGGCTATGTTTCTGAAAAGCTTACTTTTGGAGAAGTGACTACCGGTGCTAGTAATGATCTTCAGCGGGCTACTGAAATCGCACGTAGTATGGTTATGGAATATGGCATGAGTGAGGATCTTGGACCTGTAATCTTCGGTGAAAAATCCATGGCCAGATTCCTAGGCACTGAACTTGGCAGTAAGCCTAATTATAGTGAAGAGGTCGCAGCAAAAATTGATGCAGCTGTTGCCAAATTGATTGATGAGGCCATAAAACGAACCACTAAACTTTTGACCGATAATAAAGCACTTCTTAAGGAAATTAGCAAAGCACTTCTTAAAAAGGAGGTTTTGAATAAGGAGGAGTTTGATAATTTTTTTCCCGGAAAAGGTAAAGGAAAAGGCAAAGGCAAAGGCAAGGGATAATATTTTTCATTTTTCATTTAACATTTATCAATTAGACTTAAACTGTGAAGACTATATTTGCAAACAAAGAGGTAAAGAATGTAATTAAGATCAACAGCCCGGCTGATGACAGCATGCCAAATGATCCGCCATCCGGGTTTGGACAGCTTCCCGTTGATGTTCTGGAGAATGAAAAAGAGATTTTGGTTATTGCACCGCTTGCTGGTGTCGATTTAGATGATGCTGAAGTTGTTATTAATAATGATGTTCTTACCATACGCGGGAGGAGGGAGATGGATAGTGAAAGTTATGGATTTAAGCGAAAGGATTATTTTGTACAGGAATGTTTTTGGGGTGAATTCAGCAGATCCGTTATCCTCCCGCCAAACGCAGATGCGCAAGGTATTGAAGCCACACAAAAAAATCATATTCTTTATATAAGAATACCAAAGAGGTTGAATTTGCAGATGAGGATTGTTAAGATCAAATCCAAATAATTTTATAAGCTCTAAGGATTAAGCATGAAGGTAAAAAAAGCCGTATTACCAGTAGCGGGAGTTGGCACAAGATTTTTGCCGGCAACAAAAGTTGTTCCAAAAGAACTATTTCCTATTGTGGATAAACCTGTGATCCAGTATTTAGTTGAGGAAGCTGTTTTAAGCGGTATTGAGGAGATTATTTTTGTAATTTCAAAGGGGAAGGAACTTATAATTGATCATTTTTCACCTAAACCGGAATTAGAAGATTTTTTGAGACAAAAAGGTAAAATGGATATTTTAGAGAAAGTTAAGCCCATTCATGATATGGCTAAATTCAGCTATGTTTACCAAGACAGTCCGCTGGGTGACGGCCACGCCGTACTCCAGGCTGAGAAGCTTGTTGGCGGTGAACCTTTTTTAGTATTATTTGGAGACGACATAGTAAAGCATGAGATCCCAGCAGCCAAACAGCTTTTGGATAACTTTTTTGGCGAATCAATAATAGCTGTGGAGAAAGTTCCGATGTCCGAAATTTCAGCTTATGGGGTTATCGAACCCGGAGATAAAAAAGGCGAACTTTATTCCGTGAAGAGTTTAGTCGAAAAACCGGATCAGAGTGAAGCACCGAGTGACTTGGGGATTATTGGAAAATATGTATGCCCGCCAGAGATATTTGATGCGCTTAAAAAATCCACATCCAGTAAAGGCGGAGAGATTCGTTTAATCGATGGATTTATTACATTAAGCAAAGATCAGGGCATTTGGGCATGTCAGATAAAGGGTGAAAGGTTTGATACCGGAAAAGCGGAAGGCCTTGTGGAAGCTAACAAAGCTTTCTTAAATTTTTAATTTTTTGAATATGAGGGGGCATGGTTGTACCCTGGTTCCTCAGCTGAAAGCCGTCGAACCAGGGCATCCGCCGCGGCGGACTGCTCCGTCGGAATTAAATGTTTAAATATTTAAACATTAATACAGTAAAAATTGATTAAAAATTAAAAACTAGAAATTAAAAATTAATCTCCTCTTGAAAATAACTCAAAAATCATATAAAATAAGGTAACAGTAAATATTTCAAAAATGAGTAATCAACAACAAAACGACAGGGATTTTCCGGAGCATATAGCAGATGCTCTTAACTATATTGAAGAGCTAAAGCTTAGTGGCGAACATAAAAAATCAATTGAAGAAGCTGAAAAATTGCTTTGCAGTGATCCTGATTGCGTTTCTGCACTTGAGGAAATTGCTGATAATTACGTAAGTTTAGATGATTTTAAAAGAGCGGAAAAGGCTTGCAATCGCGCTTTAAACCTGAATCAAAAAAGCTATACAGCTAATTATATTTTAGGATTCATCACCTCTCAAAAACAGGATTGGCCTAAGGCTATTGATTATCTTAAAAAATCTAACGACCTTCATTCCAATAATCCTGAAATTTTGCGGTGTTTAGGTTGGGCACTTTTTAACAATAAGAAAAGAACTCAAGGTATTGTAATTTTAGAAAGAGCTTTGAATTTAGATCCTGAAAATAGTTTAACTTTATGTGACTTGGGCATTTGCTACTTGCAAACTAAGAATTTCGAGAAATCGGTTGAGCTCTTAAAACAAGCAATGGAAATCGATCCTGACAACAAACGTATTCAGGACTGCTATATGGCTGCAAAAGGGTTTAAGGATAGATATACTGATATGAAGAGTGGGAAGACTGTTGCTAAATAACATTTAACATGTGACCTTTGACAATTGACCTTTGACAGTCAAATGTTAAATGTTAATTGTTAAAGGTAAAATAATGAGTGATGCGATAAAAGTAATGGGGTTTGGTACGTTTGACGGTCTTCATCCTGGTCATTTGAATTTTTTGAGACAGCTAAAAGAATTAGGTGACGAGGTTTATGTTGTAATTGCAAGAGATAGGAATGTGAAGAGAATTAAGGGCAAAAAGCCTGTTTATAATGAAAAGGAAAGGTTGGAAGCTTTAAAGAAATCCGGTTTGGTAGATAGGGTTTTAATGGGGCATGCAACTGATTTTTATCATATGATAAATAAGTTTCAGCCGCATGTTATTGGGCTTGGATATGACCAAAAAGCTGACACTAATGACTTACAAAAAGTATTTCCTAAAATGGAGATCAGGAGGCTTAATGCTCTTGAGCCGGAGAAGTATAAGTCTAGTTTGCTGAATTAGTGCGGAGTTTTTCTAGCTACCCAATCCTTCTTGCTCTAAACAGCTTTTTAAGAAACCTTCACTATCCCACGGAACGCCAACAGGCATGCCAGCAACAGTAACTACCACATGTTTATTTAAAAATCCTGCTGGAAGAGGACGGGGATCTTCACCGGGAAGAGTCTTTTTTATTCTCCCCCCCATGCCTCGTTGTACGTAGTCCGCCCATTCAAAAGATATTTGTAAGCCAGGTAACTTTTTTTCTAACCATCTTGCAGATCTTTCAGCAACACTTTGTTCTAGGTTTGTCTCAAAGGTAAAGTCATGTCTTTCTATAGAACCTGGATCAAGGGTTAATTTTGTTAAAGTTCTTATTTCATCACAAAACAATTCCCTATCCACACCTTCAGGAACCCTAAATCCACTTTCTTCAGCATCTATAATAGCTAATCTTAGTTCTTCAATATCAGCTTTTTCAAGTCTTCCCATTGGTCCTAAATCATCAATGATAATTGAACCTTTCCCTTCAGCCTCTCGTTGCATTTTGCTCAATTCATCTTCTGAAAAAGCCTCTACAACCAAAGGGTGTGATAATCCTAATTTCTCGGCACGAAGGTTTTTAAGTAAAACTTCTTTGAGTGGCGATCGCGCTTTATCGCCTGTTTCATCTGGTCTCATAAAATGAAAAATTAATTTTTAACTTTTTAAAGTATAACATAATTTAGCCTGCTATGCAACCAATTAATTCTGAATCCTTTTTTATTGAACAAATTTGTTGTACTACAAAGTTTTTTCTGCTATATTATTTTTAAGAAATACAAAAACAAAAATGCATTTTGCGGGAAATTTTAAAAATCAATTTATTTGGCTTAAACGAGCGATTTTAAATGGCTGGCAGAATTTGTTGCGCAACAAGATTCTTTCCATTGCTACGGTTGTTATTATCGCGTTGATGCTTTTTGTTTTTAATTTGGTTCTCGCACTTAGTTTTGCAACAGATTCTGTAATAGCTAATGTCGGAGAAAAACTGGATATCAGTGTAGAGATTCAACCCGGAGTTGAAAATTATACGATCCAGACATTTGTTGAAACCCTGGAAAGAAAACCTGAAATCAAAGAAGTTGTTTATATAAGCAAAGATGAGGCTCTGGGTCGTTTTGGCTTTAAATACCCAAATATTATCTCTTTTTTAGACTATCATGAACTGAGCAACCCCCTACCCGATGTTGTGAGGATCGTTAGTTATGATGTTGCTGATAATAACACAATTATCTCTTATCTTGAGGATCCTCAATTTAGCCAAATTGTTAACCAGGAAAAATTACAAGATGACAGTGAGCAAAAAACCCGCAATGAAAAAATTATAGATATTACTGGTTTTATTAAAAAAATCGGCACCTGGCTGATTCTTATATTTGCTCTGGTTGGTGTTCTGATTATTTTTAATAGCATTAATATTAATATTCACACTCATAAACACGAAATTAATATTATGAAATTAGTGGGTGCTAAATATAATTTTATACGTGCGGGTTTTATATTTGAGGGAATTATTTTTGCAATTGCAGCCATTCTTATCAGTATAGGGTTTTCCAGGCTGATTTTGTCTTATCTAGCCAAAAATCTAGTTGCCATTATAAGCAATGAAAATCTGCTTGCCGGGCTTAATTCCATATTGCTTCATTTCGAAGAAGAATTTTGGTGGACTTTAAGCTGGCAGTTAATTGCAGCTGTTATTGCTGGCGTACTTAGTAGTTATTTGGCTATTGAACTTTATTTGCGGAAAAAACACGCTTTCTAATTGGTGGCCTAATTGGTGACCTTATGGGTGTATTACACCAATTAGGCCCCCCATTAGGTCCCCGCCGAAGGCAGAAATTATTTAACATTTAGATGAGTAAACACATTAAAACCGAAGGGATAATACTCAGAAGAATCAATTTAAATGATGCGGATCAGATATTGACCGTGCTTACTAAGGATTTGGGTAAGATCAGCGTTATGGCTAAAAGCAGCAGGCGTATAAAAAGTAAGTTCTGCGGTAAGCTGGAGCTGTTTTATGAGGTAAAAGTAACAGTTTTTCAGGGCAGGAATTTGGGGTATTTAAACGAATCTGAGCCTATTAATACATGGGGGTTTGCGGATAGTGACCTTAGAACAAAAAGCATTCTTTTTTACATTGCAGAGCTGACAAATAAATTGATACAGGACGAACAGCAGATTGATGGTGTTTATAAACTTTTGCAGGAGACGCTAGATCATATCGATCACAATAATGAAAAAAGTGAATTAATTCTGTATGCCTTTATTATAAAACTTTTTGGGCTGACAGGCTTTATGGCGCCGTGGGACAGGTGTGCCCGCAGTAATGTAAAATTAAATTTAACAGAACCTCTTTATTTTGATCTGCATAATGGAAGTGTTGTAAAAAGTGGCTACAACTCCCCTGCTGACCCAAGACTCACTCCCCCGCTTATAAAATGGGTTAGTTTTATGCAGAAATACCCATTTGCCGCCATTACCAAAGTTGCGCCAAACAAGGGTGAAAAAACGCAGGTCTGGTATATGATTAAAATGATGCTGGAGAATATCCTTAATTATCCGATTAAGTCTGAGGAGTTTTTGGGGATAGGATGTAATTTCTAGTTTTTAATTTTTTCAGGACACAGAACACAGGACACAGGAAACAGCTGAATCCTGACTTTTGTGTCCTGTGTTCTTTAAAAATCCCCTTTTATATGCGAGTTTCTCGCTTTTTTGCATTGAATTATAGCTTAAAATCTGCTATAATATCTAGAATGCAAAAATTTATTCTATGAAAATTCATAAGCATATCATCTCTGTTTTAACTGTTTTTTTGGTAGCAATCAGCGTTGTTCCTTCAAATTTAAAAGCATATGAAGTAATGAGATCTGAGAGTTTTAGCGTTCTTGATTCTCCTGTATTTACATACTCTGATGATGAGGAAGAAGATTCTGGAGACTCGGGTGGTTCAGGTGGTGGCTCGAATGGTAGCTCGAATGGTGGCTATTCAGGTGGTGGTGGAGGGGGATATATTAGCAGTAATACTAATGCTAATAACACTTACACATTTACAGTTAAAAGTTCAGCAAGCGGTTCAACTGATACAACAACTCAAAACCAAGGTACTTATACAAACACAAGCGTAAGTAAACAGGCCGCTGTATCTCCTGCAGTTATTGCGTATGAGCCGATGGTGGATCCTATGGAAGGCCCAATGGAAGGCCCAATGGAAGGCCCCCCGCTAAGCGGGGTAGACCCGATGGAAGGCCCGATGGTAGACCTCCCGCTAAGCGGGGTAGACCCGATGGAGGAACCTGCTGGTCAAAATATATTTTTTTATTTAATAGCAAAAATTTATTCTTTAATACAAACAGTTTATGAAAAAGTTGTTAACTCCATTCTTAGTTTTATTTAGTTTTTTTGCTTTAACAATTGCACCTTTTACTTATGCCGATAATGTTATGACGTTTTCCGGTTATCTGAATGATGGGGGAGGAAATTTAATTTCCGATGGCGTATTTGAATTTAAAGTAACCCTTTGGAATGACCGTGATGCGGAAAGTGAAACCGGCGAGCAGGCAAATTGGGAGGAGGCACATCCCGTTATTTTCACCGTGGCTGATGCTGGTCATTTTTCAATTGAAGTCGGCAGTCAGACATCAATTAGCAGTACCATACTTGCTTTATATCCCTATCTTCAGATTGAGGTACGTGATTTAGGGGCAGGCGGTGAATATGAAATGCTGGATCCTCAGCCAAACAATAATGCTGTGGATCGCCTGGATTTTATTGGGGACACAGTATTTTTTAGCAATAACGTTTTTACGATTCAGCAAAGTAATCAGTTAAATAATGAAATATCCATTCAATTTGGTGACAGCTTAGAAGCTTTTATTAAATATAATACAATTGATAATGTTTTTAACATCTCCAAAAGCCTGATAATTGATGGTGATTTAACTGTAAACGGCCTGATAAACGGAAGAGATATAACTGCTGACGGTGCGATGTTAGACGGGTTAAGTTCTGCGGAAAATATTGTAAATGCGATTAATAATTCCGAGTTCCAAATCAGTGCGAATAATATAGATTTCAGTGATCTGGAAAATGCTATTTACAGCTATACTTTTGACTTAAATGAAGCTGAAGATTTTAGCTATGAGGGAGAAGATTTGATTTTACTTGAAAATGGTGAAATCAAGGTTGCTGAGGATGGATTCATAAGTGTATTTGCAAAATATAGCGATGGTGAAAAAATCGCTTATAAGCCAATAGATGGTGTTTACAACTCTGCTGATGACTTACTTTATATCGCTTCTTATTCCGGTGCCAGGGTTTACGGCGTTGATCCTGATACCAAACAAATTGTTCATGAGATTGGAATGAATGGTTATGGTAATGGCGGAATTTCAAATGCTTATCATGTTGATGTGACGGAAGATGGCTTAATGATGGCTGTTACCAGCTCATCTCACTTTGTTTCCGTTTGGAAAAGGGCTTCTTTGGAAGATAGCTGGCATTTTGAATTTGATTTAGGAACTCCTAATAGTTATGGAAATATATCCGATGGATCGAAGTTTAGATCAACTTATAGTGCAGTAATTCGTGACAGTGATAAGCATGTATTTGTTGGCAGTTATTATGGTATAACTAAAGATTTTAATGCTAATTCATCAGGGTATGGCGGTGTTATTGGGTATGATTCCGATGGTAATTTTGTCTCCATACCTCTTCATATCGGCTCCAAGGGTGGGAATGGGACAATTTTGCAGGGGGAGGCCCGTTATGTTTATGGGCTGGCTTTTGATG
>JAHJBZ010000034.1 GCA_018813295.1 Patescibacteria group bacterium | reverse complement strand
GTGGATGCGTCCCGATTACGGGACTGTGGAATGATTAATCCACAGCGAAGCGAATCCACAGCCCGATAGGGCGAATCCACAGTAAAACGAAAATCATTTTAAAATCATCTTTTCCGTCAGTTTCTCAATTGTAATCGATCGTACTTCATGATCACCTTTTTTCTGCACCCTAATATAATTATCCGTTAATCCTTCGTTTTCACTTTCCCATAAAACCGATACCTTTTTTCCAACCTGCCTGCCGGTAGGCAAGGTTTGGCTTTTAATGAAATCCTCTCGCTGCCTATCCGCAAGTTTTTGGAGCTTTTTGGCGCGTTCTTTTTTCACTTCATCCGGCACTTGCTCCATTTTAGCCGCCAGCGTGTTCTTTCTAACCGAGTAGGGGAATACATGTGCTTTTGCGAGCGGGTTCTTTTTTACAAAATCCAATGTCTCCTTAAATTCTTCGTCTGACTCCTCCGGAAAGCCAACGATAATATCCGTTGTTATTGCAATACCAGAAATGTCATTTTTTAAACGGTTGACTACCTTCTCCGTGTCCTTGGCATCATATTGTCTTTTCATCCTTTTAAGAACAGAAGATGATCCGGACTGGATAGAAAGATGAATATGCCTGCAAATTCTTGGATTTTTTAAAACCTTATAAAGCTCATCACTAAAATACTCAGGTCCAAGTGAACTAATTCGAATACGCTTTATATCAGTTTTGTCGAGGATAGTCCGCAAAAGCTCAGCAAACTTACTCTCTTCCGGTTTTGTCGTAGAACTTGCCCCATAAGCACCAATATTTATGCCGGTTAAAACAACTTCGTTATATCCGTTTTTAACGTGCTTGTTTATTTCATCAATTATCTCATCCAATGGCCGATTTCTTGACCTCCCACGTGCTGAAACAATTATGCAATATGTGCAAAAATTATCACAGCCGTCTTGCACTTGTACAAGTGCACGGGATCGGGAAAAATCATTAAATTCCATCCCCGAAGGCGCGCAATCGATTGCGCGCCTTCGGGTTTTGTCGTTAATTTTTTCCTCCAAAAACCCGATAACCGACGGCAAATCCTCCATCAAATAATCAACTTCTCCGATTTCCTCAAAACTTTCTTTTTGCATCCTCGCCCCACACCCAAACACTATAGTTTTGAGTTTCGGATTAGCATTTTTGGTCTTTCTAACCATTTGCCGGGACTTCTTATCGGCCACATGAGTAACCGTACAAGTATTCACAATACAAAAATCCGCCTCCTCTTCACGCACAACAGGTACCTTACTCTTAATCGCCCAGCTCAAAATCTGATCAAGTTCATAGCGATTGTTTTTGCAGCCGGTCATTTTAAGCGCTATTTTCATAGCAATTCAAAATTCAAGATTAAAAATTCAAAATTATTTATAGCAGTTAAGGTTATACACCATAAAAATAATTTTGTAATCTTGTAATAGCTAATCTTGTAATAAGATTTAACGCCTATATTGCCCAACCTTATCACTCAATTGTTTCCATGCAGAACTAAAACCTTCTTCTACAATTCCTTCTGTAGCATCGCTAAAACCAAATGATGCCACTGCACTTTTTACTTTTTCAAGCACTTCAGCAGGAGTTAATTCTTCAGTTCGCTCTTTATCAACAAATGAATCTAGTATTACTTCCAATATTGTGTGCCATACTATCATTTTTTTGCAGTAATCCGTTTTTTGAATTAATTGATCAATAGCTTCTGCTGGCATATATGGTAATCTAGAGTCCATTGCATCACAGTCAGCTAAATCAGACTTAAAACCTCTTATAAGTTCCTGCATTTCAGCCCTTTGTCCTTCAAAAATAGTACGAACCGGATGTTCCGATGGTAATAGTGGCAATGTCTGAAGATCTTCCATAGAACCTTTTCTCTCTATTATCGTTTGGATTTCATCACGTAACCCTTTACATTGCTTTACTGCTTCTTCAGCATCAGTTCTTACCGCATCTGGTCTCATATCCCTTACACGTCTACTAACAAAACCCTTAATACCTGTTCCATGTAAATCATCAAGACCTTGCTGCTCTTCTTCCAGTTGTTCACCTGCCTGCCCTAATAGAACTTCCAGTTCTGCACGTGTCATTCTGTTTAGCGCATTTGTTCTTTCATCACCTTCCTGTAAATAGTCATTTATTTGATGTTCTGTTGAATTAGACATATTTTAATGAGTTAAATGATACTTGGAGAGTATATATAACATATTATCATCTTTTTTGTCAAATAAATAAAAAAGCCCGTCATCCAAAGGATGCACGGGCTTTTTGGCAACATATTGTTTACATAATCTGAGGTCCTTCTTCTTTTTCTTCTGCCTCAGCCTGAGGCTCTTCCCCGCTAAGCGGGGGTTCTTCAGCTGATTCAGCAACTGGTTCTTCAATTGGCCCCTCAACCGGTCCTTCCATTGGTTCTTCCATCGGTTTCACCTCCTCTCCCATTTCCTCAGCCTCCTCATGCGCCATTTCTTCTACTTTTGGTTCCTCAGCCGGAGTTGGTTCTTCTACTGGGCTTTCCATTGGACCTTCCATTGGACCTTCAACTGGGCCTTCCATTGGTTCCTCCATTGGTCCCAACGCCTCTTCTGCTATTTTTTCAGCTGCTGCCTCAGGAGCTTTTGGTTTAGCTTTAAGGCGTTTGCTGATTAGATAAGTAAGAAGAATAAGAACAAATAAAATTCCAAGACCATAATAAACTAAATGCCATGGGAACATCTCTCCGGAAATACGGAAATAAACATCCACATTTTCTGAACGTAATTTATCACCATTTTCATTAGCCTTAACAGCGTAAAGAGTCACCTTGTGGCTAGAGTCAGTTTCTAAATTACGAGGAGCTTCAATTGCAAATGAACCTTCTTCACTATCCGCAATTACAGATGAAGCAAGAATTACACTTTCCCAAACAGCAAATACCTGAGTTCCAAATTCAGAAGAGCCGGCTACGGAAGGACGGCTTTCGGTAATTTCAATTTCCATACCCCCCTGTGCGATGGCGTTATCTATAAATAAATTTTTTAGTGATAAAGTGCCGGGAATTGCCACACCGCCGATAGAATTAGGAGTTGGTGAGTTTACATTAGCATTGCTGTCAACACTTATGCGAATAGGAACAGACGAAATCTTACCTCCGTTATCAAGTGTTGCAGTAGCGACTAAATCGTATAATTTATTATCTTCAAGCAGTGTATCGGAAGGGAATAGTGAGAACATTAAATTACCGTTAACAGTTGTATCAACTGCCGGATTAGGAATTGATCTTCCCAGATAAATGCTTGATTGCTGAATGTTCTCCAGTTCACTGAGTTTATTTTCAAGAACGCTGTAATCAGGCTCTTCTTCGTCTTGCAGGGCATTAACCGTGTTGAAAATAGACCTTATTGTATTTTGCAGAACACCATATTCATAATCACTATTTTCGTCAACAAAGGATTGTGCCTGATTTAGAGCGGTCATTAGGTCATTCATTGCAATACCGCCGCTATTAACTACATCAGTAACAGCATTCATCAAATCCTGTATAACACTGTATTCAGCCGGAAAAGCTACAACATCTACATAATCACTATCTTCCGGGGTTATGCCATGAACCTCAAGTTTTCTTACAATCCAGCCAGCCTGAGGATCTGTAATAATAACTTCTTCATCCACAATATCGGATTCATCACAATCTACTATTAATGGATTTGTCTGGAATGTATTTACCTCATCTCCGTCCGTGCAGGAATCACCGTCTGTATCTGAATTATCAGGGAGTGTTCCATTATAACATTCTGTTCTGTTTGAAAGCCCGTCGCCATCAGAATCTTCACTTGTACCTTCTTCAAAATTTAAATTCGGATAAAGTTCCATGCAATTCTGAATCACAGTATCTACTTGATCCGGAATTGATATTCCATAACCAACTCCTGTACTTGTTTGCTGTTGACTCAATGCATCTGAGGCTTCAGCCGCAGCTTCTTCCTGATCCTCTCCGCTTACTTCGTCAGGTGACTGATAAACAGTATCTTCGTCAGGTGCAGCTTCGTGCACTGCTGCTTCACACTCTGCACACTCTGCACATTCAACCGGTTCAACTTCTTCCTCTATAAGTAAACAATCTTCAGTACAATTATCTCCCCCGTCACATTCTTCAACCCCCCACAATAAAAGCCCATCTCCGCATTCAGCATTTTGGCATGTAGAGGTACAGGTATCCAAATCATGATTGCCCATACCATTATCACATTCTTCTCCTCCTTCTATCACTTCATTACCACAGCTTGGCGGCGGAGTTGTATAAAATGATTTTGTTTGATTTGAAAGACAATTTCCTTCGTTATCACAAACACTTACAGTTACATCCACCTTGCTGCCTAAACTAAAATCAGTATCCGGGTTAGTGGTAACTAAATAAGAACCACTATTCTCCTGATAAGTTACCTGAGCTGAATCTTCAGTATAAGAGACACCATCAATTAAAAATGAAAGTGTAGTTATATTAACTCCTACCCTGTTATCAGTTAATGTAAATGAAACATCAGTATCAACTGCATTATTTGTGGAATTTGCAGTTGGATCAGCTAGTGTATAAGTTGGCGCAGTTGTATCCGGAGTACAGAATCCGCCGCTGATATCCACATTATATCTTTCGTTAACTGTATAAGTAGCACCAGTTACACTGCCTAAAACATTAACAATTGAATCATTAACTATGTTGTTATCAAGGCTTAAATCCCCTGTAAAGTCTAAGCTTATACTGCCGGTTGCATTAGGGGTTATAGAAATAGTCCCGAATGTGCCGCTCCCCGTAAATGCACCTGTACTTGCATACCTGGCACCACTGAGTTTAAGCTCTGAGCCGTTTACAATGTTATAAGTCTGCATAGGAAGCGCACTTCCAATAGACCCGCTATTGAGCGTTGCATCACCGGTTAATGTAGTAGTGGTATCACTGGCAAGGACATTTTCCCCTCCGGAATCTAACCGGATTTGGATTTGCCCTGTACACCCTCTTATAAGGTACACACCTGAAGGATCACTAAATGAAAGTGATGCACTGCCGGCATATGCAGGGTTGATAACCATACTGTATGGCGCGATTATTAGTGTAAAAATAGCAGTCAGTGCTAATTTTTTCAGTATAGATTTAAGCATGATATAAAATAGTTAATGTTTTTTATTAAAATGATTCACCTACTAAAAAGTAGTTTTTGATAACGAGTGCAATATCTGCAGCATTAACAGAGCCATCACGATTTAAATCGATGGCAGTATTCGCTGTAGCATAATTGTTAATTACATGGGCAATATCATATGAATTAATCATATTATCACCCCAAACATCACCACCTAATAAAAGGTAGGTGTCGCTAAATGTATAATCTAAATCCACTTCTTCAGTTTCTTCCAATATAGTTACATCACGAATGATTTTTCTTAAATAACCCACTCCTTTTAATCCAATATCATAATTACCTGCAGTAAGGCCGCTTAAACTGAATTCACCGGCACCGCCTCTATCCATTTCTGCAGATTGGCTGGTTGCAATACCAGCAACCCCCTGAGAAAGGAAATCAAAATAAGCACTTAAAGAATAATTACCTCCGGATCGTGCTTCAGGTTTTGCTAAAGATGAAAAGAGTATTGCTAAACAGCTGATACAGTCCGCCCCCCCACAGTCCACACCTTCTTCGTCATCATCCTGCAATTCATTACTACAATGATCAGACAAACAGTCGTCAGGACAACTGTTTATATCTTCACCGTCTTCACATACACCATTTCCGCAAACCGCTTCACCGGAAACTACATTCAAATCAATGTTAGCTTCTTGTGTTATTCCATCTTCTGTATAAGTTGCGGTAATAGTTGTAGTACCAACACCTGTTCCCACAAAAGAGCTGCATAACGCACAAGTTACATTAGCTATTCCAGCATCTGAAACTTCATAGCTAGTACCAGGATGACTGTTTGGCGAAGTAACATTTACTCTGTTGTCGAAATCATAATCATAAATAGCGAATGTATTTGCTAAAGAAGTTTCACCAATTGCTATTTCATCCGGTAAAAGGCTAAAAGCAATGCCAGTTAGTATTCCTTCACCTTCACCTTCACCCTCACCTTCACCCTCACCTTCACCTTCACCCTCACCCTCACCTTCACCTTCACCTTCACCTTCACCTTCACCTTCACCTTCACCTCCAACACAATTAGGATCTACGATACAGTCAGGATCATCACAATCTGCTAACAAATCTCCATCATCATCTATTCCATTGTCACAGTCTTCTTCTATTTCGCCCTCACCCTCACCTTCGCCCTCACCCTCACCTTCGCCCTCACCCTCACCCTCACCCTCACCCTCACCTTCACCACCGGATCCAATAGTAATAGTTAAACCGGTACCACTTCTGGTTTCTACGTCTTCATCTTCATTAATTA
This sequence comes from Patescibacteria group bacterium, assembly GCA_018813295.1. Classification (GTDB taxonomy): domain Bacteria; phylum Patescibacteriota; class Gracilibacteria; order UM-FILTER-43-11; family UM-FILTER-43-11; genus JAHJBZ01. The sequence goes on along the minus strand of JAHJBZ010000034.1, from coordinate 37,710 downwards.
CATCAGCTTTTGTAAAACTAAAAGTAGCTACGCCATTAGCAGTCAGGTTTAAACTTATTGTTGCTAATGCCTCTTGGCCCGTAGCAGCAGTACCACCTTCATCAATCGGCCCAGAAGCTGCAAGTAATTTTATAGTTCCTGTTTCAGAAAGGTTGATGCAGGTATCAAATACATTACAAATAATAGTATTAACTGTGGCTAAGCTGGATGTATAAGTCACATAAGTTTCCGATCCTAGTAAACCAGCCCCTTCATTATCTCCATCGATACATAAATATAGAGTTAAAGAACCTACATTTTTTGTTATAGCGGTTTTAGCACTGCTACAGGTAGAAGATGTATCAAGGAAAAAAGTAGGATTATCAGCTTGTACAGGTTTATTATTATTTACCAATACAATTCCTAATGCGAATAAGGAAATAACTGCTAATACAAAAAGTGTTTTATACCAATGCAATCCTGGCTTTTTGATATATTTATTGAAATTTTGAATTTGATTTAGCATTTTTGGTTTTTTATTTATTTACAGAAATCTAACTATTATAGCATATCTGTAGCGGAAAAACAACCCTCAATTACCAATAGAAGGACTAATAGAAGGACTAATTGTAGAACTAGTGGTTGGACTAATCGATAAGTCCACCAATGAGTCCACCAATAAGTCCACCAATAAGTCCACCAATGGTCCAACAATCAGTTCCTCAACTCCTCCATCATTTCAACCCTCTTCTGAATCAGTTCCTTAGTTCCAATGTCTTTCCTATAAAAAACAGGTCCATCCACACCTTCTACAGCAGTTTGTGCAAGTTTTTCAGCTTCTTCAATGCTGTCCGCCATTCCCACAAAAGCAACCGTGCGGGATCCGCCCATAACAAGCCCTTCTTCCGTCTCATTTACAGAAGCAAAATACATCTTTACCCCGGTAGGAAGCGGTTTAATGGTAAATACATCACCTTTTCTAGGATTTGTCGGATACCCATCCGGTACTGCATATTTACAAACTGTAGCTTTTTTTGCGAATTTAATATCCAGCTTATCCAAAGTTCCATCAATTGTAGCCTGGCAAATATCAACATAATCTGTCTCCAAAAGTGCTAAGGCATTCATAGCTTCAGGGTCACCAAATCTAGCATTATATTCAATCAGCCTCACACCATCTTTTACTGCAATAAACCCACCATACATAATTCCCTTAAAAGGTCTTCCAAGTTCTTCTTTTAATGCGGCAGTTACTTTTACATTTATTTCATGGGCATCTTTTAAGTCCTGCTCAGTTAAAAATGGCAGATTTCCCGGATAATTATACGTCCCCATACCACCGGTGTTTGGCCCGGTATCACCTTCAAAAGCCCTTTTATGGTCCTGAATAGGAGGCATATCAACTACATGCTCACCATCCACAAAACTCATTAAGCTAAACTCCTGCCCAATAAATTTCTCTTCAATAACCACATGGCCATCTTCTTCCATGCATTGCTTTGCGTACTCAACGCCTTCCTCAATAGTCTCAAAATGATCGCCCTGAACATGCACACCTTTTCCGCCCTTCAAACCGTCCGCTTTTACAACTATCTCCCCAAGCTCTTTGGCATACTCAAGCATTCCAACTTCGGAGGTAAACGTCTTAAAGTCCGGATTGCCTGGGATATCATATTTAGCAAGGAGTTCACGGGTAAATGATTTTGAACTTTCCAATTGCCCCAAATTCTTTGTCGGTGAAGCTGAAGGAATTCCTATTTCTTCAAGTATATCCACTACGCCGTCTGCAATTGGGTTTTCTGGTCCAATTACCGCAAAATCCGGCCTGTTTTTATCGGCAAATTCCTTTATGGCATCCATATCCCCCAAATCCCCGACATGATAAATGCTGGCCAAATCCCTTATTCCAGGATTTATGCTACTAGCAAATACAAAAAGCTCATCACATTTAGGCGACTCCGACAGTTTTTCCGCCATAATGTGCTCCCGTGCGCCATTACCTATTAATAGTATTTTCATAATTTTTTTTCATTAAGACTATTATGATTTTTAAGACTTTTACGACTATTGGGATGGATTTGGATCTACAATCATAAAAGTCCTAATAGCCCTAATAGTCTTAATAGTCCTAACTTAGACCAAATTCATTTGATCTTCAGCCTCCATCTCAATTTCAGCTCGTCCGCACATACGCTGCTGCCGCCTTGCATCAGCATTTCTTTTTAAGATTTTTTCATCCACATCACCGGTTTTATATTTTCCATCAAAACAAGCCATACACATATCTTTAATTTTTGGATTACCGACAAGACAAGAATCTAAAATATCTTCAAGATCACCGTAAAAAAGTACATCCGCTCCGCTATATTTACGAATTTCTTCGACGGAATTTTTGGCAGCAATTAATTCCTCTCTGGTCGGTGTATCTATACCATATAAACAAGGCCATTTAACAGGAGGGGCATAAGAGGCAAAATAGATTTTTTTAGCTCCGGCTTCTTTCATAATTTCAATAATTTTCTTCGATGTGTTTCCTCTAACAATACTGTCATCTATAAGCAGTATCTTCTTACCCTTGATCTCAATAGGCATAGGGTTCAGCTTATAGCGAATGGATTTTTTGCGAGCTTCCTGCCCTGGCATAATAAAAGTGCGGCCAATATAACGATTTTTAATAAGACCTTCCCTGTATGGCAGATTTAACTCCTCAGCAATTGCCATCGCTGCTGTTCGGGATGAGTCAGGAACAGGCATTACCACATCAATATCAAGCTTAGTTTTTTTTATTTTTTTAACTAATTTCTTACCCATTCTAAGTCTGGATTTATAAACAGAAATATCATCAAGAACGGAATCCGGACGAGCGAAATATACATGCTCAAAAATACAAGGAGTATGACGCTTTTTATTAATCTCTTTGTTGTAAACTTTCTTAGTTTTTTCATCGATAAAAACAGCTTCACCAGCTCCAACATCTCTAACTAAATCAAATCCAAGCAAACTTAATGCAATAGACTCTGATGCAAAAATATAATCAGGATTTAACCCGGCCATTCTTTTCCCAAACAAAAGCGGGCGAATGCCATAAGGATCCCGGAAAGCAATCATACCGTGACCAGCGATATAAGCCACAACACTGTAAGCACCTTTAGCTCTTTGGTAAACACTTTCAACAGCTTTCCAGATATGTTCAGGTTTTAATTTTTTGACATCCGTTTTGTTAATTTGTTTGTTAAGTGCTTTAGTAAAAAGGTTGAGTATTATTTCGGCATCACAGTCTGAATTTATTAGGCGATGATCTTTTTCAAAGAGTTCTTTTTTGAGCTCGGGAGAATTAAATACATTTCCATTATGAGCAAGTATTACACCAAAAGGTGATGGGCCCAAAAATGGCTGGGCATCATTTGCACCACCTGACCCAATAGTTGAATAACGCGTATGGCCAATTCCAACATTTCCGGTTAAATTTCGCATATGTCTAGTATGAAAAACATCGCGAACCAAACCTAAACCCTTTCGAATACGAAATTTTCCATCATAAGTCATCATTCCACAGGCATCCTGTCCTCTGTGCTGAATGGTTATAAGCCCGTCATACAATTCCTGGGCTACTGGACTATTGCTGAGAATTCCTAAAACTCCACACATATATTAAAATTTTTATGAAATAAAAATTTTTAGTCTTAAGCTGTAAGTCTTAAGTCCTAAGCCGGATTTAGCTTAAGGCTTAAAACTTATGACTTAAGGCTGATTCTGGCGTTCAGTCGCTCGGATGGTATTAAGTATCAAAGCAGCTACAGTCATCGGGCCGACACCGCCGGGAACAGGGGTGATGTAGCTTGCTTTTTTGCTTACCTCGTCAAAGTCCACATCACCACACAAACTCCCATCTTCACGCCTGTTCATACCAACATCTACAACTACTGCGCCATCTTTCACCATGTCGGCAGTGATTAGTTTTTCCTTCCCTACAGCCACAATCAAAATATCTGCATTCTTTGTATGAGCCGCCAGATCCTTTGTATAAATATGGCACGTAGTAACAGTTGCGTTGCGGTTCAGCATCATCATGCTTATTGGCTTTCCTACAATATTACTATGCCCCACAACTACCACATCCTTACCTTCTATAGGAATATCATAATGATCCAAAAGTTTTACAATTCCAAATGGCGTAGCTGGTGGCAGATCTTCAAACTCAGGACTTAAAAACATCTTACCTATATTATATGCATGAAAACCATCAACATCTTTTTTTGGCGCAACTGCCTTAATCACTTCAGGAACATAAATATGATCCGGCAGAGGTAGCTGAACAATTAGCCCGTTAACATTGTCATCCTGATTAACCTCTTCAATCTTTTTAAGTAGTTCCTCTTGGGTAATAGTTGCCGGATATTTATATTCTATATACTCAATCCCTGTCTTTTCACATGCCTTTTTCTTATTCTTAACATATGCCAAAGAAGCTGGATTTTCACCCACCAAAATCACAGCCAATGTTGGCTTCAAATTTGAAGCTTTTTCCTTTACCGAATCGATAAGCTCTTCCGATAAGGCTTTACCGTCCAATATAGTCATAGAGGAGGGGAATAAAAAATAGCCCTTTAAGGCGGAAATAATTATAACCAATCCACATCAAAAGAACAATCACAATTGCTGGGAAATAGCCCCCCAAATTTCCTCATGAATCTCCTCAATGCTGGGAGTGGCATCAATAATTCTAAAATTAGGATACTCTTCTACAATTTTTTCATAATTTGCCCAGATTTTCTCCAGCTTTTCTTTACGCTCAAAAAGTTCAAATTCACTTCCTCTGCCGGCAATTCGCTTGATACAATCTTCCGGGCTTAATTGAAATAAAAAAGTAATATCCGGCACCCTGAAAAACCTGCTCATTTCTTTTAACCAGTTTATATCAACATCCATCGCCCCATAAGCAATCGTTGAAAAGAAATAACGGTCGGTAATTACAACCTGATTATTTTTTAAGGCCGGTTCAATAATATTTTTTAAATGTTCCGCCCTATCCGCACTGAATAAAAGCTGTAAAGCCTGCGGAGAAGCCTCCCATTTGTGCTGCAGAATTTCACGTATCAATTTACCGATATGACTGTCTTTAGTTGGTTCTTTTGTGGTCAAAACCGGATGCCCGTTCCTCTCCAGTCTTTCCGCAAGCAGGCGGGATTGGGTGGAAGAGCCTGAACCATCTAAGCCTTCGAAAGCTATAAACATACTTATTACAAGATTACAAAATTTAAGATTACAAAATTATTGTAAATGACAAATCACAAATAACAAATCAATTTTGTAATTTTGTAATTTTGTAATCTTGTAATATAATTCATACGCTTAATTTTCGACCTATGAAAAAACTAATAATTTTATCCTTTTCCTTTGCTTTGCTTACAGCATGCGGTGGCCCGCCATCACTAGAAGACCGCATTGCTGAAAGTCAAAATGGTGAAGAAATGGCTTACAGCTATAACGGTATTATTGAGCCTTTAGAGCTCGATGTTTATCAGCAGGGGACACATCAAATCAGAACTGATGATGACGAACTAATAATAATTCAAAGTCAAAAATACGACCTAAATAAATATTTAGAAAAACGAGTAATACTTAGCGGCACAGAAGCCAAAATTATCGGAGATGCAGAACCTGTTTTAAATGTTACTGAAATTGAACTTGAAGACGGTGAACTTTCAGATGAACTTCAAACATATGAAGACAGGCTTTTTGGATTAAAATTTAGTTATCCAAACATATGGGGGCTCGCTGAAGCGAGTGGAGACATCTCTTTATCTAAAGGTGATGATGAATGGGTAAGTATCGAAATTTTTAGCGACAAATCCGATTTAGATGCATTTGCAAATGCACAAGAGTCAGGAGATGGCACACCTGTAACAATTGCCTCTCAGCGATCTTTGAGATATATAAACAGCTCATCTATCCGAATGTATATTCCTAACCCGCCTAAGAAAAAGATATATCGCGTTACATTCGAAGAAGTTGGAAGTGATGCTGACACTCAAAAAGAATATTTTTATGATCTTCTTGAAAGCTTTGAACTCATTTACCTCTCAATCCGTACAGGTGAGAAATGTGGAGGCGAAGAAGGTTTGCAGTGTCTGGAAAATTACCGCTGTGAATTAGAAAGCGATGAGGAAAATGCAGAAGGAATTTGTGTTTCACTCGACTTAGAGGGGTCCGAACAAGATTGCCCTTATATAGCTCCTCCAGCAGGTTGCAGAGATTATCGCGTTTCCGATTACAGCAAATCAGGCTGTCCTGCGCGTTATGAATGCGTTGAAAATGGAGAGGAATTAAGGATTGATGAAGAGGAATCAGCACTAGACACAGAAGCTCTTATCGGCACCATTGAAAAATATCAAGATCAAATATTACACGTAGAGGGCGCCAGTATTACTCAATATGAAATTTCAGAAGAGGAAAATCTTATCGCAATTGTTTATGAAGATGAAGATAAAGAATATAAAACCTTATATAGTTTTGCACCATCCGCTAATGAATTTAACTTTATCGAAAAAGCCCACTGGGAAGATGATGAAGATGGCAATTTGGAGCTTGTTTCCGGGGGTGACTTACAGAGAGATTTAAGCGTAACCATCATTAAAGCTAAAAGCAGCGGTGGTATGCGTGAAGTGAGTTCCGATATGAATCTTTATGAAAATACCCACAAAGACTTTTCTCTTGAATATCCAAAAAATTGGTATTATCAAAGCTTCGGTGCAATTAACGATACTCGCTGGATTGTAGGATTTGCCGATGAAGAGGTGGATAATCTAAGCGATGCAATAATCACTGTAAGCATATTGGATGAAGAGCCAGCAAGTACTTTATCCAATTACTACTATACTGTTCGCGACAGAGATGATGATACGGTTTATGTCGTAGAGGGGCCGGAGGATTATCAGGATATTATTGATGCGATGGCTGATTCCATTCAATGATTTAAGAATAATGATTAGCGATTTTAGATTAGCGATTTGATTTCTGACTTTAAAATCGTAAATCGCTGTTCGCTAATTTTAAATTTAAAATCAAGTTCATCTTTACACCCTCCCACACTAGTGGTAGTCTTTTACAGCTTGTACACGGTTTAAATCCGTTAATTTATGCATTTAAATGAAATTGCCAGAGAGCTTAGAATAACGACGCAAGAACTGCGTCGGGAACTTGCTAAAACAAATTTTGGAATTAGTCCTACTGCTCATGAGATAGAGGACCCCTTGGCATCCGGGATAATGCGTTTTTTAAAAGGTAAGGTAAAACCCACATTAAAAGCCCGTCGTGTTACCGTTATAGATAAGGATGGAAAGGAAAAGAAAGAAAAAAAACCAGTTGAAGAATCTGCCGAAGTAGAGACGCAAGATTTTACGTCCCAAGAGGAAAAAGCAGAAAAAAAGGAAAAGAAACGAAAAGAAGCTTTTACAATTGTTAAAAAGGGGGAAGAGATAAAAGAGGAGGCCAAAGAAATTGAAAAAAAATATAAAGAAGAAAAGGAAAAAGGAAAAGCAGATCGTAGCCATGTCCCAAAAAATGCACCTAGTGCAAAAGTGGATGAAAGTGCAGCCGTAGCGGTTTCCAGGCGTATTGAATTGGGGACTAAAGGAGAAAAAGCTGATGTGGAGCGGTTGCCTAAAACATATTACAAATCGAAGAAGAAAAAAAAGAAGGGTAAAAGAGAACAAGAGGATAGAGTATTAGAAACCATGCAACGCCACCCTGGGCGCAAAATTAAAATTGCCAAGGTAAGTTATGAAGATAAAGATGTAGATAAAATAAGTGCTGAAGAAATTGCGATTGAGAAGGAGATGGATCGTGAAGCTTTCCGTTCGCAAAAAAAACAGCGTGCAGTTGGCCAAAAGCGTGGTACTAAAGCGCAACCACAAATTAAAGCTAAAACAGGAGTCATCGAAATTCCAAGCATCATTAGTGTAAAAGAGCTTTCAGAAAAATGCGGCCTACCAGTTGCCGATGTAATTGCCAGCCTGCTCAAGAACGGAATTATGGCTACAATTAACCAAAAACTAGATTATGATACAGCCGAGATCATAGCTGCCGAATTAGATATGGAGGTTAAAAAGAAAGAGGAAGAGGCGACAACAGAAGATTTGCTTGAAGGCGACATGAAAAAGTTACTTGAAGATGAAAAAGGTAAACTTAAAACCCGTCCGCCAATTATAAGTATTATGGGGCATGTTGACCATGGTAAGACAAAACTTTTGGATTATATCAGAAAGGCAAATGTCGTAGCAACGGAAGCAGGAGGAATCACACAACATATCGGTGCTTACCAGGTTGAGAAAAATGGCCATCTAATCACTTTCCTCGATACACCTGGTCACGAGGCATTCACTTCCATGCGTGCTCGCGGTGCAAAGGCAACCGATATCGCAATTCTAGTGGTTGCAGCAGATGAAGGTGTAAAACCACAAACAGTTGAAGCTATAAATCATGCGAAAGAAGCTGGTATTCCAATAATTGTAGCTATCAATAAAATCGACAAACCAAATGCAAACCTGGACAGGGTAAAAGGAGAGTTAACCGAGCATGGTCTTCAATCAGAAGATTGGGGTGGTAAGGATATAATGGTCCCGGTTTCCGCAATTACAGGGGAAGGCATCGATACACTTCTTGAGATGATTTTGATTGTTGCTGAAATGGAAGATCTGAAAGCCAATCCAAGTCGCATGGCTGTAGGTACAGTAATTGAATCACATCTGGATAAATCCCTTGGTCCTATTGCAACAATTTTAGTTAACACTGGAACCTTAATAGTAGGGGATAATATAGTAGTTGGCACATCCATTGGTCGCATTAAAGCTATGCACGATCACAAAGGTAAACTACTTAAAAAAGTGCCGCCTTCCGGAGCTGCTAGAATTTCAGGACTCGAAAAAGTTCCTCAAGCCGGTGATATTCTTCAAGCCTTTAAGTCAGAAAAAATAGCAAAAGCACGTGCTGAAGAATTGAAAGGGCTAATGCGCGACAAAGAGGAAAATATGAGCGGTTCTATGGTTGAACGCATTGTCTCTCAAATAAATACAGGTGAGATGAAATTCTTGAAAATCGTACTTAAAGCGGATACCAAAGGATCTCTTGAGGCTATTATGCAAGCTCTTCATAAGATCAAGTCCGAAGATGTAGCTGTAAAGGTCATTCACTTTGGCGTGGGTAATATCTCAGATACCGATGTAGTTATGGCTTCTGCCAGCCAGGCGCTTCTTGTAGGATTCCATGTAAGTGCAAGTGTGCATATTAAAAAACTTGCCGAAAAACAACATGTAGATATTAAAGATTACACGATTATCTACAAACTTATCGAAGACGTTAAGGCGATTCTTTCTGGAATGATGGCACCAGAAATCAATGTGATTGAACTTGGTACAATCGAAATTCAAGAAATATTCCTGAATAAAAAGAAGTGGGTTATCGCTGGTGGTAAGGTTAAAAAAGGCAAGGCGGAATCCAATTCCATGGTGCGCGTAATGCGAGGTGATGAACTACTTTTTGAAACCGAATTAGAATCCCTAAAACACGTTAAAGAAGACGTATCCGAGCTGGAAAAAGGATCCGAATGCGGTATTAAAATTAAAACTCCAAAACCAGTTCAGCCTGGTGATATTCTGGAGGTGTTTAAGATTGAAAAGATTGAAAGGAATATTGAGTAAAAAATAGCATTAAGGATTAAGTGATAAGGAATAAGCTTAGCGCTTAAAGCCTAATCCTTATGGCTTATATAATTTTACCCTATTTGTACTAAGCCCCAGTTGTCCAGACAGTTTGGTAGTTTTTTATGGGTGGCATATTGTTGCATGAGGAATGAAGTCTTAAAAAATTATATCTGAACATCCATTTTTGCAGTTCTAACTGCAGTTTCTGGTTATTTAATGAGGGTAGATCCAGTAAGCGGTAGAATTCTTCCTCATCTGTTCTGTGGCTGCGCTCAACAAAACAGTTATGCCTTGGTGTACCGGGTCTGCTGAGAATATGGGCAATACCATTCTTCAGACATCTTTTTGTGAATGGATGAAGCCTGAGATACTGATGCTCTTTCTTCTTCCTGCCGCCTACATACAGATTTGTGAATGTCATATGATTATCTGTCTGTACGCATTCGACGCCAATCCCGATTTCTTCGTAAAATCTCAGTACTTTATTCAGAAAGTCGATTGAATTAGCATTGGATAATTCATCATATATCCAGCAGAACCTGATCCTGCTTGCGATGTCTATCGAGGTAAACTGGTACCTTTCAGCGCTTCGCAGATCCGTTTCAGGATCAGGCACTGCCTTAGTGTCGATCTGTATCCGGTAACCCGGATAGGGGGCATAGAATTTTTGTTTCTTCCTGACTCTTTTTTTCTTATGATTTTTCACCAGCCTTTCTCTGTTTAGAATCCCTCTAATAGCCTTTTCACCCACCTTTACACCAATGGTCTCAAGCTCCTGCTTTATCCTCTTCGGACCGTAATTGGTTACTTTACGTATTCTGACGATTTCTTTCTCCAGCTTTTCATTGGTCTGCCAGAAAACTCTGCCCTTAGGGCCAGTCTTTTTAGGCTTAACTGATTTCTTCCATTCATAAATAGTTGAGCGGTGTAAGCCGTATATGCGAGCCGCTTTAGCCACCGTGTAGCTCTCACAATCCCTGAGGACTCGTTTACGGTATTGGATGAGCTGACGCTCATTGAGATATTTATTATTCATAAGTTCAGTTTAGCTCAACAAAAAGTGTCGGATAAACTGGGGCTTAGTTTAATATTTTACCCTATTTTACTTGACAAATCCTCAGAATTAGCTATAATAATAACCTTTTATTCATTTTTGTTATGGCTGGCGAAATTCCTCAAGTACCGGAAACAACTCGAACCGAAGGCAGAATTCGGAGAAATAGGGGTAAATTACTTCTTGTTTTAGGTATGATTCTTGGTTTTTCAGGTAACGGTGTTTTAAATCACGAAGTTCCAATGGATGATGGCCCAGGTAGTCCGACAGTACCTTTGCGTACGAAGATTAAGTTTTGGTTTTATGATGCAATGTCTGGAGCGGAAGATAATGCTCATCGCAGTAACAAATCTGAATTAGAAAAAACAGAAGGAGATGATAATCCCGACAAACCTTCGTCAGCATCAGTGCCAAGATGTGTTTATGATGGCACTTGTAATATAAGTTAAGAAAATCTAAGGTATATCTTAATACCCAAACTTGATTTTTAGGCGTTTTTTTGGTATAATGTATAGATAATTTATAACAACAAAAATTATGGCAGATGCAGAACCAACACAAGACGTAATCATAAGAACCGATTCCGTTGAACAGCCTTTTCAATTAGGTGATGCGGTAACTGGATTAGCAGACCAGTATCAAGCAGAAGTGGGAAAAGCCGAAGCTCATCTAGCTGCTATTAACCAGCGTTTGGCCGATAGCGCAAAGGCATCAAAATTTTTAACAACTCCTGATACTCTCGGTTCAAGAGAGCTGAATCTAGCAGTAGATGAAACTGCAAGACAGCTGCAGGCAGCTGAAGATGAATTCAGAGCTGGCGTGGAATTTGATAGATCAAACTTAACCGAAGAGGTTCCTTTAGAATACTCTATTGGGCAGCGTGTGGCAGATTTAAATGCCAATTTAGAAGGGATTGTGACTGATAAACTGCAGACCATTATCCACAATGTAGATATGGCTAATGCTGATCCGGAAGTGTTTGCCCGTCTTATGAGCGGTGAGCCAGCAGATGAACGTGTAGTACAGAGAGATATAGATCTTGCAAGAGGTGTACATGGTTTAGCTGGTGGTGATGCTGTAGAGGATATCGATCGTGCTATAAGAGCCGGTTCAGACGAAGGACCAAGAAAATAATTTTATTATGGAAGAACTCAAACAATTGCTCGATAAAGTCAAAGGCGGCATTAAGCCAGAAATAGTTGAAATGCTGCTTCAGTTTTATGAAAAAATGCCAAAAAAGGATCAGGAAGATATTATAAATGCATTGAATGACACTGTTTCCAAGGCAGAGGCTATTAAAAAATACGGCCAAAAACGTGCCGAAATTCTTAAAAGAGGCATGGAAAGAATAAAAACAGCAGAAAAAAATGTTGAAAGACAGTATAAAGGCATTATGAAAAAAGCAGAAGCTGAAGAAGGGGAGAAAACTTCCGAAGAAGCCGAAGAGCTTTTGAAGGGTATTTAATTAACTTTTTTACCATGGCAGGAGAAGCGCCAGCACAGGAACCAATACCAGAAGCATTTACAAGGGCTGTAAAAACAGGAGAAGCGCCTCACGGTTTAATCGAGATGGCAGAATGGTTAAAGAATCTGGAGGCAGAAAATTATGAAGGATTGTTAGATGATGAGAAAGATAAGATAAGAGAAAGAATTGATGAATTGAATAAAATTATTGAAAACAGTCTAAAATCTTTAACAACTCATGCAACTTTAAATGAAGAGGAGCTTGAAACCGCAATAACTTTAATTGATGAGGAATTATCCAGGTTAGAAGAAACATATTTACCACTAATTGGAGGTGGTACTGGCACTGAGCAGTTTCGTAGTGCAAGCGACGCATTGACTAGTTTACTCGCAGATTTAAATACCTTTATTGAAGATGACTTAAGAACATTTTTAAATCAAACTGATTTAGCCAATGCAGATATTGAAGCCGCAAGACTTAGAATTGCAGAAAAGACCGGCAGAGGAACAGATGTATTAGAAGATGTAAGATTGGCAGCAGGTGATAGAGCCTCAAGAATGCAAAAACAATTAGTTGATACTGACATGGATGATATGGGCGATCGATCAGCGACCATAGGAGATCAATACGTATCCAGAAAAAGATAAATCCAATCACTCAAACAACTTCCTCCCAATCCTCACCATATTTGCACCTTCCTCTATAGCAATCTGATAATCTGAGCTCATTCCCATCGATAAATACTTCATGGGGATTTTAATTGTGTCGAAAAGCTGTTTTAAAGCCTGAAAACATCCTCTGTCACCGGAAAGTCCAATCGTCATAAGCCCTTGGATCTGTATATTTGGCAGTTTTGAGATGTGTTCAATCAGTTTTTCCACATCTTCCGGGCTTACACCACCTTTTTGAGGCTCATTGGAGGTATTTACCTGAATCAAAATAGGCATAGTTTTATCTATCTTGGCGCATTCATCGCTAATCTTTTTGGCTAGCTTGAAACTATCAACACTTTGGATCATATCAAAATACGCCACTACGTCACGTACCTTGTTAGTTTGCAGCCTGCCAATAAAATGTTTAGTTATGTCAGCCGATATATTTTTCAATTTATTCTTAGCCTCCTGCCACCTATTTTCCCCAATATCCGTAACACCAGCTTCAATTAATTCATTTATTTCATCGATAGATCTATTTTTAGTTACGGCAACAATCACAACCTTTCGGTTGGCGATCTCTTTCACTTCCTTTTGGATTTTATAGAAATTATTCAAGGTTGAATTTTTAATTTTAAATTTATAATTTTTAATCAATTTTCAATGAATAAATGAACTAATATCTAATGAGTAATATATACACCTATTTAAACATTAAGATTTATAAATTAGATATTCAATAAAAATTAAAAACTAAAAATTAAAAATTACTCTCCAAGAGTTATTGCGTCAAAAATAAGTATATGGTAAATTTAAGTTAAGTAAAAAATAAAAATAAAACCATGCGTCTTTTCTATCTCATCGCTGCCATAGTTGTTGCCGTATTAATTCTTATCGTCTCATTCGCACAAGTTGGAGCAACATGTGTGTGGTATTTGATCGGTCCTAACTCACCGGCCTTCTTGGTGTTACTTCAAACAGCAGGATTGGGTGCTATTATGGGTGGGCTACTCATTCTATTTTGGAAGACCCCAAAACCAACCGACGAAATCGAAGAGGGTGATGTAGAGGTGGGTGATGAATAAATTTTGTGTTCAATAACAAGAACAAAAAAACTACCCATGAGTAAAAAAACAGTTCTAACTATGAAATAGTTATTTTTTTTGTCAATTACAAATATTAGCTTATATAAGCCAATAGTTTTTGGGGTATAAAAAATTTATTCAAAAAGCCTTGCAAACAAAAAACACGCTATGTATAAATATTGTGCACGAAGTATTAAAAAAGGACGAAATAACAAAAAGAAAAATATATAAAACCATTTCTTATGTTATTTCGTCATTTCGCTGTCTCATTATCTTACTAATTAGAGTCCATGTTAAAATCACTTTTCAGTTCGAATACCAGAATTAAATTACTCCACACATTTCTGTTAAACACAGATGAGGAGTTTTTTATTCGTGAACTTACACGTAAGTTAGATGAGCAAATTAATTCAATTCGCAGAGAGCTCGATAACTTGAAAAAAATTGGCCTTTTGAAGAGCAAGGTGCGCAATCGAAAGAAATACTATTTTCTGAATAAAGATTTCATTATTTTTGAAGAACTTAGAGACATTATTATTAAAGCAAGCAGTAACGATGAGCAAATGGCACGCAAGATTGCAAAAATGGGAACAGTTGATTTTATGATTCTTTCAGGAATATTTATAGGAAAACATTCTGCTGTAGATTTGTTGATAGTTGGCGACATTGATAAAAATAAGCTGCAGGATTACTTGCTTAAAGATAGTAAGCAGAAGGATATCAAGTTCACCATTATATCCAAAAAAGACTTCTTATATCGTTTAGAATGTAAGGACAAATTTGTTTTTGATATGCTTCACGATACAAAGAATGTCATTGTGGTTAATAAGCTAAAAAAGGAGTTAGAGAGATATATCTAATTTGTGATTTTTAACTCGTGATTTTTGATTGCCTATTTTTTTGAATCATAAATCATAATTCATAAATCAAAAATTTAAAATTCTCTTGCAATGTAGCTAAAAGGTGACTAAAGTATATAGGCACTTTTTCACATGAGTGAATTCGTACAATTAAATTCGTAATTCGCGCCGTTCTATACCGAACGGTATACAATAATTCGTAATTTTTAATTTAAAAGCAAGATGCATCCATTAATTAGATCAATCCAGCAAAAGCTGTTAAAAAAAGTTCCTGAAATTAAATCAGGTTATACAGTACGCGTTAGCCAAAAAATTACAGAAGGTGCCAAAGAGCGTATCCAGAATTTTGAAGGTTTGGTTATTAAAGTTGGCCACGGAGAAGGAGCTGAACGCACCTTTACGGTTCGTAAAATGGTAGAAGGCATTGGTGTTGAAAAGATTTTCCCGCTTCATTCGCCTAATATCACCAAAATTGTCGTTAAAAAGAAGGCAAAAGTACGTCGCAGCAAGCTTTATTATATGCGGCAGCGTTTTGGTAAGTCTGCTCGTCTTTCTGAAAGGCATGTAACAGACGAGGAAAGAGCTACTGAGGAGGCGAAAATGGAAGCTATGATTGCTGAAGCAGTAAAAGCGGAAGAAAAGCGTAAGAAGGAAGAAAGAGCTGCAAATCCAGAACAGGCAGAAGCTGCTGTAGAGCAAGTCGAAGAAGCCCCAGCCGACGAGGAGGTAGGGACGCGAGATCTCGCGTCCGAGGAGGGGGAAGGAACCGAGGAGGCAACACCAACCGAACCAGTCGAAGATTCTGAGTCTGTCGAAGAAAACAAAGAAGAAAAGCCAGAGGAGCCTGCCCCAGCTGATGAACCAGAAGAAAAGGGCAAGGAAGAAGCTTAATCAATAGTTTTCTTTAATTAGGTTTATGGAAATCGGAGTTATCGGCAACTATGGGGCTACAAACATTGGCGATGATGCCATTTTAGCTGCTATTTTGAAGAACCTATCCGGGCACAAAATAACTGTTTTTTCTTCTGATCCACAGGGAACAAATAGACAATTTGGCGTAAAATCAGTACCCCTTTTCCCCTTAGGAATAAGATCATGTTTTAAGTATGGCTTTCACAATTCAATAAAAGCCCTTAAAGACGTAGATGTTGTAATTTTTGGGGGTGGAGGGCTTTTTCAGGACAACTACTTATATGCCTGCTTTCTTTGGGCTTGGCAGATTTTCTGGGTGAGGTTTTTAAACAAGCCTCTTTTTATTTATGGAACTGGGGTGGGACCTTTGAAATCATGGCTTGGAAAAAGGTTGACAAAATGGGCATATAGCCAGGCAGATTTCATTACAGTTCGCGATCATTTTTCATATGATTTACTAAAGAAGATTTTGTCATTCCGAGTGAGCCCCGCTAAGCGGGATGAGTCGAGGAATGAACAAAATATTTGTACAACAGCTGACCCGGCGTTTGTGTACAGAACACCTGAGATAATCAAAGATCGAACAAAAAATTTGTTCATCATTTCCCTGCGTCCTTGGTTGCAGTATAATTCTAAAATAATAAGTGTTTTTACATCGTTTCTTGAAAAATTAAAAGCCGAAAAAAATGCGGATTTTATTTTCACCTGCATGCAACAAATCAAAGAACACGACCACCGCATAATTGATCCGGTTCTTAAAAAAGTTGGAGGCGAACTTTATATTCCCAAACATTTTTCCGATTTACTTCAGGTCATGCAAGCTGCAGAATTTGCAATAGGTATGAGATACCATTTTTTAATAGCTGCGCTTCTTACTAAAACACCAGTAATACCTATCAGCTATAGTCCAAAAGTGGATGAATTGTTTAAAAAGACATCTTTAGAGCCTTATCTCATCCCAGTTAGGGAACTATCAGTTGAAAATCTTGAGCAGCATTTAAAGCGCTTATCAGTAGACTATAACAACGTAAAGATTTTTGAAAAAACAAGATTGAGGCAGTTGCAAGAGGCAGCCCAAAAAAATGTGGATTTATTTGACGAATTTATAAAATCATTTGACCAAAACTAAATTGAATGATAAAGTACGTCAGCATTTAATAATTTACAATTTGCAATTTTCAATTTACAAATATTTGAAAATTTAAAATTTAAAATTTAAAATTAATAAGGTTATGTTCGCAATCGTTGAAATCGCTGGAAAACAATTCAAAGTCTCAAAAGGGGACACAGTTGAAGTTCCTAAACTGAAAAATAATAAAGAAGGGGATAAGGTAAAGATTGATAAGGTTCTCCTTAAATCCGATGGTAAAACAACCGACATCGGAACACCATATGTATCCGCTTCATCTGTTGAAATTACAGTAAAAAAACACGGTAAAGGTGAAAAAATCCGCGTATTTAAAAAGAAACCTAAGAAAAGGTTTGAAAAAACTCAGGGGCATCGTCAGCAACACACAATTATTGAAGTGATGGCGGTAAAATAAACTCTAAACTCTAAGTTCTAAACTCTAAAATACCATAATCCAATTACAATTAGGCCAAACAATAGTATTTAGATGAATTTAATAGTAATAAATGATTAATTATGACGACAAAAGAATATGGGTTAGAGGAAAGAACGTTTCAGTTCGCATTGCGAGTTCGAGCGTTTATTAAGAGAATCCCAAAAACAATTGCCAATATTTAAGATGGAAAACAAGTAATCAGATCCTCTGGTTCAGTTGGTGCGAATTATATTGAATCAGTTGAAGCCCTAAGTGATAAAGATGCCCTTTATCGAATAAAGGTTTGCCGCAAAGAAGCAAAAGAAAGTCGGTATTGGTTAAAATTAATTGATATAGGTAATCACAATGAGCTGGAAAATGAGAAAAAAGCATTAATCCAAGAGGTTTACGAATTAATGTGTATATTTGGTTCTATTGTTTGCAAAAAGGAAACCAAAGATCAAAATTAGAGTTTCGAGTTTAGGACTTAGAGTTTTTTTAGTAAAGAGTTTAAATCCTTTGGAAGCGGTACACTGAGTTCAATAGCTTTATCGTTTTTCGGTAATCTGAATTTGAGATAAGCCGCATGAAGAAACTGTCTATTTAGCCCCAGAGCTTCGAGCTTTGAGTTCAAAGTTTTATCCCCATACATACTATCCCCACAAACCGGATGCCCGATGGCTGCAAAATGAACGCGGATTTGATGAGTTCGTCCTGTTACTATTTGTACCTCTACCAAACTGTAATCATCAATATATTTTTTAACCTTATAATGGGTTAATGCGTATTTAGCTTTTTTTGAGCCTGAGACGCGAACATCCTTTGATCCTCCGGTTTTTTCCAGCGGAGACTCAATACTCCCTTCTTTGGGGCTTAAATGACCTTTTAGAAGGGTTATATACTTCTTAACAACCTCCCGATCCTGAATTTGCTTGGAAATATAGTTGTGAGCCTTATCATTCTTAGCTGAAATAATAAGTCCGGAAGTGTCTTTATCCAACCTATGCACAATGCCAGGGCGCTTTTCACCGCCAATACCACTCAAATCCTTGCAGTGGTGCATTAGCGCATTAACCAACGTCCCAGAAACATGTGCTCCATGGTCAGTTGGATGTACAACCATTCCAGCGGGTTTATTAACAACAACAATATCCGAATCCTCATAAACAATATCCAGCGGAATATTTTCGGCTACAATACCGACCTCTTTAATCGATGGGATTATTACGGTTAACTCATCACCCTCTTTAAGTTTATAGGCTGGCTTTGCAGTCTTTTTATTATTTACAAAAACTGAACCGCCCTTAATCAATTTTTGAATAAACGCCCGGGTTAAATCAGGTTTCACTCTTGCTAGGTACTGATCTAGTCGGAGTCCGGACTCCTCTGATTTAATGGAATAATGTCTCATAGTGTGCAATGGTATTGTAGATTGAAAAATACTAAATGAAAAATGTTAAATGATAAATGATATTTTCTTTCTTTGTATATTTCTTTCTTTCCCCCTCCACTAGTAGCCCTCTTACCCCGAAGGGGATTGAAGAGGGGGATGCACACGCGCGTAAAAAAAAAGTTTGACACCACCCTCCACATCCGTATAATACTTACGCGTCGAAGATAGCTGGCCAGTAAGTAAGTCCAGCCCAGACCTCATAAATTTACAATTCACAATTTTCAATTCACAAACTTTTGAAAATTTAAAACTTAAAATTGTAAATTAAATAGTCTCACGTCTTCAAGCGATGGGATTTTTTTAAAATCTTAAATCGCTAATCTTAAATCTTAAATCGATGTTATGCCTATTACAAAGCAGAAAAAAGAAGAAATCCTCCAGGAATTAATCGATAAATTCAGCAGATCAAAATCAGTTGTCTTTGTAGATTACCGTGGATTAGATGTTGCAAGCATCTCAGATCTTCGAAGAAAACTCCGTGAAAACGATACTGAAATGAAAATCGCTAAGAAAACTTTAATTGGCTTAGCTGCAAAAGATCAAAAAATCGATAGTCTCGATGGTGCTGGAATGGAAGGCCCTGTTGCGGCTACTTTTTCTTATGAAGATCCATTTTCCGGAATTAAAGCCCTTTTTGAGTTCTCTAAAACAAACAACAATCTAAAACTTCTCGGTGGAATCATCGACGGTAAAGTTGTCGGCCCTGATGTTGTTGAGAGATATGCAAAATTACCAAGCAAAGAAGAGCTACTTGCAAAATTTATCGGTTCTATGAATTCTCCGGTTTCCGGATTTGTAGGGCTTCTTGGAAATCTTCTGGGTGGATTTGTTCGAGTTCTTTCTGCCTACAAAGACACTCTTCCGGCAGAAGAGGCAAAGGCTGAACCTAAGGCAGAGACAAAGGAAGAAAAACCGGAAGAACCTGCAGATGAGGCATCTGTCGAAGCAACAGTAGGGACGCGAGATCTCGCGTCCAAGGAAGGGGAAGAAGAGAAGCCAGAGGAACCTACAGAAGAAGAAAAATAATTTTTCATTTGAGATTTTTCATTTTTCAATTAATTTTTAATTTTCAATTTTTAATTTTTAATAATAAAAACTATGTCTGACGATATTAAATTATCAAAAGCCGCTAAAGGCATCCTCGATGAGGTTGAAAAACTTTCAGTTCTCGAATTGGCTGATCTAGTTAAAGCCATGGAAGAGAAATTTGGTGTTTCTGCTGCTGCACCTGTTGCCATGGCCGCTGCTGGCGCTGCTGGTGGTGGAGAAGCTGCTGCTGAAGAAAAAGACAGCTTTGATGTTGAACTAGCTGCTGCTGGTGGACAAAAGATTGCTGTTATTAAAGCAGTTCGTGAAATTACCGGTCTTGGTCTTAAAGAGGCTAAAGATTTGGTAGACGCAGCTCCAAAGGTAATCAAAGAAGGTGTTCCAAAAGCAGATGCTGAAAAAATGAAAGCACAACTTGAAGAAGCTGGTGCTACTGTTGAGTTGAAATAATTTCCTTATCACAAATTAGCTAAAATCCATCCTGCCTACCGGCGGGGTGGGTTTTTGTGTATGCGGGCTAATCTGTTTCTATTGCTCTATAGTCAATTTTGCTATCAGCATGGTTTCCTGCCGAGATTTTACAATTGGGCTCATTGACAGGTATGTGGATAATAATTGATTTTGCTTTGCATTCATCAGGTGCATTGTGAATATCCAAATTACAACTTTTACCTTCTATATAAATTTCAGCACCTTCACCAATTAAATCTATTGTCACCTCAGCACCATCTCCTACAAAAAGCTTTGTACCGGCAACAACAACATCAAAATGAGCCGTATCACCTGCCGCTACGTGCTCCTCCCGCATAGCAATTCTGTATTCGGGAGTTTCAGTAATTGACTCTGACGGAGCAGGGCTCTGCCCTGGTTCGGCAGCTTTTCTTCCCGCATCCTCTTTTTTCATCTGCTCCCCAATTGGTGGAGGTGGTGGTGGAATAGGAGAATCCCCAGAAACTTGCTCACCAACTTGCTCTCCAGCTTGTGGCATTGGCGGCGGTGGAGGAATAGGAGGGTCAACCGGATCCTCAACTGGACTCTTAACCGGTCGATACTCATCAGTCGAAGGTGGTTCGTCTTCATCTAGGTCATCATCAGATGTTGGCACAAAAGCCTCCGCTTGCGACTGATTCTTTTGAGTCATACCCAGCTGATCCACATCCCCTCCAACTTTCATATAACTTTGATCCACATCCCCTCCAACTTTCATACCACTTTGATCTAAATCCCCACCAACTTCCATATTAGATTGCCTAAGATCACCATCACTCTCAATTCCAGATTGATCAACGCTTCCTCCAACTTTCGTATCCCACTGGCATACATCTCCTCTAACTTTAATACCACTTTGATCTAAATCCCCACCAACTGCCATTTCCCATTGCCTTATCTCATCTCCAATTATCGCTCTAGATTGTATTAAGTCACCTTGAATATTAGTGCCCATTAACTTCACATCATCCTCTATTGTAGTATCGGCCATATTTAAATCACCACCAATTACAATTTCATCATATCTTACGTCAGGATCTAGATTATGTCGTGCATAATGAGCAAGATCAACTTCTGGCAATGTATATCCAGAAATATCCAATCCAGTTAAAGGATGATTTTTTAAACCTAATTTTTGCATTCTTATAAAACGCTCTTGACCTGGCTGCTGGCCATTGCCAACTCGCCAGCGATATTCAATAACATCCTGTACAACTTCACGATTATCACGAATATCAATATCAAAAATAACGTTTTCTAAAAATTTACGATCACTGTCATCAATTCTTCCAGCTTCAAAAGCAGCTTCAACATCATTGGAATTGAATTGAAGTTTATCCGGGCTAAATGGTAATTGTTCAGCTGGCATATGAAATTTTCAGGAATTAAATTTTTAGTGTTAAACTATATCAATTTTCATTTATTTGTCAAGCTATATCACCACTTGATCTGACATGCTTAAATATGGTAAATTTCATCAGGTAAGATTTCAGTCTCTTTAAATAAAATATGGCTTTTAAAACCCGTCGAATACGCAAACGGCCCCCGGTAAAACCATTTAAGAAATTAAAATGGGCATCTACCAAAACCTATTCAGCTCTTAAAAAAACCAATAAAAAACAAAGAAGTTATGTTTTTGGGGCGATTTTAGTGCTTTTAGGGGTTTTTGTTGTGGGTAAAGTTATGTTTGCGGCATACAATTTTGTTACGAATTTCGATCCAAAAAGCCTAATTTTTGCAGTCGGTTCCGAATTACAAAAGGATGAAAATGGCTACACAAATATCGTTTTACTAGGAGATGGCGGGCATGTTCGCGATGGAGCAGATTTGATAGATACAATTATGGTTGCTAGCATTGATTATGAGAAAAATGCCGTCACGCTTCTCTCTATCCCACGCGATTACTATGTGAAAGACGTAAATTGGCCAGGTAAAATCAATGAACTTTATCGCAATCACAAAAGGCAATACGATACGGAAGACGAGCTTTTTGGCCTTTTTAAAACAGTAGTTGGAGATATTACAAATCTCGATATTCATTACTACATCAGAGTCAATTTCAACGCTTTTGTTGAAGTTGTAGACGGTCTTGGGGGAATTACAGTTGATGTACAGGACGATCTTTATGATCCTTATTATCCAAACGAAACAGATAATGGATATATTATTTTTGAGATGGAAAAAGGCCTGCAGGAAATGGATGGCGAAACCGCTTTAAAGTTTGTCCGAAGCCGCAAAACCACCTCCGATTTTGACCGTGCTGCGCGCCAGCAACTTGTTCTGCAAGCTCTGCGCGAAAAGGCTCTGGAGGAAAATATTCTCACCAAAACCAGCACATTGAAAAAAATGTACGATGCCGTTAGCGCAAACATGAACACCGATATGTCACTCAGAGAGATGATCGCCTTAGCAGCGTTCGGAAAAAGCTTTGATCGCAATCACTTAGTAACAAAAGTAATTCACGACGATCCAGGGCAGGATGGCGGCTTCCTTTATACACCGGAAAGGGAGTATTACAACGGCCAATTTGTCCTCATTCCTTTTGGTGACGACCTAGAGCTAATTCATAAATACTGTGATTTGATCTTCAATTACCGTGAAGCCTTTTGGGATCCGCCACAAATTGAAGTGCTCAACGCGACTAAAGCTTCCGGCATTGCAAGAAATACTGCATATCAATTAAACCGCTTTGGTTTCAATATCCTTAGTATAGATAATTACGAGGATAGTGAAGGGGAAAGAGAATATCTGGAAGAGTCAGCAGTGCTTTATTACAGCTGGGAAAAAACTGAAGATAATGTTATTACGTCTGTTCATCAGGGTACAATTGATGCCTTGAAATACTTTGTAAACACAGTTGCAATGCCTGCAGATAAACAGCCTTTCACACCCGATGTCGGTATTTCTATTATTTTGGGAGATGATTATGATGTTTATATGGTGAATTAGCTTGCTAACAACTTAAAATTCATCTAAAATACCCCAGCTGAACTAATTTTCAATTTACAATTTACAAATGTTTGAAAATTTAAAATTTAAAACTTAAAATTCGTAAGATATGCCAATCTTAAAACAAGCAATTAAACGAATGAAACAAGATAGAGTTCGTTACGCACGCAATCGCCATTACTCAAGCGATATGAAATCCATGATCAAATTGATTTCAGGCTATATTAAAAAAGGCGAAACTGATAAAGCGACAAAAATTCTCCCTAAAGTTGTAAAAGCAATCGATACTGCAGCTAAAAAGAACCTCATTCACAAGAACAACGCAGCTCATAAAAAATCCCACGTACAAAAAGCATTAAATGATATAGGTTCTGCTAAACCAAAGGCTGAACCTAAGGCAAAGGAAAAGGAGGAAAAAGTTGAAAAAGAACCTAAAAAAACAGGAGATAAGAAAAAAGCTAAATAATTCTTTAGGATTAAGTTTTAAGTCCTAAGTCATAAGTCGTAAGCTAGCTTAATCCTTAAAACTTAAAACTTAAGACTTTTTTGATGACAAAAGGAAAATACCTGGGAATAGATTTCGGTGACAAGCGCGTTGGCATAGCAATCTCGGATTTTAATAAAGAGATTTCATTCCCACGCGATTTTTTAGAGTACAAAAGCACTCGCGGTCTAATTACTGAAATTAAAAAGCTGTGTGAAGAGGAGCAAATCACAAAAATCGTTCTTGGCCTCCCGATACAAATGGATGGTACTTTTGGGGAAAGGGCCATAGAAACCCAAAAATTCTTTGATAAGCTCAAAAAACATCTACAAGGCATCGATATAGACTTCTTTGATGAGCGGTTAAGTACTGAATACGCCTCAAAAGCCCTTCATAAACAGGGGATTAGGGCAAAAGAGCAAAAGGGGAAGAGGGATACACTATCCGCCCAGATTATTTTGCAGAATTATTTGAATAGCTTGCGCTCCAAATAGGATTTGAAAATTGTAAATTGTAAATTGAAAATTAAATAGTAGGCGGCACCTCCCCCTTATGCCGATTGTTTTCAATTCTCTCAAATATCTTCTTCTCATTCTCGCTCTCCGGTTTTTTACCCTGCTCAAATTTTTTCAAAATCTCATCAATTTCTGTATATTTAATACCAAGCTCTCCTTCATCAGTTTGCCCGGGAGCTAGCTCAGCGGAAGGGGTTTTTTGAATAATATTTTCCGGCAAACCAGCCTCTTTAGCCAATCTCCATACATCGGTTTTGAATAAATTGCCAATTGGTCTCACGTCACAAGCTCCGTCACCATATTTTGTAAAATAACCGAGCATAGCTTCAGTTTTATTCCCCGTCCCCAAGACCAATGCACCGTGGCTGTTGGCATAATCATATAAAATATTAGCCCTGACTCGGGCCTGAATATTCATCTTCGCAAAATCTGAAGACTCCCAGGGAAGATTGTTATATAAATTCAAAAAATCATTTATCGGAATAATTGCATATTTAATTCCAAGCTCCTTTGCCCAATTTTCCGCATCCTCAATATTCTGTAGGCTGCTGAGCCCCTCATTTGGAAGAATGAGTGCGGTCACACTCTCTTTTCCAAGAGTCATAACTGCAATCTTAGCCACAAGCGCACTGTCTACACCGCCACTTAAGCCAAGAATAGCCTTCTTTTTATCAGCTTTTTGGAAGAAGGATTTTAAGTTTGAAATAATGAGGTCAACTTTTAAATTGGTCATTGGTCATTGGACATTGGTCATTGGCTATTATACTTAAAAGATATCATTACCACAATTGTGCATTAGTGATAAAATTAATATGTAATTTTTTTAAATGGATCAGATTTTAAAAGCAATATCAGAAACGGCAGAAAGAATTTTTTCTGAACTGCCTAAACCAGCAAGATCAAAAATTCTTCTTACAGGCGGAAGTGCGGCTTATTTCTATGGCTCTAATAGGCCATTTTCTAATGACGTAGATTTTATGATAGCGAAGAAAGAAATTCCTGAAACTGAAAAAATTTTTAATGTAAAATTTGAATATTTTACAAAAAAACCAATATTTCATTCATTAAAAGCAATTGTCAACCAATCTGTTACCATAGATTTGATTGCCGAATCAATAATTCAGCCGGATAATCAGGATGTGGAATTTAAAATAGAACTATCCGGAATTGTCAGTAAAAGAAAGAAAGAATTTCTGATTAACGGTCACAGTATTTTCTGCGTGCCAAAAGAGCTTCTTGTTCTTATAAAACTTCTTGCGGGTAGAGGTAAGAAGCTCAATAAATATGATCTTGAAGACATATACCAGATTATTTCAAAAAATGAGGACTTCGATTTTGATTATTTAAAGAAATTAATACTGCATTTTTGTAAGCCGCACTCAAAATCTTTACCCATTCTTATTAGACATGCAGAAAAGATTAAAAAAGAAAATAATACAGATATTTCTAGGCACCTCCTTTCTTTTTTAAAGTCAATTCAACCAATTCCTGAAAGTCTTTAATTGATTTTGCAGAATCAGTATTCCATATGGAATGATCGCAAAAAAGCGAATCCTGATACCAGCCTTCTTCAATCGCTTTTATGCGCTTTTGTATTTGCTCTGGATCCCCACCCCTTTTTTTAATACCTTCAATAATATCTTCCTTCGGCCTGTTTATAAAAACAGTAGTTATTGGAATATTATTAAATACAGACCTTATACCGCTTGTAAGACCTTTTAGATTTTTTTCATTGCCGCCCACCATAATTACATGGCCTCTGGAAAGAGTAAAAATTAAATGAGTAGCATCATATCCAAATTCATCCCCGTCATATTTTTCGTAATAATAGAAAAATCGTCCACGTTCTTTTAAATGATCAAAAAGCTCTTTTTCAACAAAATAACCGCTTAAAATCTCATTTTCATTTGATCTTTTTGGCCTTGTCATGGTTCGTACGAATTTTGAAAAAGGATATTTGGTATTTTGTTCCAAAAAGCCATCTATTACAGTATCTTTCCCGCTACCGGTAAACCCAAAAAATATAAATACATGATTAAAATCATAATTATCTATATCAGTAATTCCGCTTGTAACACTTGTCATTAGTGTTAATAAATATCGCCTTCTTTCTTTTTGAAGACGCTTTCCTTTTTCAGGATCTTGGCTGTTTGCATTCATAGTTTTGTTTTTATTTAACACATTATATCACTTGCTCGTATAAAAATAAAAAAAGTGTTGACGGGTGAACATTTGTTTACTAAGATGGAAATGACTTTACACCCCAACCACCGAAGGCAAGGATAATAATCCTCGCCGGCGCGATTGATGAATCGCACCTTCGGTGGTTGGGGTTAACCAAAAAACTATGAAACTAAAACAAATCTATCTCTGCTCAAAATGCGGAACTGAAAGCCCAAGATGGTCCGGTCAGTGCATGAAGTGTAATTCCTGGAACACCCTCGTCGAAGACGTAATAAACATTGGCAAAAAAGAAAAAGCAGTTAAACATATCGCCATCAAACCAAAAATCCATCTATCCGACATTGAATTTAAGGAAAAACGTCTGATGACCAAGATGGGCGAGTTCGACCGCGTTCTTGGTGGGGGATTTATGGAGGATTCCGTCGTCTTGCTCGTCGGCGATCCCGGCATTGGTAAATCCACCCTCACTCTCCAAATTTGTGATCGCATGGCAAGCAACAAATCCGTCCTTTATTTTTCCGGTGAGGAATCCCCGCAGCAGATCACTTCACGCGCCAAGAGGCTTAAGGCTAAAAATCCAATCTCTATTGTAAACACAAATAGCTTAGAGTCCATTTTAGCCACCATTGAGGCGGAAAGGCCGGGCTTTGTTGTTGTCGACTCCGTTCAGGTTATGGGTAGCGAGGAGTTGCCTAGCCAGGCCGGCTCCATCTCCCAGGTCCGCTATATTACCGAACAATTAATGCAGGTTTCTAAAAGTCAAAGAATCCCCATCCTCCTCATCGGCCACGTAAATAAAGACGGCCAGCTTGCCGGCCCCCAGGTCCTTACCCACTTGGTCGATACAGTTTTGTATCTGGAGGGCGACCGCTTCCATCAATTCCGCTTGCTCCGTACAACCAAAAACCGCTTTGGAGCTGTGGATGAAGTCGGAGTTTTTGCGATGGAAGAGCAAGGTCTTATTGAAGTTGAGAACCCATCCGCATTATTCTTAGAAGGGCGGGCAAAAGATCCAATTGGATCCTGCATAGTCCCGGTTTTGGAGGGCACCCGAACATTCCTCGTCGAAGTTCAGGCGCTTACAAATTACACTCAATTCGGTTACCCCAAGCGCACGGCAAGCGGCTTTGATATCAATCGTTTAAACATAATAATCGCCGTCCTAAATCGCTACGCCAAACTCAAGCTCGATTCATCCGATGTATTCGTAAACGTTGTCGGGGGCCTAAAACTCTCCGAGCCAGCAGCCGACCTTGCCGTGGCCATGGCGATTGCAAGTTCCAAACTTCAAAACCCCCTCCCCTCCGATCTTATCTGCATTGGAGAAATCGGTTTGTCCGGAGAGGTGAGGCAGGTCTCACAACTCAAAAAACGCATCAAGGAGGCTGATAAATTGGGATTTAAGGAGATCCTCTCGGCCGATAAAGTCAAATTAGTCGATGAAGCGGTACGAAAATATTTCAACTAACCCACTGACTGTCATCTCGAGGGAAGCGTAGCGACGAGAGATCTGCATATAACTGATTACCGATAACATGAAAGAATATAATTATTACGTTTATATCACTACCAATTATGCTAGACACCCACTTTATACAGGGGTAACAAGCGACCTTTTAGGAAGGACATGGCAGCATAAAGAAAAAGTTTACAAGAAGAGTTATACCAGTAGATATAACTGCAAACGTTTAGTGTATTACGAATACTATACCGACATACATGCTGCTATTGAACGCGAAAAGCAAATTAAAAAATACCGAAGAGAAAAGAAAATCAAATTAATTAAAAGCATGAATCCAGAATGGAAAGACCTATATTATGAAATATTGGAGGCGGAATATGGTTATAAGTAAACTGTAGATTCCTCGTCGCTACGCTTCCCTCGGAATGACATATGGTGGATGGTATATGTCAAACCCCAAAAAACCGTTCCGCATTCTCCGTCGTAATCCGAATAACCTCTTCAACCGGAACGCCCTTTATGTCGGCGACGGCTTTTGCAATGTCCGCAACGTAAGCTGGCTGCCCAGGGCCATCCTGCTTACCATCAATCGCAATATACGGGCAATCCGTCTCCAGCATCATTTGGGTGAGCGGCGTGTCAGCAACCACTTCTCGAAGCTCCTCATTATTTTTGTATGTGATGATTCCTGTAAAACTGAGCATCAGTCCAAGATCCAGAATTTTCTCAGCCTCAACCTTATTGCCGCTAAAACAGTGCATTACGCCGTTTGAAAATTTTTCATTTTCCAGAATCTTAATCATATCAATAAAGGCCTGCTCGTTTTCACCCGGATTTTTTCCCCCACGGCAATGAATAATGGCGGGCTTATTTAATTCTCTGGCAATATTCAGCTGTCCTATAAAAAATGCAGCCTGCAAGTCGTGCGGGGAAGTATCGTGATAATAGTCCAATCCAATTTCACCGATAGCTACCACCTTCTCCTCATTTTTGGCATATTCATAAACCTTTTCCAAATCCCTTTCAACATTGTCCGTCAGCTCAGTCGGATGAATACCAGCCGTTGTCCAAACAAACTCATACTCGTCAGCAATTGGTAAGCACTCGCCAATTTGCTCCAAATTGCAGGCAACCGTAATCAGCTTCTTTACATCAGCCTGACCGGCTCGCTCAATAACCGCCTTTAAATCAGCTTTTTCGTAATGACTAAGATGGCAATGAGTGTCTATTAAATACATAATAATTTCGAGTTGTGGCTCGCATTGTAGCTCGTGTCGCTCCGCTCCTGTGGCTCGCATTGTGGATCACCATTCGAGCCACCATTCGAGCCACCATTCGAGCCACCATTCGAGCCACTATTTGGAAACAATTTCACACATATAAAAAATCTTGTTATTCTCCATATCATAAAGTTCATAACAAGGTGCAGCTCCATATCCTTTCTCTGCAATATACTCAGTCATTTTTGGATAAACCTTCATAGGGCCTACCATGTAAGAGAGCATATTTCTATATGGAAACTCTGTAATAACTGCATTAATTGGATCCACTGTCATTATCTTATAAGGAACACCAGCTTCGTCGGCTAACTGAGCTTGCTCCTCCGTTACAACGGAACCGACTCTACTTCTAAGTTCAGAAGCATCAACTTCGTCAGGATTGTCATAGTAAATTCCCAATCCCAATTCAGTCTCAATTCCGTTATCGACAAGTGATTCATAAATTTCATCAAACAGCGGCCCGGTCTCAGCATACTCACCTACAAAATCTTCATACACAAAGGTGTATGGCCCAGATTCACCTTCGGTAAATGTAATCGTATTAAAAAAGCCCATGTAGGCGAGCAGCCCAAGTACAACTAAAACGATCACAATTAGAATTTTTAATATTTTATTCATAGTATTGTAATTAAATTGTAATGCGTGTGAATTATAGCAAAAAATATAATAAAATACTTGCTTTTTTAAGCCGAAATCTGTATAAAACATAGGCAATCCAATACCTGTGCCCAGGTGGTGGAACTGGTAGACACGCTGGTCTTAGGAACCAGTGCCTCACGGCGTGAAGGTTCGAGTCCTTTCCTGGGCACCATTACTAACTGTTGGTCTCAGATTTTATCTGAACCGCCTTTTTGTTTTAAAGAAGCCGTCAAAAAGCTTGACAAAATACCAAAAATAGATGTAATATATACGCCTATTACTCAAAAATCCTTTGTCTGAAAACCCCTCTCATCATGGGCCAGATAAAATAGCAATTCCTTTACCTGATACAATTCGGGATATGTTTTTGCGCTTAGATGCAAATAATCAATATGTATCTCACAAAGTACCCAATAAAGGCGAAGATAATGAGGGAGAAGAACAACCCCTAAGGCTAAAAACAGAAGATCATGCATTTTATATAGGCAAGGTAATTCCCCCTGCAACATCTGAAAAAGTCCAGAAATTAATGGGGTGGGGAAATCCCAATGGTCATATCTATACAAAGGAATTTATTACGGGCGCATTGGATTTTATGTTTAGCCATTTAGAAGAAGGTCAAAAAGCCCGATTTGTTGTTGCTCCGAGTTTAAGTGAGCTTTTCAATGGTCCTGAGGATGTCAAGAAGGCAATGCTCCCCGAAGATGAAATAGTATTAATTAAAAAAATTGCTCGCAAACAATTTAAAAAAAGAAAAAATGACATTGAAGTTGTGGACATTGAAGAAGATCCTTTGCATCAAGAATTATTTAATCAGTTGCATGCTTCTGTTAATTTTGAGACGGGATTAGTTAATATAGAAGAAGCTCTAGGTATGCAAGAAGATGAAGAAATTGAATTAGG
Source organism: Patescibacteria group bacterium (assembly GCA_018813295.1). Taxonomy (GTDB): domain Bacteria; phylum Patescibacteriota; class Gracilibacteria; order UM-FILTER-43-11; family UM-FILTER-43-11; genus JAHJBZ01. Next base: position 7,052 of record JAHJBZ010000034.1, on the reverse strand, counting down.
CCCGCAGTCGAATTCACTTGATATTGCTAGGAAGCTTTATAAAACCGTACAACAAGGTTTAGCTGAAGATGATGACCGCCTTGCTTCAGCTTTTAAGCATGCAGTTCCGGCAAGATTGCGCGAATCTGATAATGCTAATTCAGCCAGAGAGCATTACGCTTTAGTAGAAGTAGCAATTCGTTTAACCGACATTTTGCATGGCCGCTTTATTCATGGTGGAGTAGACAGGCAAGGAGTTTATGATGAGATAATTACTAAAATAATCAAAGGCGAAAATGGTGGATATAGAAATATCAAAGCTTTGTACGATCTTTTCGAATTATTTAAAGGGAAAAGATTTGAAACACTGCATTTAAAGACAAAAGAAAATTACTATGCTTTGAAAAAAATGAGGAGTATAGCCAGAACTCGCTTTGGGCTCTTTGCAGTGTTGGCTTTGCTATTAGGCGGTGGACTGGTTCAAACGGGAATGCAAATGGAAAAGAGAAAGGAACAAAAAAGAGAACAAATGATTACTGATGATCTTGAAGAAGCATTGGCTGATGTAGCATTTTTTATGGATGGGCCACATGTTGAAATAGACAAAAGCCACAATCTCGAAATTTTTAATGGAATTATAGAAAAATCACTAAAAGATATTGGAAATCGTTATTATTTATCTCCTGATACCTTGGAGGATCTTAGGCCGTTATTACAAAAATATTTCTTAGAACATAAAGATGCCCTTAATGATATTTATCAGGGAAATCATTTCCGTAGAATTGACCATGAAGATAGATTTGTTCATGAATATAACTTGTTTTTTACTGATAAAGGCATGCAATTAGGCAGACCATATGAACATCTTTACGCTAATTTAGACGATTTCCAGGCATTATTAGATTCAGATGAAGATATTGTAGTAGATGACAGAGATACGCAGGCTACAAGTGGGCGTAATGAATGGGGTGTGCCTCGTAAACAATTTAATTTCATTGGCGTATTTTATTCAGGTGAATTTAGTTATGCAGATGGAGGCTATAATATGTATGAGTTTTATTGGCATATAGATAAACAAGGCAGAAAATTCCTGGTAGCAAAAGAAGGAATAGATACATATGGAGAGTGGATAAATGCCGCTCAGGCTAGTCATGAAGTAAAAAGGGAATACACAATATATTCAACCCAGCGAGCCAGGGAAGGAATAAGACAATTTTTATATGCTATAAGAAGGTATGATGCTCTTCCGTTAGAAAAACACCAAGGATTTATGTGGGAACTTATTAACAGATTCGACGATCCAGACAGATTGTGTAAGGGGGGGGCAGAAAAGGCTGTCACTATTGATATAATGGGTAGTAAGGAAGGTGAATATGTTGATTTTTTTGGTCAATTCAGCTTTGAATTCGCTATTGATTCAGTATATGAAAAGGAAACAGGAAGATTAGAAAGATGCTTATTCGCAAGAAGGCCAGGTGAGGATGAGTTCACCGATGAAGCGGCAGCTGAAATGATGAAGATATACGATGACGTAACCAGTGCTAGAAGAAATTATTCTCTGGGAACGTATATTGAAGATCAATTGCCACTAGATTTTAATGCCATTAACTCTGAAGTTGATCATATATCAAGCAGATTGGATGAAATTGAAACTATGTTAAGCAGTGAGGGGCTTTATGATAAAAGATATAATGAAAAAATTGGATATATTAGAAGAGAAATTGAATTGCTCAGAAATGAAATAAGTCAATGGAATGGATCTTATGAATCAAATAGCAATATTATCAGATATTTGGATAGCTTAAGGAGATCATGGAGTTCTTTTGAGGAGGGTTTATAAAAAACCTAACCAAATAATTCCCAATTCATCTCAAAAATCTGTTTCTGCATCTTATAAAACTCCGGATGATAAATTCTAATTCCGGTTATATTTTCATGTGAGTCAAAAAGAAGAATATGTCCGTCATATAAAAAGCAGGTAGTTGCAAACATGTATTTTTTTGGAAGAAGTATAGTTTTTCTGCAAGAATCCGGGTCCTTTTTTTGAAACTTGCGGGCAAGGGGGGTGTCTTGCATCAAAAGCCTGGTCCAGATTTTTTTAGAGATGCGTTCTTGCGTCCATTCCTCTTCACGTACAGGATCAAGTGCCTGATAAAACTCATCCAAATGAATCCATACAAGAAGTTCTTTTGGCTTAATTCTTAAAATATCTTCGTACATTTCACGATACCCCTCCTCACCTTTATAGTGATTTACTTGTATATCGCTTGTTCGCCCTTGATCTTCTTGCAGTTGGTTAACAACGGATTCGGCAAGCCTCAATTTATCCCTTTCTTGATACAAAATCTTATTAACGTCATCTATTGCATAATATGTATAAGAGCCTTTTTGATAAGTTATGATTAAATTTTTCTTAAGAAGACTATTAAGAACATCGTACATAGATGTCCTTTTAATCTTAGTTAGCCTGGCAAGGGTCGAAGCGGGGGAGGCGCCATACTGATTTAAAGCCAGATAAACTTCTGCTTCTTTTTCGGAGAAGCCCAATGAGTGTAAATAAATCTTATACATAAATTTAGAATTGTCGACGAATTCCGACACACTTATTTTACCAAGTTTCCCCTTTAAATACAAGCTTTTTAGGGGGGCAGGATTGACATGTCGAAAATATTTGTCATAATTGAAGCCTATAAAGACTATTCATATGCTCAGCAAAGTAAAGACAAGTTGCCAGCTGACCAACGTAGAATTTGAGATTTCAGAACTCGAACGTCGGGTTATTGAAAAAATGGAAATAAATGAACCTAAATACTGTCCCAAAGTCCGATTGGCTATGCGCTTAGGGCTTCGCAATGAGAGGAATTTATATATGCGAACATGTGATTTTTCAGGAGAGAGAATTATTAGTGTATATAAAAGTGAACATCCTTTTCCCGTTTACAAATACGACTACTGGATATCAGACGGCTGGACACCACCGCACCTGGATTACGATCCAGACAAACCATTTTTTGAACAATATAAAGAACTTTCAAAAATCACTCCGCGAGTTAATATATTCGCTCCATACAACGAAAATTGTGATTACTGTAATGCAGCTGAGAAGAACAGAAATTGCTACATGCATATTTTAGCTGATCGCTGCGAAGACTGTTATTATACTCACGGTGTTTTTGGCTGCCACGACTGCATCGATTCTGCCTACCTACACGACTCCGAACTTTGTTTTGAGTGCGTGGATTGCCGAAATTGCTATAGATGTCGAGCTTGCTTTCTAACCGATAACTCTTCCAACTGCAATTTCTGTTTTGATATGCGGGGCTGCAGTGATTGTTTTATGAGCTATGGTCTTCGCAATCAAAAATACTGCATTAACAATCAGCAATTATCAAAAGAAGAATACGAGAAAAAAATGAATGAGATTAATTTTAATTCCCATTCGGTATTCGCATATCTAAAGGATAAATTCGTTAAAGAAATTCTCACTGGCAAGCCCTACAAACGCCTGATTAATACCGAAAATTCAACTGGTAACTTCCTAATCAACACCAAAAATTGTCACCATTGTTATGATGTAGAGGATGCTGAAGATTGCATGTATTACTGGGTAGGGGCTAATGGTTGTAAAGATGTTGTTCATAGTCATGCGATAGTAGATGGTTCCCAGCTAATCTGTGGCTGTGTTAGCACAACGGAATCCTACAACTGTCATAATGTGGTCGGCTGTTGGACATGCAAGGATTGCTGTTATGGCGAATTTCTTCAGGGCTGTAATGATTGTTTTGGCTGTATTTCACTACGTTATAAAAAATACTGCATTCTAAATAAGGAATATTCAGAAGAGGAATATAAAGAAATAAAATCCGATATCATCAAAAAAATGGGGGATTATTACGGAAATCCTTTTCCTTTTGATTGCGCCACATTCTCCTATCTCGATAGCGCATTTAAAGATTACGATACTTTTACCAAAGAGGAGGTCGAAAGTATGGGTTGGAGGTATGGCGAAGAACAAGAAGTTGAAGCAGGGGACTACGAAGACGTTTCAAATATTCCAGATGACATCAGCAATCTGGAAGATAGTAAAATAGAAACGGTATTCTTATGCCCAATATCCGGAAAGCCATTTAAAATAATTCCACAAGAAATTCGTTTACTTAAAAAAATTAAAGCACCCCTCCCTCGCGCACATCATGAAGTGCGGTATGAAGAGAGGGTGAGATTTAGGAAAAAATAACCCCCTATGCCAAATTGCAAAACCTGCACCACAGGGTTTGAAATAACCGATGAGGAAAATCGGCTTTATCAAAAGTTCGGAGTTGAACCAACCGGCCTATGTTTTGACTGTGATCAGAAAACACGCCTTTGCTTTAGGAATGAAAGAGTTCTTTATCAACGCAAATGTGACTCAACAGGTGAAAAAATAGTCACCATTTATGCCCCGGATAAACCCTACAAAATTTACAAATCAGATGTTTGGTATGGAGATAGCTGGGATGAACTTTCTTATGGTCAGGATTTCGATCCAAACCGCCCGTTTTTCGATCAATTAAAAGAATTACAGCTAAAAGTTCCAAGGCCACCATCTGTAAATGTAAACAGTCAGAATAGTGAATACTGCAACATGTGTGTGTACAACAAAAACTCTTATTTAGTATTCGGAGGAGACTACAACGAGGATGTGCTTTATGGCACTCTGTGTATGAAAAACAAGAATTCCCTTGATATTGACATAAGTAACAACTGTGAGCTTTGTTATATGATTGGGGATGTTATCGGTAGTTATGGATGCCATTTCGCTTTTGATTCAAAAAACTGCAAAAACTGTTATTACATCAGTGATTGTTCAAATTGTAATGAGTGTATTTTATGCGTAAACCTTTCCAATAAATCTTATTGCATAGAGAATAAACAATATTCAAAGGAGGAATATTTTGAAAAAAAGAAGGAAATTATAAATGGATCGTATAAAAATCAACAAGAATTATTTGAAAAATTCCGTGAAATGCACAGTAATCGTATAGTTAAATTTTCACATCAGATAAATTGCCAAAACTGCACAGGTGATTATATAAAAAATTCCAAAAACTGTATCAACTGCTTTGATGCAGGTAAAAGTGAAGATTGTAGAAATTGTATATTAATTTACGGAGCAAAAGATGTATTTAATTCATCTTTTGTCGGGCACGGTAATGAACTTTGCTATAGCGAAACATCAACTATTGGCTCAATAAGCTGTATGTTTAGCTACTTTGTTTTTGATTCTTCAAATCTTTTATATTGCGATATTGCAGTTAATTCCAATGACTGTTTTGGTTGCGTTGGAGTAAATAGAAAGAAATACTGCATCTTAAATAAACAGTATTCACCGGAAGAATATGAACAGCTTAAGTCTGAAATAATCAAACACATGAAAAAAACAGGGGAGTGGGGACAATATCTTCGTAAAGACCTCTCATGCTTTGGGTATAATGAATCCACAGCCCAAAAATACTATCCGCTTGAAAAAGACCAGGCTATAAAAGAAGGATTTACTTGGTATGACACCCCAGAACAACCTCCTGAGTCCGACAAGGTTATACCGGCTGAAAGGTTGCCCGATAATATTAACGACACCCCAGATGATATTTTAAACTGGGCAATTAAGTGTGAAAAATCCGGAAGACTTTATAAAATAATTCCAAAGGAATTACAGTTTTACAGAAACAACAACATTCCAATTCCTCACTTGCATTCAGATGAACGTCACTATCTAAGGAGAGAGCTTAGAAATAAGAACAGACTTTATAACAGAAATTGCCAGAAATGTGGAGAGAATTTAGTATCAACATACAGCGAGAATCGTCCAGAAAAAATATATTGTGAGGAATGCTACCTTAAAACAGTCTATTAATGAAAAATTGTAAAAACTGCACCACTGGCTTTGAAGTAACCGATTCCGATCGTCAGTTTTATGCAAAAGTAAAAGTACCTGAACCAACCCTGTGCCCGGATTGCCGGCTGCAAAGGAGAATGGTCTGGCGAAATGAGCGCAGTTTGTATAAACGAAAATGTGATTTTTCCGGTGATTCAATTATTTCCTGGATAGCTCCTAATAAACCATATAAAGTTTATAAAAAAAATATTTGGTGGAGTGATAAATGGAATGCATTGGATTATGGCCGGGACTTTGATTTTTCACGTCCATTTTTTGAGCAATTTGATGAATTATTAAAAGATGTTCCATGGCTGGATTTATTAGTAGATAGGGCTGTTAACAGCGATTATGTAAATTTTTGCAACAACAATAAAGACTGCTATCTAATTTATGCGAGTAATGACAATGAGAGTTGCTATTATTGTAATTCAATTTGGAGCTGTAAGGATTGTATTGATTGTTTTCAGGCATTTGACTGTGAGCTTTGTTATACATGTGTGGATGTAAACAATTGCTATGGCAGCAAGTATTGCAAGAACTGTAATAATTGTTCGGAATGCCTATTTTGTGAGAACTCACAAAATTGTAAAAATTGCTTTGGTTGCGTAAATTTGGTTGGAAAAGAATATTGCTTTATGAACGAGCAACTTTCAAAAGCAGATTATGAGAAAAGAATAGGTAATTTAAAATTAGATTCATTAAACCGAATTCAAGAAGCACGAGAATTTTTTAAAAAACATCGTTTACAATTTCCAATGAAATTCGCTCAAATAATTAATTGTGAAAACTCAACAGGCGATGCGATTAAAAATTGTAAAAATTCTAAGGAATGTTTTGATACAAGTAATGCAGAAGACTGCAAATGGATATTCTTGGGGGATGGCCCACTAAAGGATTGTTATGATGGTTGTGGCTTACAAGGAACGGAATTGGGTTATGAAGTTGTTGTAAATGGCCTGCCGGCGATTCGTACACTTTTTTCAGCCTATGTATGGAAAAATGTTAGTGATATTTACTATTCGGTCTTGTGCCCAAGTTCACGAAATTGCTTTGGTTGCGCATCTTTACATAAGGGGAATTATTGCATTCTAAACAAGCAATATTCAAAGGAGGAGTACGAGAAACTTGTACCAAAAATTATTGAACACATGAAATC
>JAHJBZ010000033.1 GCA_018813295.1 Patescibacteria group bacterium | reverse complement strand
CTTTTTTGCCAAAAACTGTATGGTCATATAAGAACCAAAATTAACTTCCTTCATTTTGGCTTCATATTCCTCTTTTGTGTGCTGTTTATTAAAAATGTAATACTGCTTTTGCCTCAAGTTAGTGCACATAAAGCAGTTCTTACAGCCGATACAATCATATAAAAATGCACTATCCGTACAATTCCTGCATTCCACACAGTGAATTAATTTAAACGTATCAAAACAATACACACATTCATAACATTGCTGAGCATTGGTGCAGTAATAGCAGTCCACCAAATCATTTGAACCAAAAATTCTGTGGCTATAAATCAGGTTTCTACTCTCAAATGCAACGAAAGAAAGATAGCAATCCTTTAATCCATCACTCACATTACAATAATCGGAACCATAAGCCTTTTTATTAAACACACTCGCACGCGGACACTGATCCCTAAGTTCTTTTAGCTGCTCAAAAAATGGACGATTAAAATCAAACTCTTGCTCCGGCGGCATCCAATCATCTTTCCACCACTCATCCCTATGATAAACAGGGAACGGAACTTTATCATGATACATCGAAATAATATCCTTCCCGCTCCGACTGCATTTGCGCTTATACAAAGTCCTTACATTTCTAAAAAGAACTTTCCTTCTAAGCCTCTCTTCATGACAAATTTCCGGATAAGGCACTTGCAATTTATCGTACAAAGCTTGCTCACGTTCTGTAATCTCAAATTCCTTTCCTGTGATTTTGCACGTTTTTTTTATATTTGGCATTTTGCTTATCTTATTTCACTACGTTGTGGATTCGTCCCGATTACGGGACTGTGGATTCGGCTAACGCCTGTGGTTGAATTCAGTATATTTATTACATCCACAGCGTAGCGCATCCACAGCGAAGCGAATTCACAGCGTTAGCGAATTACAAATCAATTATAGGTTCCTTGTAATCACTTGGCACGTCCATAACATCAAAATCATCATCAGCTCCACCCTCATCCCATTTTTTAAGAGCAGTTTCAACGTCTTCTTTTTTCGCTGCGAAGTGGGAACGGGAATTTTGTTTAATTTCTTTTACATAATCGTGTTTAGGATAAGCAACATCAAGCGATCTGCCGGAGAAAGCATCTTTAGTTTGCCCATCAATTGAAAGCTTGGTATAAAAATCCCTTACGCTCAAATTGATAAAATCTCTTTCACGGAATACAGGATTGTATTCACTTTCTAGCACATTAGCATCTTCACCACCAACTCTAAACGTAACAGATGAACCGATATTACCAAAAATCGTCTTCTTCATTTTTTCACTCAACTGCCCCATATATTGGTGGGCAACAGTCAGATTCAAACGATATTTACGAGCCTCAGATAAGATCTCCCCAAAAGTATCAGTAGTAAAATTCTGAAATTCATCTACATAGAAGTAAAAATCACGTCGTTGCTCCTCCGGCGTATCCGCCCTCATCATCGCTGATTGATAAATCTTAGTTACAATCATAGAACCAAGAAGTTGGGCATTTTCTTCACCCAAAATTCCTTTTGGCACTTTTATGAAAAGTAATTTTCCTTGATCCATAATATCTCTAATATCAAATTTACTTGCAGGTTGACCAACGATATTACGAATCAAAGATGTTGAAACGAACTGACCAACTTTATTTAAAAGTGGCGTGATCGCCTCATTATCAAACTTTTCACTCCATGCCGCAAACTCATTTACCCAGAAGTTTTTAACCACGGTATCATCAATTCTGGAAACGATTTTCTGTCTGTAGTTTTTATCCGAAAGCATTTTTAAGATCGAAAGAATAGTAGTATTTGGGCTATCTAAAAGAGCGAGCAATGTGTACCTAAGTACATGCTCCAGCCTTGTCGTCCAGTTACTTCCGAATAACTTTTTGAAAATATCGATAATACCAATGGTGATCCTCACCTTCATTTCAGCAGGCACATCTTCAAGTAGATTAAACGCAACCGGATAATGTGTATCCGTAGGATCCATAATAATTACATCTTCAATACGTTCTTTTGGAACGAACCTGAGCACAGCATCAACTAAATCGCCATGAGGATCGAGAATACACACACCTTTTCCATATTTAATATCCTCATTAATAAGCAGTTCAAGCATTTTTGATTTTCCAGAACCGGATTTACCAACTACATATAAATGACGTCTCCTATCACCGTATTTAATACCAAACTTATAATACTGATTATGGAAATTTGTCATTCCAAAGAATGCAATTTCACCAGGCGTACCCTCCGTTGGCAGCGTATTAGGCGGATCAGATTTTTTAGCAAGTACATGCACAATATTTGGCACTTCATCTTCATTTGGCAGGTGATAGGCGGTCGCCAATTCCTTATTGGAAAGAATAAAATGCTTACCAAGCATTCGTTTTTGATATAAACGAAGAAGTTTGCTGGTAGAACCACCACCATTTTTAAAGCGATTTAAATCAATAGTATTAAATTGCTTAAAAGCCTGTTCCAGAATCTTAATTTTAGTATTAGCTTTTAATGCAGGGTTGTTCTTCGGGGTCAAATAAGCAACACGAGCTGTAACATGAAATGCTTTACTGCTATTTTTTGTTTCAAAAGCTTCTTTTTGCTCAGCTTTAATTCCACTCATTCCCTTTTGCTTAAAGTAATACTTAAGGCGGAAAATATTTATAAATCTATTGGCAATTTTTTTAAGATTTTGGCGGAAATTAAAGCGAGCATCATCCGGCTGAGGTTTAACAACAAATTGAACCCAAATTTGTTCATCTTTTTCCGTCTTCGAAAGAACAGAAAGCAAACCGGCAGTCGAATCCTTTTTAAATTCCTCATACATCTTGATAGGAAAAATATCTGCTTTTTCCAAAACCATCTCCGTACAAGCAATTTGATGTGTTTTGGAAAGCTCTGCAGTATCTGCATAGTCATCTACGGTTTCAATCTCCGCAGCAGGATACATTGCATAAATCTGACCACGCACTAATTGAAAATAATTTGGATCGGTATAAACGTAATAATAAATATGCTGTTTATAAGAAACCACTTCAAAGCTAATCAGTTTTTTACTAAAAAGCTCATGCAAATTAGTGATGAGCTGTTCAAAAAACTTTGAGAAAATAATATGCGGCTCTACGCGATAAGCTAGAACTTTTTCACGAATATCCTCTTTATTAGTTTGAGGAACTTTAATTACCATTATCTTTCTCTTTCCTTCCGTATACTGAAAATGATCTATGATCATAGATTTCGCCTGTTCATCCATTGGGGTGCCAGAAAGCTGTACTTCTGGGGCTCCTTCAATTGGAATCTCTATTTCCGGAGCATCAGACATAGGTTGTTCGGATGGGGCTTCTGTTGTTGGGTCAGGTCCAGCCATAAAATTTTTTATTTAACCGATCAAAATTATAGCAAATTACTGCGAAACAAGCATGGAAATTATTATAAAGCTATTTTTAAATAATTGTCCAACTCAAACATTATTTGCTATACTATATTCCCAAAGGGCTTTAGCATTTAATGGGCTGAAGACATGATAATCTCAATTAACGGTAAAATCACAGATGAAAAAAGGGCGAAAATCCCTGTAACTAGTAATGCTTTTTTATTTGGCTACGCTGTTTTTGAAACTATTCGTACCTATAATAAAAAGGTTTTTCGTCTAAATGATCACATAGCTCGCTTATACATGTCCGCAGATATTATGGGAATTAAACCAGAATGGACTTTGAAAAAAGCATATGCCGAAGTTTGTCGGGTACTCGATAAAAGCGAATGGAAAGAAGCAAAAATACGCGTAATTCTCACAAATAAAAATTTTGTAGTAATGGTAGAACCTCTCAAAGAAAAGCCTACCTCAATGTATAAAAAAGGAGTTAAGATAGTTTCATTTCACGGCAAAAGAAACGTACCGCATGCTAAAAAACTAGCTGATGCATTTTGCTATTTAGCCAAGCAACACGCATTAAGTTGCGGGGCTTACGAAGCACTCCTAGTAGACCCAAAAACCTATGTCCGCGAATGTGCTTATGCAAATATTTTTTGGGTAAAAGATGGCAAACTCCACAGTACAAATAAAGAAATATTATTCGGTATAACTCGCGAAACCATAATTGAACTAGCTGATGGAGGTATTGTTTTTAGGGGGGTAAAATATAAAAATATTCTGGATGCGGATGAGGTCTTCATTACCCAGACAACCAGCGGTATTTTGCCAGTTGTAGAAATAGACGGTCAAAAAATAGGAACCGGCCGTCCAGGTCCTGTCACTAAAAAGCTGATGAAGAAGTTTGAGAAGTTGGTTTGGGGAAAATAGACTTTGAAAATTTAAAAACTTGAAAATTAATTAGCCAAACTAATTCTATCTTTAGTTTTTTTCAAATTTTCAAATTTTTAAGTTTGCAATTGTGACACTTCTTTAAATACTTCCTCGGCACCTTCGGCAATCCCATTTTTTCCCGAATCCCAAATCCAGTTGGGGTTATTGCAAGACCGCCAAAAGCTGTTTCACGAACACCTTCATCCATACAACTTGCAATATTCATCATAGCTTCCACAACTTCATCCATCGGAACAAAACTTTTTACGCCCAGCATAGTTATATCAGAAGCGCTAATGGCCATAGTTGCCCCCATTGCATTTCGCTTTACACAAGGTACCTCCACAAGTCCTCCAATCGGATCACAGGTAAGTCCTAACATATTTTTAAGTGCAAGAGCAGCAGCATTCAAACAATCTTCCGGTGTCCCGCCCCTCATCTCCGTTAAACCAGCTGCAGCCATAGCAGTGCCAACCCCAATCTCTGCCTGGCAGCCAGCTTTAGCTGCGGAAAATGTACCTCCATGTTCCAAAATCGCAATACCAACCGCCGCTGAGGTAAAAAGCGCATTCAGCATTTTTCTCTTACTCGATTTCATGTGCTGATAGGTACTAAAAAGCACTCCCGGCACAACACCAGCTCCGCCGGCAGTTGGAAAGGCAACAATCTTACCCATCCTTGCATTCTGTTCAGCAGTTGCAATTGCGTAAGCCATAGCCCTAACAGTAACTTTGCTATGCAGCATTTTTCCCATTTTAGCCATCCCCTCATAAATCTTTTTCGCATCACCACCAACCAACCCATATTTGGATTTTGTGGAGTTTTTTATGCCTTTCTGAATCGCCCCCCACATCGTATCACGCACATCTTTCATCTTATCGCGAATCCATGCACGGCTTTTTTTAGACAATTCCATCTCCCGCCTAATCGCTATTTGAGAAATCGGCAACTTGTGTTTGTTGCATAATTCCAGAAGCTCGGTGCTGTTGTTGAATTTATATTCCATTTTACGCATTGTGGCTCGTATTGTGGCTCGTGCTTCGCTGTGGCTCGTATTGTGGACCATCCGCCGCGGCGGACCACTATTCGAGCAATCATCCGAGCCACAATTCGGATTAGTATTTAAGTAATTTAGTAAGCGCCCGAACAAACTGAATTCCAGGTAATTTTTCAAGCTCTAAAACTTGCGGAAGTTTTGGGATAAACCCCTCAATATTTAATATCGTAACACTGTTCTTTTTTACAGAACAAGTCTGACTATTAGCAATTGCAGAGCCCCACTCCTTCAATTTTTCATAAAGTGGATCTAGAACTTTTGGGGCATTTTCATGGCCGATAATAATTGAAAAAAACCGGCCAGCCATAATCTCCAGATCAATCGGAACATTATTGATTTGCGTAATTTTTACATTACCTCCCCCCAGCGAAGATCCCACTACGCTCAATTTCCGATTACGATTTTCCAGTATTATACGCACGGTATTCGGATGATGTTCAGGCGTAGAAATCTTAAAAGGAATAAATTCATATTCAATTTTTTTCTCTTTTGCGATTTCAAAGGCATTACGAATATTTGAATCACTCGTCCACAACTTCATCACCCCGGCAAGCAAAGCCTTATCCGTTGCATGCCCCTGGTAAACAGTTGCAAAAGAACCATACAAATAAAATTTAACATTAGTTGGTGTACCCCTAAAAAGCGCTCGCGCAATCTGGCCAATCTTACATGCACCAGCAGTATGCGAACTGCTAGGTCCTACCATTATTGGCCCCGCTACGTCAAATATGGATACTTTCATGGCAACTTTAATTCATACAATTGACATTTGACCATTGACCTTTGACTTGTAATCCAAAATGTCAAATGTTAAATGTCATATGTCAAATGTAATCTTATAGAAACAGGAGTAAATTGTCCACTTATACCACATATAAATTTTCAATTTTCAATTTTCAATTTTCACTCTAATATCTAATTGATGGATTTTGAAAACCCCCAAATCATGGGCATTGTAAATGTAACACCTGATTCTTTTTCAGATGGAGGAAAATATGATTCGAATTTCGAAACTCGAATTTCGGATTTGATTAAGGAGAGGGCGGATATCATAGATATTGGCGGTGAGTCCACTGGCCCCGGATCCACCAATGTCAGTCTGAGAACGGAAATGAACCGTGTAAAACCAGTAATCGATTATATCGCGAAAAATAAATTAACCGAAAAGGTCCTATTTTCCATCGACACTTACAAAGCACCTGTTGCGCAGTACGCTCTGGAAAATGGCTTCCAGATAGTAAACGATGTAACGGCTCTTCGCGGTGATCCGGACATGATCGACGTTTTAATTCGCTACCAACCTTACGTTGTTTTAATGTATTCCAAAGATGACACTCCCCGCACTACAACTGAAAAAGTTGAATACGATGATGTAATCGCAAGCATTAAAACATTCCTAATCGGCCAAATAGTTGACTTAATCGATGCAGGTTTTGATGAAGATAAAATCATAATCGATCCGGGCATGGGCATGTTCGTTTCCGCAGAACCAAAATACAGTTTCGAAATTATCGAAAGACTCCTCGAATTAAAACAACTCGGCTATCCAATCCTCGTCGGTGTATCCCGCAAGTCATTTTTGGGTGGCGAGCTCGAAGAACGCGACAAACCCTCAGTCGAACTAAGCCTGAAGGCAATTCAAAACGGCGCAAGCATTGTAAGAATGCATGCGGTTGAGGAGATGAAGAAGGATTTAAATTAAAACGCATTTTCAATTTTATCGCGAAATCCAGGGATTGCTAATAATGCCGCCTGAGATGGGTCAGCAAACATATCTTCTCTTTCATGATCAGGCATATCTGGCAATATAATAGGGTCTTCAGCATCAAAGCCCATATCTCCTACTGGCGCTTCAGCCCTTGCAACATCTTGAGCTATTTGTTCCAATGCAAAAGAAAGTAAGGTTTCAGCGTTGCTAAAAGCTCTATCTGTAGGCTGATCTCTGCGGTCAGGATTATTATTCATACTTAAAAAAGTTAGGGGGCAAATTTATAATTTATTTCTGTCTCAGCAACTCTTCTTCAGGGCTAAGTGCTTGTCTTGTATCTCTTCTGGCTTCATGTAAAGCAACTCTTCTGGTTGAAGTTACTGCATCAAAACCATTTCTTGTTCCATCAATAGGAATGCCAGTCACTTTGGTTACAAGGGCACGCAGCTTATCAGGTTTCATTCCTCGCAATTCTTCTTCGGGAGGAAAAGGAGAATTTTTTGGTTTATTCATAATGGGGGCATTAAAAATTAATTGGGCGTCAAATTATAAATGAATCCTTATTTAAGTCAAGTTTAATTTTTACTTTATTTTGGTTATTATGTAGGCCCTGTCCACTCAGCTGGCTCCACGGTTGTACCTGGAGTCAGCGATGTCCGGTTTTATCCGCCTTGCTGGACTCCACGTGTCCGCCTTAGGCGGAGAGCCAGCAAAACGAATCAGCAAAGATTTTTAATCCCACAAAATGAAAATCGCTAAGGAATTCACCTTCGACTCAGCCCATTTTTTAAAGGATTACCACGGCAAGTGTGAAAATCTGCACGGTCACACATACCGCATGCGCGCTACCATAGAGGGCGATATGCAGCCAAATGGTCTTGTTATGGATTTTGCGGAAATTAAGAAAATTGTGAACGCAAAAGTCATCGATAAATGGGATCATGCAAATATCAACGATACTCTGGAGCATGCATCAGTAGAGAACATGTGTGTATGGGCGTGGGAACAACTAAAGCCTGAGCTTCCTGGATTAGTAGAGATACGTATTTGGGAGACTTCTGATTCATTCGCCATTTATAACGGATAACGGTTTCGTTCGCGTTGGCGATGCCCGTTTCGGTATTCGTCTTACGGCCAACGTCTGAATACAAGACGCTAGATGATAGTCGTTAGACGATACGCCAATCGCAAACGCAAACGTAAGACAATTACTAAAACCACAAATTATGCAAAAAGAATCACCAAAAATCATCGCATACCTATCAATTGGCTCCAACATGGGTGATCGTCTCGACTTTTTGGATGCGGCGAAAGAGAAAATGGTTAATCATCCCGATATCGAAATAATCACCGAGTCACAGGTTTACGAAACCGAGCCTTGGATGGAGGATGGGGAGCATCCACATTCCGAATCTGGGAAAGATTGGTTTTTGAATCAAGTGCTGCAAATAAAAACGTCCCTGCAGCCAAATGACCTACTCCGTGAGTTCCAAACAATTGAACAGGATTTAGGTCGCACTAAAAAACATGATGGTGGACCGCGTGAAATTGATATCGACATCTTGTTATACAATGAAGAGGTAATCGATTTACCCGAATTGCAAATCCCACACCGCCACATAATGGATCGTCGTTTTGTTTTAGAGCCTCTTGTCGAGCTAGATTCAGGCCTTAAAGACCCAAGAACTGGGCAAATTTATAAATATATTCTTGATAATCTGGAAGATGATCATGAAGTAACTCCCTTTTTATAAAAATGACTAACTTAGAACCACTAATCAAAAAAATAATCGCTGGAATCGGCGATGATCCAGATCGTGAGGGTTTAATTGAAACGCCAAAGCGTGTAGCAAAGAGTTTTGAAAAATTATACGGCGGATATAAAAAAGATCCTAAAAAAGCTGTCACAGTTTTTGATAATGAGGGGTATGACGAGATGATTATTGCTCGCGATATTGATTTTTATTCAATGTGCGAACATCACATGCTTCCATTTTTTGGGAAAGTCTACGTCGGTTATTTACCGGATGACAAAATAATCGGACTTTCCAAAATACCGCGTATGGTAGAGATATTTGCACGCCGTTTGCAAAACCAAGAGCGCCTAACAAAACAAATCGCAGATACTTTGATGGAGCTACTTAAGCCAAACGGAGTCGGAGTTGTAATAAAAGCCACTCACTTGTGTATGAAAGCCCGCGGGGTGGAAAAACAGAATTGTGAAATTACCACTTCATCATTCACAGGCCCATTCCGCTCTAACTTAAACACCAGAAGCGAGTTTCTGGATTTGATTAAGTAATTAGCAAATTTAAAACATGCTTGACTACAATGAGAATATGTAGTATATTTTTAAACGGATTTGATTTTTTAACTGATAATCATGCATAAACGCCCTCCAAAAACAGTAATTTTAACAAACCCAGATAAGCCCGTCCAAGCGGACGTTGGTCCGGGCGAGCAGCCAGAAAATGGCACTGAAGCTGAACGAACAGCAGAAGCTGTGAGAAGTAGTATACAAACAATTACAATTAAACTAATGACAAGAGGCGCCCCATTTGTTAAACGACTAACAGAAATAGTTAGAGAATACCCAGGAGATGACCTAAAGAGCGAAAGGGCAAGGCTAGCTGCACTTCAGGCAGAAGAGAAAAAAAGAACTTACGAATTGTAAATAGATATATAATATGTCTCAAACCCCTCCAAAAACACCACCAATTTCACAAGATCCAGAAGTGCAACCAAAAACTGGTACTGAAGCTGAACAAACAGCAAGAGATGCGCGGGCTAGGTTGGATCAAGTTATAACTGTGCTACACAGGCCTTCAGGATTTGCGGCTATATTAAGAGAATTGATCAGTAGGTATCCAGATGATAATGCAGGTCTAGCAGACGCCCTTATACTGCGTGCGCGTGAAAAGGGTATACCATGCGATTTACATAGGGCTACAAACCCACATGGCAAATAAGTGTAATACTGTATGCAGTATCCAGAAGCAGAAACTCAAACATAGTTTGCAACTGTTTCAGTTTCAGTGTGAGCATACTGGGTCTATTTTTTCAAAATTAATATTTGACTCACCCAAACATCATCCCCTTCAGTTACCATAATCTCTTTTTCAACGCCAAAGGCTAACTCCTCTGCGGCTTTTCGCACATGCCTGGGAAAATGGTTATAGCATTGAATGGTGTATCTACCCTGGCCGTCGTGAAGCACCAAGGGTTTGCGGTAATGAATATTTACGAGCACTAATTTTCCATCATCTTTAAGTACCCTGTAACATTCATCCAAAAACACATCGATCTTTTTTAAGTGAACGAGTGCAAGGCTGGAAAAAACCATATCAAAACTGTCATCCTCAAAAGGCATCGCTTCCATATCACCCTCAACTACCTCAATCTCAGAGTTTTTTTGGCCAAGTAAGATAAGCATTTCCGGTGAAATATCGAGTGAAGTCACCTCAGCACCAGCTTTATGTAAACGCAAAGAAAGGCGCCCAGTACCAGCTCCGGCATCGAGCACCTTTTTATCTTTTGCAGATTCTATATAAGGTTTCAGGTAATCTTTTTCAAAACTATCCCAAAATTTTTCCTTTTCGTCGTATTCTCCAGCATAGCGAGCATAGCCCTTCTTTGGGGGTAGACCTTTTTTCATAAATTTTAATGAATCAAGAATAATGAACAAAGATATTTGATTTTTGATTTATTTACGAATTAAGGCTTAGATCTAAAATCAACAATCGTTAATCAATGTTCATTATTCAAAAGAATAATTGTTAGCGTTCAGGAATAGTAATAGTCATAGTTTCTCCATCCGGCCCGGTAATTGTCATAGTTCCATCTTCCATTCTTACATTCCCCATCCCATCTTCCCCTGGAATATTCATTTCAAAACTATCTTCATCCAACACATCAACAGTTGCTTCACCAAAAGGAGTGGCAAAATCATATGACTTATTCATATAACCATAACCACCTTTTCCATAACCAAGAAGCATTCCAATAATAATGCTGATACCAATCATAATTGCCATAGTGCCCAATGCACCTCCACTGGCTAATTTATGAACAGTTTTGATAATCACATACATAAGTATTAAAGACCAAATCCCCACAATAAGGCTGAAAAGGCCGAATGCTCCCCCAAAAATACCAAATATTCTCATAAGGAAAGGCTGCAAAGCTCCCAGCCATGCGAGGATAGAACCATAAGCCGCAACCCGGAAAAATCCATCATGCGTTCCATGCCCTTTAAATACCTTTTGAGCGATAAGACTGGTTAAATAAATTCCAATAATCATTATGAGCACCTGTTTCAAAGCCATAAAAAGGCTGGATCCAATAAACACAAATCCGCTTAAAAAAGCCATATTACTCAGTAATACGAGTAAAGCGCCAGTAATGATTATATATAAACCATATTTGGTTTTACCTTTATCACCGGCAAGGTGATTCATTTCCTGCTCATTAAAAAGGACAATTTGAACGGCCCTTTTGAGTTCACTAACAAATGATGTTTCGTGCATTTTATTTTTTTGTTATTTGATATTACTGGAAGTAGTTTAACGTTTTTTTAAATTTTGTTAAAGTGTATTCTTAATGTAACGCATGGGCTTATGAACTAAAGAACTGAAAGGCCCTTAAGTTAATTGCCCTTTAGTTATAAAATGGACCACATAGACATAGAAAATCAACAAATCCCATTCGCTATCCGAAAAAGCACTCGTGCCCGGCGGTTAAAACTGCAAGTCGATTCAGAAAACCGGCAAATATCACTCGTTGTGCCACGTTTTGCTATGAAGTTTGAAATTAACAGCTTTATAAAAAAGCAAACGCCTTGGATAATTAAACAATGGGAAAAAATCGAAAAACAAAACAACCTACACCCCGCTCCCAAATACGAAACAGGGGATAGGTTCTATTATTTCGGAGAACCCGTAACGCTCACCGTCCGTCCAAGCGAAAAAAAACGCCCATCAATCCGAATTAGAGAAGATAAAATGATAGTCAATTTGTATCACCGCATTTCCGACGGAGCAGGGCTCTGCCCTGGTTCGGCGGCCGACAGCTTCGGGACCAAGGTCCGCCGCGGCGGACTCCCTCAGCAGAGGATCATCAAAAAGACCATTGAGAATTTTTATAAAAAAAAGGCAAGCGAAGTCGTCCACGACCGTCTGGAATTTTTTAATGAATATTATCAACTTAAATACAACCGCGTAACCCTCCGCAACCAAAAAAGCCGGTGGGGGAGTTGTTCAGTTCGTAAAAACCTGAATTTCAACTGGCGTTTAGTTATGGCACCAATCGAGGTAATCGATTACGTAGTCGTCCACGAATTGTGCCACCTAAAAGTCATGAATCACAGCGCAAAATTCTGGAATCTGGTTGCAGAAAAAATCCCGAACTACAAAGTAGTCAGAAAATGGTTAAGGGAAAATCAGTATTTGTTGAAGGTTTGATTAATCTAATTCATCCACCTTCCAGCTGATCATTGCCAATATGCCATCAACTACACCACGATGTTCCGTAGCTAACTCTTCAAGATCTCTTGCTTTTAACAAATCATCCATCTCTTTAACGCTGGATACATTATGCTCATCACCTCCGATTCTAAGAACGGCAGAGAGGTCTCCACGGTTAATGGTTAATTCAGCCAAAACAAGACTGGCTTCCTTATTTGCCGTAGGTGACTCCAGACAAAAAGATATTTCATCGCCTTCTGCAGGATTGCCTTTCATTGTCCAATTCATAATATTTGGGGTTAAAAAATTAAGGTTTGATTAGTTTATTCTACCAGCCATCAAAAATCCATCAATTCTATCTCTAAGATCTCGAGGTAGTTGTTCAAGATGATTTGATTGTATTGCGCCTTCAATTTCAGTCATGGTGTTTACTGGTTTGTTATCACCCATCCCTATAGCTAAAGTTGCAACACATTCCGCTCGACTGCAACAAGTTATATTAACCAATTCAGCACCGGATCTTTGATCTTCTAAAACAAATGACACAACACCAGTGTCTTCATCTATTATTCTCCATTCCAAATTTTCATTGTCAGTAGGCATAATAATTTAAGTTGAAAAATATTAGGAGAGTTAATTTAGCAATTTTTATGGGATTGGTCAAATTAAATGTCTGAACCTTGATTTTCTTGATTAAAGGATTTCTTGATTTCCCTTGCAACCCCAATATCCGTAAGCGAGGATAGCTATCCTCGCCTGCGGGCTTGTGGGGTAAAAAAATCAGTGCGATCACCAGTTCAGACATTTAAATGAAAAATGAAAAATCTCAAATGAAAAATATTTTTCCTCTTGACTTTTTTGTTTCAATGTATTAACCTGTTAACACAATGATACAATTTTAATTATGAAAATAAGAACAATTACCACAGGCATATCTCTCAAAAGCCCCAATGAAGAAGGTAAGATAAAACAAATTGCTGATTTTAACCAAAAAGCAAAAACTATTTTTGAAGAAGCAGGCTATGAAGTCCAAACAACCAGAATTGCTACAAATTCATGGGAGGAATATCTTAAAGATTTATCAGATGAGGAAATTCTAAGCGCAATTCAAAAAATTGAACAGATTTGTAAAAGTCTGGATATTAGCTTCTTTAATATCGGGTATGCAGTTACGCCAGATAAAATTAAATTGATTCCTGAGATTAATAAAACTACATCACAAATTTCCTGTTCCGCGAAAATTGGAGATAAGGAAAGTGGCATAAATTTTGAAAATGCAAAAATATCAGCCGAAGTCATAAAAAGGATTTCAGAAGAAACAAAAAATGGATATGGTAATTTTAGATTTTGTGCATCTGCAAATTGCAAGTCAGGCATCCCATTTTTTCCAACAGGATTTTATGAAGGAGAGCAGCCTGCCTTTGGAATAGGGCTAGAATGTGGGGATTTGGCAGTAAAAGCATTTTCAAAGTCCAATAACTTAATTGATGCTAAAGATAATTTAAAATCAATTTTTGAAGAAGAATTACAAAAAGTAGAAAACATTGCCAAACAAATATCAGAAAAATTTAATATTAAATACAATGGAATTGATGCCTCATTAAATCCAGGATTAAATGAGGATGAAAGTATTGGATTTGCTTATGAAAAACTGGGATTTGGTAATTTTGGAAGTCAGGGAACGCTTACAATTTCGGGTTTAATTACAAGTGTTCTTAAAAATTTATCAATTAACCTATGTGGTTATTCAGGGCTTATGCTGCCTGTTTGTGAGGATTTAGGTTTGGCTACAAGAGCAAATGAGGGAACATATAACATTACAAACTTACTTCTATATTCAGCAGTTTGCGGTTGTGGGTTAGACGTCGTTCCAATTCCAGGAAACACGTCTGCAGAAAAAATTGAAGCAACTCTTCTTGATGTTGCAACATTAGCAATAAAATTAGACAAACCTTTATCAGCACGTCTTTTAGTCGTTCCAGGTAAAAAGGCCGGGGAAATGACATCATTTAATTCGCCATACCTTGTTGATTGTAAGATATTAGCTATTAATTAATAGAAATCATGAAACTCGAAAAGAAACTCGCAAAAAATCCGGGATTTAAAAAATTATGCAAAGCATTTGCTGGTTTGAATGATCAAAAGCAAGTCGAGGCATTATTGCGCGACGTTTGCACCATAAACGAGCTTGATGAAATGGGCAGACGTATGGAAGCGGCCGAATTATTGAAGAAAAATATCCCATACCGTTCAATATCAGAAAAAACAGGTCTTAGTACTACAACAGTTACCCGCATCGCACATTGGATCCATCATGGAATGGGCGGATATGATTTGGTGCTCGGCTAACACGCTTTAACACCAGGTCATATTCTCCCCAATCCCGACACCTCGGGATTTTTTATTATTTTTTATGATTATGTCTAATAAATTTACAAAAAACACCGTGCGTATTGCCATTCAAAAAAACGGCCGGCTTAGTGAAGGCAGTATCAACTTTCTTAAAGCCTATGGAATATGTTTTGAATTAGAAGGCCGTCGATTAATACAAAGCTCCTACTGTGGCGCCGTTGAAATACTGCTCCTCCGTTCAGCTGATATTGCCCAATGTGTAAGTGAGGGGATTGCAGACTTCGGCATAGTGGGCGAAAACGTTATCGAAGAAAAAGGATTGCCGGTAAAAAAATTAAGAAAATTAGGTTTTGGAGAATGCTCTTTGGTAATAGCTGTCCCAAAAATGCCTGATCTGATAAGAACAACTGAAGATTTAAATGACAAACGCATAGCAACATCATATCCAAATCTGCTGTCTGAATACCTCAAAACCAACAATCTGACATCGGAAATTATTGAGATGAGCGGATCGGTTGAAATTGCACCAAAACTGAATATAGCTGACAGCATATGTGACCTTGTACAAACAGGGAGCACGTTGAAAGCCAATGGCCTAAAACCTTTTGTGGAGATATTAAAATCCCAGGCGGTTTTAATTCAAAGCCCTGTTAATAATTCATTTAACAATTTATTCACATGCAAATTATCAATACCCAACAAAACAATATAGAGGAAGTTATAAACCTTATACAAAGCGTCCGAAGCAAAAAAGAAGATGTTAAATCTGTTGTTTTGCCAATCATGGAACAGGTCAGACGGGATGGGGATAAAGCCCTCTTCAGTCTGACGGAGAAATTTGATGGTGTAAGTCTGAAAAGTCTCCGGGTAACAAAAGAGGAAATTCAGGAAGCAATGGATAACATCAGCCCTAAACTGCTCAAATCATTAAAGCAGGCAAAGAAGAATATCGAAAAATTCCACACAGCAATTTTATGCAAAAAAGAACCTGCTATTAAAATACAGGCCGGTGTTAAAATCTGGCGGGAATTTCGGCCGATAGAAAAAGTCGGGCTTTATGTGCCGGGCGGAAAGGCGGCTTATCCATCCACTGTTTTAATGCTGGCTATTCCGGCTCAGGTAGCTGGCTGTCGGGAAGTGATTATTTGTACGCCGCCAGACCGAAAAGGAAAATGCAATCCGGCAGTTCTTGTGGCCGCCAGCATTTGCGGAGTTAAAAAAATATTTAAAGTCGGCGGAGCTCAATCAATTGCGGCCATGGCATACGGAACTGAAACCATTCCAAAGGTATATAAAATTTTCGGGCCGGGTAATCAGTATGTAACCACTGCCAAAATTCTTGCTTACGGTGATGTGGATATAGACATGCCTGCCGGCCCATCCGAAGTACTGATTATTGCTGATAAATCCGCAAATCCGGCATGGGTTGCCGCGGATTTACTCTCCCAGCTCGAACATGGAGAAGATTCTCAGGCCGTTTTACTAACAACGGATCAGGATTTTGCAAAAAAAGTTTGTCAGGAAATTGATATACAGACTAAAAAACTTTCACGAAAATCCATTATCGCAAAATCTGAACAAGTCAGCTTCATTGTTATCGTTAAAAATTTAGATGAAGCAATCAAAATCAGTAATGAATATGCACCCGAACATTTGGAAATAGATATTAAAAATCCCAATACTGTACTTCCCAAAATTATAAATGCCGGTTCCGTATTTCTGGGCAAATATACCTCCGAACCGTTAGGAGATTACGCCAGCGGTACTAATCACACCCTGCCGACATCCGGTTACGCGAAAATGTTTCCCCCGCTTTCAACAGATTCTTTCGGGAAAATGATGCAGGTTCAGAAAGTATCAAAAGAGGGCTTGCGCAAGCTAAAAGAAACAGTTGAAACCATTGCAGAAAATGAAGGCCTGGATGCTCACAAAAATGCCATTTCAATTCGCTTTAAATAATTATTATATGAATTTTGCCAAGCTGAACATTCAAGGGATGAAGCCTTACTCCCCACCTCTTGACGGGCGAAGAAAATTTAACGGGATACTCCTGGATTTTAATGAACGCACAATTCCCCCCAGTCCAAAAGTCCGAAATGCCTTAATCAATTTTGTACAAAACGGTGATCTCCAAATTTACCCCGAATATAATGATTTACAAAAACGAATCGCTGAATATGCCGGAGTAAAATCCGGTCAAATAATGCTAACCAGCGGATCAGACCAGGGGATTGATTTAATTTTCCGGACATTCACCAAGGCAGATGATCAGGTAATAATTCCTTCGCCGAGTTTTGCTATGTTTTATCAGTGCGCGGAAATTGCCGGAAACACAATTATCAAACCGGAGTACAAATCAGATGGAAACTTCCCGCTTGAGGAAGTTTTGCAGTCCATTACACCGAAAATAAAATTAATTGTTATCTGTAATCCAAACAATCCAACAGGAACATTAATATTACCTGATGTCATCGAAATAATTGCAAAAAAAGCCCCAAAAAGCATCATATACATAGATGAAGCCTACTATGAATTTAGCGGGGTAACAGCTGTTTCTCTTGTAAAAAAATATCCGAATATCGTTATTACCAGAACTTTTTCCAAGGCATTCGGGCTTTCTTCATTGCGCATTGCTTACGCAATTGCATCACCGTCCAATATTCAGGAAATGATGAAAATACGCGGACCGTACGATGTAAATTTTTTAGCCTGCATCGCCGCAAAAGCCTCCCTGAATGATCTTGCCGGCTTAAAAAAGTACGTCAACGAGGTAATGAATGAAGCCAAGCCTATGGTTGAAAAATTTTTTCGTAAAAAAAAGATTGAATTTATAAAAAGCGGATCGAATTTCATTCTGTTTAAATCGAAAAATAAGAAAATTTTTAAATCTTTAAAAAAACAGGGAATACTTTTGCGTCCGCAGAAAGATGGTCAACTGCGCTTAACTATTGGCACAAAAAACCAGATGAAAAAATTTATCAATGCTTATAACAATCTTTAATTATGGAAAAAATTGCTTTTTTAGACAGGGATGGCGTACTTATTTACGAACCGCCTGACACAAAACAAATCGATTCAATCGACAAACTCCAGATACTGCCCGGAGCAGTCAGTCAGTTGAAAAGTTTTATATTAGAAGGTTATAAATTGGTTATGGTCAGCAATCAAAATGGAATCGGCACACCTTCTTTTCCGCAAAAAAACTTCGATGCACCACAAAATGAATTATTAAATCGGCTTAAAAAAGAAGGAATTGAATTTGAAGGGATTTTTATCTGTCCGCATTTTTCAGAAGATAACTGCAACTGCAGAAAGCCAAAAACAGGATTGGTAAATGATTTTTTGAAAAATAATGAAATTGATTTCAATAAGTCCTTTATGGTCGGCGACAGAAATACCGACATGGAATTTGCGAAAAATATCGGAATACGTGCTTATTTAGTGAAAACAAATAGCTCATTCCCACGTATAGCCAGCCTTGAACGCATAACGAATGAAACCAATATCTTCATTCAATGCAATCTGGATGGCAAAGGTGAAAATCAGATAAAAACCGGACTTAATTTCTTCGATCACATGCTCCAGCAATTATCCAGACACTCATTAATCGATTTAATCGTCCGGGCAGATGGAGATCTCAATGTTGATGAGCACCACACAGTTGAAGATGTCGGGATAGCTCTTGGAGAAGTGCTCCTGAAAGCTCTTGGCAGCAGAAAAGGAATTAATCGTTATGGTTTCCTTTTGCCGATGGACGAAACACTAGCTGAAGTCGCATTAGATCTGGGAGGTCGCTCAAACTTAATTTTTAACGTTGATTTTAATCGTGAAAAAGTCGGTGATTTGCCAACGGAATTAATCGAACAATTCTTCAAATCATTATCCGACACGCTAAAAGCCACTATTCACATCAATCTAAGGTATGGCCGGAACGAACACCACAAAATTGAGGCAATTTTTAAGGGTTTTGCAAAATCCTTAAGGCAGGCTTGCGACACTGATGAACGTGCTCAGAACATTTTACCCACCACTAAAGGAATTTTATAAATGATTTCAATAATCGACTACAACGCTGGCAACATCGCATCTGTTACAAACGTCCTTAAACGATTAGCTTGTGATTACATCATTACATCTAATCCGGATGAAATCCGGAAAGCTGACAAAATTATTTTTCCGGGCGTCGGACGCGCTAAGCCGGCCATGGAAGAGCTTAAAAAGCGCAGTCTGATAAAGGTTGTCCAAAACGCGAAGCAGCCATTTCTGGGCATCTGTCTTGGCCTGCAGCTTCTTGCTGATTTTTCCGAGGAAGACAGTACAAAATGTCTCGGCATAATTCCGGAAGCAATAAAGCGCTTTTCAAATAATCTAAAAGTCCCGCAGATTGGATGGAACAAAGTTTCGTTTACCAAATCATCACCTCTAACAGACGGAATTCCGGATAATGAATATTTTTATTTTGTAAATTCTTATTACATGCCGATTAATGAATTTACAGTTGGGGAAACAAAATACGGAATTTCATTTTCTTCCGTCATTCAAAAAGACAATTTCTATGCGACACAATTCCACCCGGAAAAATCCGGAAAAATTGGAGAAAAAATAATACGTAATTTTATAGAAAAATGTTAATTATTCCCGCAATAGACATCATGGGCGGTCAATGCGTACGCCTTACGCAGGGCAAATTCAGCACTAAAAAGGTTTATAACACCGATCCGCTTAAAGTTGCAAAACAGTTTGAGAAAGAGGGGGCTGAGATGCTTCATATTGTGGATTTGGATGGGGCAAAAAAGGGTAAAATGATCAATCGTGATCTGATTATTCAAATTCAAAAATCCATCAATATACCTGTTCAAACAGGAGGCGGCATTCGTTCTATACAAGATATTGAAACCTGCATTAAGTCAGGTATTGAACGTGTTATTGTCGGCACTAAGGCTCTTGAAGACATAAATTTTTTAAAGGAAATAATTCAACGTTACGGTACGGATCGCATCGTTGTAGGAATTGATATAAAAAATGGTAAGGTTGCCATTAATGGATGGCAGAGGGAAACAACAAAAGATTATCTGGATTTTGCTGCAATATTAAAAGGGCTTGGTGTGGTCAATGTCGTTGTGACGGATATTGCGCGGGACGGAACTCTCATTTCTCCAAATTTTGAACTGGGGAAAAATCTTACGGATATGGGGTTTAAGGTAATTGTTGCTGGCGGCGTCTCAAATCTGTCAGACATTAGAACATTAGAATCAACAGGCGTGCAGGGCGCAATTATCGGTAAAGCGATTTACGAGAAAAAGATAAATCTCAGAGATATTTCGCGCCCCCGAAGGCGCAATATCCCCGCTGATAAGGGGGCTAGGGGGTTTGCGTCTTCGGGGAACCCATCAACCCTCACAAAACGAATTATCCCATGTATGGATATTGCCAATGGCCGAACGGTAAAAGGGGTTAACTTTAAAAATCTTAAAGATGCTGGCGATCCTGTAAAACTAGGTAAATTTTATTCGGATCAGGGAGCCGACGAACTTATTTTTTTAGATATTACAGCCACGATAGAAAACCGCCCCACTTTTTACAAGCTGGTTCGCCGGATCGCTGAAAATATCAATATTCCATTTACTGTTGGGGGTGGTATTCGAACGCTGGATGACATTAATGCTCTCCTTAAAAACGGCGCAGATAAAGTGTCTATTTGTTCTATTGCTGTGCAAAATCCGGAATTTATTCGGCAGGCTTCTCAGAAATTTGGCAATCAATGCATCGTAGTTTCTGTCGATGCCAAGCGGGTAAATAATCGTTGGGAAGTATTCATAAAAGGCGGCCGGGAAAATACAAAAAATGATGCCGTTAAATTTGCAAAACAAATGGAAGAGATTGGCGCCGGTGAATTATTAATAAACTCTCTCGATCGCGATGGAACAAAAACAGGTTATGACATTGACCTCCTGAGAGCAATCGCAGAAAACGTAAATTTACCCATTATTGCTTCCAGCGGAGCCGGCAAAAAAGAAGATTTTTTAGAGGCATTTATAAAAGGGAAAGTAGATGCGGCACTTGCTGCCAGTTTGTTTCACTACGGTGAATTGAGTATTCCAGACCTTAAAAACTACCTTATATCTAATAATATTCAAATACGACCATGAAAAATTTAGTTTCAAAAATCAATTGGCAAAAAATTGATGGACTAATTCCAGCCGTTATCCAAAACGACAAAACTAGCCAAGTCCTAATGCTTGCTTATATGAATCAAGAATCCCTTAAAAAGACAATTAAAACTAAAAAAGTCTGCTTTTACAGCCGGACTAAAAAACGTCTCTGGATGAAGGGGGAAGAAAGCGGGAACTGTCTTAGTCTAATTAATATCAGACTGGACTGCGATCAGGATGCACTATTAATTTCAGTTGATCCAAAAGGGCCGACATGCCACACGGGTGAAGTGTCATGTTTTGGTGAGATTGATCGCGAAAACGTTTTAACAAACCTCTACAATCTGATCGCTGAGCGCAAAAAAAATCTGCCTCAAAATTCTTATACCGCATCGCTTTTTAAAGAAGGTCTTGGCAAAATCTGCGAAAAAGTAGAAGAAGAGTCAGAAGAGGTAATTCGCGCCGCTAAAAAAGAATCCAAAAAGCGGGTTATTGAAGAATCAGCAGATGTTCTCTATCACTTATTTATCTTAATGGCAGAAAAAGATGTCAGTTTGTTGGACGTAGAAAATGAGCTTATTAAACGTAAATAAATCTTTGGGTTATAATAAAACTGAACTTAACCCAAAAATCATGAAAAAAATCCTCCTAACCCTATTCACTTTACTTGCCTTAAGCTCCATAAGCTATGCAGGAGATTGTTTTCAGGACCCAATTTACGACCGTGATTGGAATGGGGTGGTGATAACTGGAATGTTTGTTAGAGATATTGCTTGCATGGAAGGTTCCAGTATCCTCACAACTGTTCCGGTGGGTCAGGTTGTTCACGTTATTGGTGAAACTGATGGATGGTATAAGGTTGAAACATCAGATGGCATCACTGGCTGGTCCGGTCAATGGCTTCTTACCGCCACAGATCAGGCATTTAAACAGAGCGTACAAGAAGCAACAGCAGAACCTCTTTACGATGTCACCGGTCACGACTATGAAACTGCGATCCGCTATCTCGGGGGTAACGAAATTATCGAAGGCTATAGCGATGGATCATATCAACCTGATAAAACCGTAAACCGTGCCGAATTTACAAAAATAATTGTCGGCGCAAAACTTGGAGCTGAACCAACTTCATATTCCGGCAGCTGCTTCCCCGATGTACCGAGCGGAGAATGGTATGAAAGCTACGTCTGTTACGCAAAAGATGCGGGAATAATTGGTGGTTATCCCGATGGATATTTCAGGCCGTCCAATAATATCAACTTAGCCGAAGCGGCAAAGATTCTGGTAAATACTCTGGAAGTCGAAATCCCAGCAGTAGAATCTAATCTCTGGTATCAGGAATATATAGAGGCAATGCAGAATAACAGTTACATTCCGCAAAGCTTTTCCGCCCTCGATCAAAATGTCACCCGCGGTGAGATGGCGGAAATGACATGGAGAATTTTAGAGGAAGTTAAAGATCAGCCATTCACACAATTTGATTTTACAGAGGCGGTCGGTGAAGCTGGTTATACATCCTGCGCAGATAGCAACATACCATCTTCCATCGACATGGATGAAGTCCGGGAAACCTGGCTTACATGGTACAACGACGCCCGCGCTACGCGAGGTTTGCACGCTTACACCTACAACGGCTACCTGGATTACAGTGCTGCAGTTTGGTCGCAGTATTGCCGTGATATAGGCACAATGAGCCACTCGCGCCCTGGCCAAACCGAATATTACGATTACAGTATGATCACTGATTGGTTCGCAGATCTAGGTTTAACTTTTGAAAATCACAGCGGTGTCACATACAGCGAAAATATCGGTTATGCAACATACCGATGCAGTGATTCCGATTGTACCCAAGAACTTCTCGACGGAGTCAAAATGGTTTTTGATGCCTACATGGCAGAAGAGGGAACCAGTTATACAGCTCATTACGACAGCGTAACAAATTCCTACTTCAATGAAATAGGCGTTGGTTTTGCAATCGACTCCTCAGATAATTGGGTGTATGTAACGGTTCATTACGCAACTGCCCTCTCATCCCACCCGGAAGGAACATGTAATTTATGATTTATGATTCGTGATTTCTGAGGGAGCAGTCCGCCGCGGCGGATGCCCTGGTTCCTCAGCTGACAGCCGTCGACTCCCGCTCGCGGGGCTCCGTCGGGATTCAGAAATCACAATTTTTCGTATCCAACCGCCACCAAAATTGTAGTCTTATAACTGTCCGGCAAATCCAAAATCTTTTTCACACTTTCTGCATCAAAAGCGCCAATCCAGCAAGCCCCTAATCCTAAAGCTGTGCAGGCAAGCAGGATATTTTGAACAGATGCGGCACAATCCTGTGCGGCATATAATTTTTCCCCTCTATCGCCATATTTTCCTCCCATCACATCCAAATCCGAAGAAACAACAATTACAGCTGAAGCATCAGCAAGTTGCTTTTGATCCAGTGATGCTTCAACCAGCATATTTTTTGTCTCCCAATCCGATACCACTTTAAACCTCTGATCCTTTAGTCCCCCGGCTGAAGGGGCGCTTTTGCCGGCATCAATCAATTTTTCCATAACATCATCCGGTATAGCTTTTTCCGTATCAAAATTCCGGCACATATGGCGATTTTTTATAGCTTCAAATAGATCCATAATTTATTTTTTAATTATATAATTTCCAAAAAAGAGGAAGCTGATCAAAAGTAGCGGACCTATCATTACCAAATATGCAAATGGGTCGGCTTTTCCCCAGGAGATGGTTAAATAAAAAATTGCAAATGCCAAAAACATAATTCCACCGATCACTTCTTTCTTCCAGGACATCCACAGCACTGCTATCAAAACGAAACTAGGGATGAGATGGATAAGTAATGGAATGAAAAAATTTTCTTCACCTAAAGTATCTAAAGCAAAAAGACTGATAAATACTATATATATAATAGTCAAAACTCTCGGAAGCCAATAAACAAGGCGGTGTTGTTTTTTCATAGGTAGTAGCGAAATTGAGCTTCTACATTTTAGCACAACTCAACTTGCTTTTTAGCATCGTTTTCCCTAAACTTTTCCCTGCATATGGAGAGATGGCAGAGCGGTCGAATGCGGCGGTCTTGAAAACCGTTAGGCCTGCAAAGGTCTCCAGGGTTCGAATCCCTGTCTCTCCGCCATCAAAAATATATTGTCGCTAAAGGTGACAAATTATTTTTGATAATTTAACAAAGGGGGATTTTATCTGAACAAAGGAAAATCCACTTAAAGTCTTATTAAAGTTTACAAACAACTTGACTAAAAATCCTTTCTACACTATACTTTCGCAGTAATTTTTCTCTAGTTTGTTTTTCTTTCTCTGAGTGAATGAGTGTGATCAACGCTTCTCATGACACCAAGGATAGAAGTCATAGTGAGAAGGTTCGCATTTATTTACTTAATTTTTTACCATAATGGAAAGAAAATTATACGTAGGAAATCTATCCTACAAAATTACAGAAGATGCATTTCGTGATGCTTTTGCTCAGGCTGGTACAGTCGAAGAAGCAATCATCATCACTGATAAATTTTCTGGTCGCTCAAAAGGTTTCGGTTTCGTTACCATGGCCACAGAAGCAGAAGCTCAAGCAGCTATCGATATGTGGCATGAAAAAGAACTCGACGGTCGTAAGATCATCGTAAACGAAGCTCGACCACCACGAGAAAGATAATTTTTTATTTAAAACTATCTCAAAGAACAACTCTCATGTTATGGGGGTTGTTTTTGGTATATAATGTACTCGATTTTTTAATTATTGTAATTTTTGTAATTTTTAAATAAATTCTAAATTTGAATTTTAAAATTGTTACTTATTTACAAAATTAAAAATTAAAAATTAAAAATTACGAAGAATGAAGTTATCATATATAAAAGGCATAAGCTTCGGCCTAACCTCCGGTATCATCACCACACTTGGTATGATGGTGGGTCTGTATTCCGGTACACATTCCCAGCTGGCAGTGCTTGGCGGCATACTTACAATCGCAATCGCCGATGCTTTTTCCGACGCTCTTGGAATTCACATTTCCGAAGAATCCGAAAATGTTCACACGCAAAAGGAAGTCTGGGAATCCACAATTGCCACCTTTCTCGCCAAATTATTGTTCGCTTTAACATTTGTTATCCCAGTTGTATTTTTTGGCCTACAGCAAGCGGTTATAATTAGCATAATTTGGGGAATGCTTATGCTCGGCCTAATCAGCTTTTGGATGGCACAAAATCAAAAAGAACCCGCCTGGAAGATAGTCGGTGAGCATTGGGGCATCGCCTTACTTGTAATCTTTATCACAAATTGGGTGGGAAGATGGATTGCAGTGAGTTTTGGTGGATTAACTTAAAAAGTTAAACAAATACCCAATCATCACAATTCCAACCGCCACAAGTCCAAAGAATATGGCGAGTAGTTTTAAACTGAGCACTCTTTTTAGCATTACAGCCTCTGGAAGCGAAAGCCCCGCAATAGCCATCATAAAAGCAAGGGCTGTTCCGAGTGGTACGCCATTTGCTGTAATTGAAAATATAATCGGAACAACAGTTGAACAGCCAGCATAAATAGGAATACCAACAATTGCAGCAATAGGCACGGAAAGTAATTCATATTTTCCAATGGTATTTACAAAAAATTCTTGTGGCACATAGCCGTGAATTACAGCACCTATTGCGACACCGCCAATCACGTAAGGAAGCAATTTTTTAAATGTCCACCAGCCAAAACGAAAGGCAAAACGAACTTTGCCATCCAGGCTTTTTGGCATTTGGCTTTCAAGTTTTTTACCTTCAGCATCTTCTAAAACAATCTCTTTTTCCATTTTCAGTCCACCAATAATCAAGCCACCAACAACACCCAAAGCTATTCCGGAAATAGCATACATAAATGCAAGTTTCCACCCAAAAAGCCCGCCCATAATCACAAAAGCCACCTCATTTACAAGCGGAGAAGTGATCAAAAACGAAAAAGCAATCCCAAGCGGAAGTTTAGATTCAATAAAACCGACGAAAAGCGGAATTGAAGAGCAAGAACAAAATGGGGTCACCGCACCAAACAAAGCAGCCGCGATATTACCAGAACCCCATTTCAATTTAGCCATCGATTGTTTAAATTTATTCGGATCAAAAAATGACCGCAGAAAAGCAATAACCGTTACAACCATAAAAATCAAAAACAGAATTTTTAAAACGTCATAAAAGAAAAAATTGGTCGCCAAAGCTATCTGACTACCTTCCGTCAAACTAAATAAGTTGTAAGTGATGATGTCAGCAATGTATTGGAACACTAATCAATTGTAAATGAAAATATGAAAATATGAAAACTTGAAAATTATTTTTCAGATTTTCAAATTTTCAAACCTGTTGTATCGTTGTTTCGTCGTATCGTCGCATCGTTTTAATTATGGACGTCAAAATAGAGCAATCATGGCAAGAGGTACTAGAAGAAGAGTTTAGCAAGCCTTATTTCGAAGAACTCACAAACTTCGTCCGGGAGGAATATGGGGTAAAAAAAGTTTTTCCACCACCAAAAGATATTTTTAAGGCCTTCGATCTCTGCCCATTCGATAAAGTAAAAGTTGTAATGCTCGGCCAAGACCCATACCACGGCCCAGGGCAGGCACATGGGCTTTGTTTTTCAGTAAATCAGGGAGTCCCAATGCCACCATCTCTCGTTAATATTTATAAAGAAATCCAATCCGATGTCGGCGGGGAGATTCCAAAACACGGAAATCTGGAGCACTGGGCGGAGCAAGGAGTTTTTCTCCTAAATGCAATACTCAGTGTTGTTGCCGGCATGCCGACCTCCCACCAAAACAAAGGCTGGGAAACGTTTACGGATGAGGTTATACGTCTAATCTCCGAAAAAAAAGAACACGTTGTTTTCATGCTTTGGGGTGCTTATGCGCAAAGCAAAGAGTGGATGATTGATGATAGCAAGCACCTTGTCCTAAAAGCACCACACCCATCTCCACTTTCCGCACATCGTGGATTTTTTGGTTGCAAGCACTTTAGTAAAGCGAATAAATATTTGCGTGAAAATGGGCTTAAAGAGATTGAGTGGATTTAAATATTAATAAATATCGAACACCGAATATCGAATAATGATTTTAGAAGTATTTAAAAAATTCGATGTTCGATGTTGGATATTCGATATTCTTAAATAAAAATCAATTATCGCTCCTTGCCTTTGGGGCTTATTTTTGGTATAATATAATGATATTCCTATGGCAGCGCTGCTTCGCGTGGAGCAATAGTGGCGCAATCGTGGATATCATCTTAACCACAATAGCCCCACAACAGAATTATGCAACAGGCTACGGCTAAATGTTCACTTTGCGGCCTTCAAAAATCCACTAAACAGCTTACCAGCGTTGATTTGATACGTGATGGCGTTGTTGCCTTGATGAAAAAAGCACACCCAGATTGGGATGGGGCTGGTTCTATTTGTATGGAAGATCTTAACCAGTTTAGAAACCAATATGTTGAAGAAGTTGTAAAAAAGCAAAAAGGTGACATTTCAACGCTTGAGCGCCATGTTTTAAAGGGTTTGAAAGAACATGAACTTATTGCTCAAAACATCAACACTGCATTCGACCGTCAACTTACTGTAGGCGAAAAGACTGCCGATAAAGTTGCGGAATTTGGCGGAAGCTGGAGATTTTTAATGATATTTGGAGGGGTTTTATTTACCTGGATTATTATAAATGCTTTTGTATTACTTGCGAAACCTTTTGATCCATATCCTTTTATCCTTTTAAACTTAGTTCTTTCATGTCTGGCTGCAATTCAGGCTCCAATAATCATGATGAGCCAAAATAGGCAGGAAGATCGTGACAGATTGCGTTCAGAGGAAGATTATCGTGTTAATTTAAAAGCCGAGCTTGAAATTCGTCAGCTTAATGAAAAATTAGACTACCTGCTTGGGCGTCAATGGCAAAGGCTTTTGGAAATTCAGCAGATACAGCTTGATTTAATGGAAGAAATGGCCTCAAAAAAAGCAAAAACCGCTCCGGCTAATAATTCTGCGTCTTCAGCAAAACCGGCACCAATACCAGAATTAGTAGGATCTGTTTCAAAGTAACAAGCACTTAAATCTTATCGGATAAATAATGTCTCTTTTGTCCAGTTTTTTTGCTAAAAAAACCCTTTTTTTCCACTTTTCTTTGTGATACAATTCCCAAGGTTAGCACCTAGCCTAGTTTTGGCTTACTGGCTAGCATTATTTAATAACTAAAACATTCAAAAACGTGCCTAAAAAAGATACTGATCCAAAAGAAGAAAAAAATGATATTCCCGAGGAAAATGAACAACCAGAATTACTCCCTGAGGAGTCTGCTGAAGAAGACGATAAAACAGTCGACGATTCTGAGTCCGAGGAGGATAAACCTGAAACATCCGCCGCGGCGGATGATGGGGGTGATAAAAACACCATAACTCCGACTGAATTAGCAGAAAATGACTCCATGCGAGATATCGTAAAGGAAATGGAAGATTGTTATTTGGATTACGCGATGAGTGTGATTGTTTCTCGTGCACTTCCCGACGTCCGCGATGGTTTAGAACCAGTTCACCGCCGTATTCTTTATTCCATGCACGAAATTGGTCTGCGCTCAGGTGGAAAATTCCGAAAATCCGCGACGGTTGTTGGTGATGTTTTAGGTAAATATCATCCACATGGTGATACTGCTGTATATGATTCTATGGTTCGTATGGCGCAAGATTTTGCCATGCGCTATCCGCTCGTAAATGGCCAGGGTAACTTCGGTTCCATGGACGGCGACAATGCTGCTGCCATGCGTTATACCGAGGCTAAAATGGAAAAGATCACGGATGAAATACTAGCTGATATCGAAAAAGATACAGTCGATTTCCGTCCAAATTACGATGGTCGTTTAAAAGAACCAGTAGTTCTTCCGGCACGCATTCCGGCACTTCTTCTCAATGGATCAATGGGTATTGCGGTAGGTATGGCTACAAATATTCCGCCTCATAACCTTACAGAGGTGATGGGGGCGGTTATGCACTTAATCGACAATCCAGAAGCGGATATCGATGATTTGATGGAATTTATTAAAGGTCCTGATTTCCCAACTGGTGGAATGATTTACGATACTGAAGCGATTAAAACAGCATACGCAACTGGTCGTGGAAGTGTTATTATGCGCGGAAAGGCAGATATCGAAGAAATGAAAGGAGGTAGACACCAAATTATAATTACAGAAATTCCTTATCAGGTTAATAAGGCATCACTAGTTGAAAAAATTGCCGATCTTGTACGTGATAAAAAAATAATTGGCATTTCAGATTTGCGTGACGAATCTAACCGTGAAGGCGTAAGAGTTGCGATTGAGTTAAAACGCGATGCTTATCCAAAAAAAGTTTTAAATCAATTATATAAATTTACCCAGCTTCAAAGCTCTTTCGGTTTCAATGTAATCGCTTTGATAGATGGCATTCAGCCTCGATTGCTCGATCTAAAGGCGATCTTAGAACAATTTATAAGCCATCGCCAAGTGGTAATTACTCGTCGGACCGAATACGAACTCCGAGTGGCAGAAGCACGGGCACACATCTTAGAGGGATTAAAAATAGCTTTGGATGACATAGATAAGGTTATTGAAACAATCAAAAAGTCCGAAACCAAAGAGCTTGCGAAAGAAAATTTAGTTAAAAAATTCAAACTCACAGAAATTCAAGCAAAAGCTATACTCGAAATGCGTTTGCAAACTTTAGCTGGTCTTGAACGAAAGAAAATTGAGGATGAACTTAAAGAAAAATTGGATTTCATCAAAGAGTGTAAGGCAATTTTAGGTGATTCTAAGAAGATATTGTCAATTGTTAAAGATGAAACTAAAGAAATTATCGATAAATATGGTGACGAACGTCGCACAGAAGTGATACCTCATGCTATTGGTGAGTTTAATGCCAAATCCATTATACCAAATGAGCCGATGATCGTTGCGCTTACCAAAGGAGGCTACATCAAACGCATGAGCCCAAGTGTATATCGCACTCAAGGTCGTGGCGGTAAAGGTGTAATTGGAATGAGCACAAAAGAAGAGGATGAAATTTCAAGTATCGTTCATGTTATGACTCACGATGACATCCTTTATTTCACCAACAAAGGCCGCGTTTTCTGTCTGCCGGCATACGAAGTACCTCAATCCAGTCGTACAACCAAAGGGCAGGCAATAGTCAACTTATTACAGCTAGACCCAGAAGAAACCGTTACTGCGATGTTGGATAAAACCAAAAATACAGGTGAGTACTTATTCATGACCACCACAAAAGGCACTGTAAAAAAGACGAAAGTTGAGGATTTCAAAAACGTACGAAAATCAGGTCTTATTGCTATCAAATTACGCGATGGAGATCTGCTCGATTGGGTACTACCAACATCATCTGGACAGCAGGTAATTATCGCTACAAGAAACGGGCAATGTATTCGATTTAAACAAAGTGATGTTCGGCCAATGGGTAGGCCTAGTATGGGTGTCCGCGGAATAAGATTAAAAGGAAATGATGACGAAGTTGTTGCAATGGATGTGATAAAAGATGAAGAAATAAGTCGTTTCCTTGTTGTGATGGAAAATGGACTTGGCAAGACAACTCAAGTTACAGATTATCGCTTCCAAGGCCGCGGAGGAAGTGGTGTTAAAACCGCTCAGCTAACAGCAAAGACTGGCAAAGTAGTTGGAGCAAGGGTTATTCATAATAAAATGATAGGCGATTTAATTCTGATGTCAAAACAGGGACAAATGATTCGTTTACCCCTCGATCAATTGCCAACAACAGGCCGTGCAACTCAAGGAGTTTATGTAATGCGTTTAAATGGACCTGATAAAGTTGCTTCACTCTCTCTCATTATTGAGGAGGATAAGGCTGAAACGCAGGAATTACCGCTTGTCGAACCTAAAAATCCGAATCAAAAAAATCCTAAGTCTTAAGAAATAAGGATTAAGCTAAGTTTTAAGCTGACTTATGACTTAAGACCTAGGACTTATGACTTAGGTTTAAAACTTAATCCTAAAAAAATGTTATGAAAAATTTCATTCGTCTTATTGCCCTCTTTGCCTGTCTGCTGATCTCGAAACCACTTTACGCCCAGGATTTTAATAAAGACCTTTCCATAAATTCGGATGGCGTGAGGGCAGAAAGCAATATTCTTGTAGGAAGAACAGTGCGAGTCTATGCAACTGTTACCAATAATTCCGATCAGGACCTTTTTGGAGTTGTGAAGTTTTATGATGAAAGTAAACAGGAATTTATTGGAACAGATCAGCCAATTTCAGTTTTAGCCAATAAAACGGATGATGTTTTCGTTGATTGGACAGGACAGTCAGTTGGTAGTCACAACATAAGTGTTCGTGTTGTACCATGGAATTCCGAAGGGGATGACCCGTCCAACAACAAAGTCACCAAAGCAATTTATGTTGATACAGATTCAGATGGAGATGGTATTGGGGATAGCGTTGATAACGATGACGATAATGATGGCACAGCAGATCAGTTTGATGCTTTTCCATATGACCCCTCAGAATCAATGGATACAGATGCTGACGGGATTGGAGATAATGCAGATACAGATGACGATAACGATGGCATAGCCGATACCATAGACCTCTTCCCGCTTAATACAAGAGAGAGCGTAGACAGTGACGATGATGGCGTTGGAGATAATACAGATGCCTTCCCTAATGATCCTACCGAATCCTTTGATAACGATGGTGATGGAATCGGGGATAGCAGCGATATAAATAATCAAAATCATGGTCCTATTCCGGAAATCGAAACCGAAAACACAACCGTCAGCAAAGGCGACATAGTAACTTTTAATGCTTTAAATTCACGTGATCCTGATGGGGATATAGTAACGTATGAATGGTATTTTGATGATGGCCAAACAGACACAGGTGTTGTTATAGATCATGTTTTTGAAAATACGGGAAATTACAACGTAATCCTGAAAGTAACCGATAATAAAGGGGAATACAGAGAAGGCATCATAACCATAAAAGTTATTTATAAATGGCAAACCATTGCACTAATAGCTGTAACCATATTATTAATCATTTTACTTTTAGGCCGCAAATCCCTTTTTCCGGATAAAAAGAAGAAAAAAGTCTTGCCTAAACGAAAGAAATAACTTAAAATCTCATAGCTTCTTTTGGGTTGTAGCTTCTTAGATCCTAAAAAGCTACCACCTACCACCTAAATTAATTATTATGAAAAAAGAGATTCACCCAAAATTAAATCCAGTCGTATTTATAGACAGCTCATGTGGTGCTGAATTTGTGACTGTTTCAACGCTTAAGTCCGAAAAAACCAAGAAAATTAATGGTGTTGATCACTATGTAATTAATATTGAAATATCATCTGCTTCTCATCCATTTTACACCGGAGAGAAGATGTTAATCGATACAGCTGGTCGTGTAGATAAATTCCGAGCTCGCCAGGAGGCTGCTGAGAAACTTAAGGCAAAACATGCCGAAAGCAAAAAGAGAAAAGAAGCAGCAAAAAAAGAAACAGTAGAAGAAAAAGTCACTCGCAAAGCCAGGGAAAATACTGAAGCTAAAGAAGCCGAAAAAGCAGAATTAGAAGCCGCAAAAGAGAAAGCCAAAGCAGAAAAGAAAAAAGCGCCTGCAAAGAAAGAGACGAAAAATAAATAAGCTGCAAGTTTTAAGTTCTAAGCTTATTCCTTAACGCTTAATTCTTAAGGATTTTTTGTTTATTTATTCTCCACTACCTTCTTAATCTTCTCCTCAAAAACACTTTCATCGAACTTTTCAGCAATCTGCCTGATTTTTTTGTAGTCATAACGCTTCTCATTCATCATCAATCTCGTTAAACCTTCGATAAGCGACTCCGATGTCAATTTGTGAAAAAACTCACCGCTAACCCCCTCCTGTACACTCTCTGTAACACCACCTATCCCATAAGCCAGTACCGGCTTACCAGCTGCCATAGCCTCAGCAGGCGTAATACCAAAATCCTCCTCCCCCGGAAAGATAAATGCGCGGCAATTTTGCATATATTCACGTACAACCGAGTCCGGTTTATAGCCCAAAAACTCAATATTATCATTTGCAATTGATTCAAGTGATTTTCGTTGCGCCCCATCCCCAATAATTACAAGCCTCCTCTTCAACTTGTTAAAAGCATGCACTGCCAAATCAATTTTCTTAAACGGTGTAAGAGCGGATACAATTAAAAAGTAATCTTCACAGTCAGCCGTCGGCTTAAACTTCCCAACCTCAACCGGAGGATAAATAACGGTAGATTTCTTCCGCCAATACTTCTCAATTCGCTTTTGTACGTGTTTTGAATTCGCGACAATCAAATCCGGATTACTGGCAGCTTTAAAATCCCAAATTCTGATCTGTTTTAATAGATTAGCTATTAAAAATTTCATCACACCGGAATAATTTTTTGTGTACTCATGCGTATAATCCCACGCATACCTCATTGGCGAATGGCAATAGCAGATGTGCTTGGTCTTTTTATTCGTTTTTATACCATGCGCGAATGCAGAACTACTGGAAATAACAACGTCATAATCACTAAAATCAAACTGCTCAATGGCCTTTGGCATTTTAGAAAGCAGCCATTTTGGACTTTTAAGCCATCTATAATAAGTCTGCAAATAAGAAGGATGAATTGTTTTATCGCCAAACCAATCTTCGGTTTTTTCAGCATCATGAAGAAGCGTATAAATAGGACTTTTTGGATACATATCACTCAGCGTTCTTAAAACACGTTCAGCACCGCCAAGTTTTGTAAGCATTTCGTGAACAAGTGCAATCTTCATAACATAAATTTAACAGATTTCTGCTATAATGTTTAAGGTAATTTTTTAAATTGAAAACAAAATGGACAACATATACGACGTAATTATTATCGGTTCT
This sequence comes from Patescibacteria group bacterium, assembly GCA_018813295.1. GTDB lineage: Bacteria > Patescibacteriota > Gracilibacteria > UM-FILTER-43-11 > UM-FILTER-43-11 > JAHJBZ01. The sequence continues at coordinate 52,978 of JAHJBZ010000033.1, read as the reverse complement.
GGTCCTGCAGGTCACACTGCAGCTGTTTACACCAGCCGTGCTGAATTAAAAACACTGGTCTTTGAAGGTTGGCAGCCAGGAGGGCAGCTTACTATTACAACAGAAGTTGAAAATTTCCCAGGATTCAGCAAAGGAATATATGGACAACAGCTAATGACAGAAATGAAAGCCCAGGCCGAAAGATTTGGAACTAAATACATTTCAAAAGACATTACAAAAGTCGATTTCTCCAGCCGTCCATTTAAAGTTTATACAGGCGATGAGGAATATCAGTCCAAAGCGGTAATAATTGCCACTGGTGCAAAACCACGCCGCCTAGGCCTACCTTCCGAAGACCGCTTATGGGCAAAAGGAGTTTCCGCATGTGCCACTTGTGATGGTTTCTTTTTTAAAGATAAAGTAGTCGCAGTACTTGGAGGAGGAGATAGCGCAATGGAAGAAGCAGGCTTTCTGACAAAATTCGCTACAAAAGTTTATCTCATCCATCGCCGCGAAGAATTCCGTTCATCCAAAATTATGGAGGAACGCGTTAAAGCAAATGAAAAAATTGAAATTCTTACAAATAAAGCTGTCGACGAAGTGCTTGGCGAAAATAACGTAACAGGTTTACGCCTTAAAGACACCAAAACAGACGAAACATCCGAAATAACAGTCGACGGAATGTTCTTGGCTATCGGTCATATTCCTGCTACTGATTTATTCAGAGACCAAATTGAATTAGATAAAGTTGGATTTATTTTACACAAAGAAAACACCATGACATCAATTCCTGGTGTATTTGCCGCTGGTGATGTGGTAGACCACCGTTACCGTCAGGCAATAACCGCTGCAGGAATGGGTTGTGCGGCAGCGATTGATGTTGAGAGGTGGTTGGCGGAGTAAGCTCCTTAATTTTTCATTTTACACTTAAAAGGAAGTCAGTCGTCAGTAACAATGAAAAATGAAAACTGAAAATTGAAAAATTATTTCTCTTCCTTTTTCTTAGCAGCCTTTTTAGGAGTAGGTTTTATCTCAGCTTTCTCAGTTTTCTCTTCCTTTTCCTTATTTTCTCCATTCTCAACCTTTTTCACATAAGGGCTTTCTTCCGGCATTTTTGGCTTAGGTTTTGTGGCTTTGCCAAATTTCTTTTTTAATTCATTCAAATCAGGAGCTTGGCCTTCCGGTGGAAGAGCTGCTTTAGCGGCATCGACAATTTCCTTAAACACATCTGGATTATTAACCGCAAGTTCAGCAAGCATTTTGCGATTAATTTGAATTCCAGCAAGTTCCAAAGCGTAAATAAATCGACTATACTTCATATCATGTTCACGACATGCCGCATTAATACGAAGAACCCACAATTGATGAAAAGTTCTTTTCTTTAAACGCCTATCGCGATAAGCATTAGTTCCAGCTTTCATAACAGCGTTTTTGGCTAATTTAAAAACATTTTTACGTTTACCGCGGAACCCCTTGGCCATCTGCAAGATTTTTTTATGACGACGATGCGTGGTAACTCCTCTCTTGACTCTAGACATCTTTCAAAATTTTATGAGATAAAATTTTTCACATTTGACACGTGACATTTGATCCCGCTTAGCGGGAGTCAAGTGTCAATGGTCAAAAGTTATTTTATTAGTTAGGTAATAATCTCTTCAAAGTTTTTTTATAAGCATTTACTTTCAAAACTTTGGAAGCAAGGCGTTTTTGCCTCTTGGATTTCTGTTGCAACAGGTGATTATGAGCAGCTTTTTCATGAACAAAAGTATCTTTTCCTGTTCTTCTAATGCGCTTTTTAGCACTGCTTGAAGTTCTAATTTTTCCTGGTCTGGCTTTTCCGGGCATTTTATAAAAATTTTACGAGATAAAATTTTTCACATTTGACATGTGACATTTGATCCCGCTTAGCGGGAGTCAATTGTCAATTGTCAAATGTTATTTAAGCGGATTAAGTATCATGGTCATCTGATATCCTTGCCTTTTAGGCTGTTGTTCAATGTTGGCAATGTCCTCTAGCAGCTTAAAGAATTCATTCATTTTTGATTCAGCCAGATCTCCATGAGCCATTTCACGCCCCCTAAAGATAACAACAACTTTCACAGTATTCCTATCTTCAAGGAATTTGCGAGCTTTTTTAGCTTTCACATCCAAGTCGTGACTTTCGGTGCGAATGCTTAAGCGAATAGTTTTTGTTTCAGTTTGCTTTGTTGCACGTTTTTGCTTTTGCTCTTTCTTCTTTTGGCTGTAGAGATACGTACCATAGTCTATAATCTTACAAACCGGTGGTGAACTTAATGGTGAAACCTCAACTAAATCCAGACCTTTTTCTCGGGCACGGCTTAATGCCTCTTCGGTTGTGACTTCCTCGGCTGAATCCCCATCAACTAATAAAACCTTAGGAACTCGGATACCCTGATTAGTACGTAAGCGCTTAGTTATATGGAAAAAGTTAATCTATAAATCAAAGCCCATTGATTTTAGAAAAGTTCACTTTAAAAGTCAAGTTTTTATTTTAAAAAAGGGAATATCGACTCGCATAGTGACGAGACAACGAAACGACGAAACGACGAAATAACATAGTTATATCGTTGCCTCGTTGTTTCGTTATATCGTGTCGAACAGGCTCACTATTCCAATCTGCAAAAAATCCAATGCAAAAAAAGCAAGAATTGGCGAAAAATCAATCATTCCCGTGCGAAACACTTGACATAAATATAATTATTTGATATACTATTAATGTAATATTTTCTAACTTTTTATATTATGAATAGCCCTCAAGGTAAGAACGCTCCCGGAATTTCAGAAGATAATGAACAAAAAGAATTAGCTGAAAAAATCCAACTAGGAAAAGTCATTGTCGAAGAATTTGCTAAACTTGTAAAGAGACGTGCTGGCATGACAGTATCTTCAGGTGATGAAAAAAAGGATGAAAAAATGATGAGAATGCATTCAGATGCAGACTTCCATCAAATTGAAGAAATACAAAATAAAATACTACCTGCAATAGAAGCAGGAGATTTTGATCTTATTGTTAGAGGGAGTACGATTACTGTTGAGACAGAGGACAGAAGCACTGTTTTTCCAAACGCTCCAGACTCACATTGGGACGAAGAATTTGAACAAAACGTAAGAAATGCAGTTGCAGGCAATGAATATGCGAAAGGGATTTTTTCACAAGTTGAAGAAAACAGAAGACAATTTGAGGCTCGTAATAAAATTGGCCAAACTTTAAGGTAAAAATTTCTAAAAATTAAAAGTCATTTAAGAATCTTCCTGCCATAAGCAACCTCACAACCTCAAAGATCCGCAAACAAACTCACTATCCCAATCTGCAAAAAGTCCAGCGCAAAAAAGGCAAGAATTGGTGAAAAATCAATCATTCCCGTACGCGGCAAAATACTGCGGAATATTCTGAGCACCGGTTCGGTTATTTCATAAATTGTCCTATAAAACTGTCCATGAGAATTAGTCTGTATCCAGGACATTAAAATACGCACCAAAATCGCGTACTTTATTATTCGAATTACATTGATTAAGAAGAAAGCGAGGAATTCCATATTTTATTTTAACTATTTCATGTGGACCTGGGCTACACCCGTGGACCAGCTTCGCGTTGACCTAGGCTAACGCCTGTGGAATCCACACGAAGTAGGTCCACGCCAAAGGCAGGTTCACACGAAGTAGGTCTACAGCGCTAGCTAGTTATTAAACATCATACCAGGGATACTACGCGCTAAGTCAATCGCACGGATACTGCTTTGAATATCTGCCAGATTTTCTGCAGCTTTGCCTAAAATTTTAGTTGCATATTGTCCAGCATCAAAAGGTGTCATGCCTTGAGCAATCAGTCCTCCAATAAGCCCGCTAAGCACATCACCTGTTCCGCCAACGGTCATCATGGCATTACCGGTATCATTAATCGCGAGTTCGTCTCTGTCCGCAATAATATCCTCAGGTCCTTTACAAACAATAGTCGCATTTAGGTTTTTTGCCCATTTTTGCACATTGTCAGGAGTAGGATCATCACCCGTCAGCTCCCTAAACTCACCTCTATGTGGTGTAAGTGTTACGGATTTTGGAAGCGAATTCGTATAAAGCAATGCACTTGCATCAACTACTGTCGGCACATTTAAATGACTCAATAAATTCTTTACCGCGGTTTTGGTCTTTGGGTCCGTCCCCAAACCTGGACCCACAACAACCACATCAACATTTCTGCTGAAATTTAAAATCGATTTTACATCCTTATTCGTCAAAACATTTCCCTCAAAAGTCTGAATAATGAAATTAAGCGAGTATGTTTTTGCCGCCTCTGCTTGGATGGGTGGAATAAACGGAAAAACCAAGTCCACACCACTATATTCAGCTCCAAGAGAGCAAAGAATCGGAGCGCCGTGGAACATTTTGCTACCCCCAACCACCATTACTTTACCATTATCGCCTTTGTGTGAATTTATTTTTCTTTCCATAACTTTAATGTTGTTATTTGTTTTATTTTAAATGAAAATCTGAAAATCTAAAAATTTGAAAAATAATTTTCAAGTTTTCAAGTTTTTAAAAGGGCTGCCCGGCAAAATCTGCACTTCCGGCTCGAGTTTAACACTATACTTCTCCTCCACTTTTTTATGAACCTTAAGTGCAAGATTCACAATATCAGAGCTTGTTGCCGTACCTGTATTTAAAATAAAATTGGCGTGTTTTTCAGAGACTTGTGCACCTCCAACCTTCATCCCCTTACATCCACTCTGCTCAATTAACCACCCGGCTGATGGAAATTCACCTGGATTTTTAAAGAAGCTTCCGCAGGACATTCCAACCGGTTGTTTTAAAGTCCTTTGTTTAACATATGCACTAACCTGAGACTGAATTAATGGCGCTGGTGCTGGCTGCAGTTTTAATGTAGCTGAAAGAATAATGTCTTTTGTCTCTTTAAAACGGCTTGTTCTATACCCAAACTGGCAATAGTCCTGACCAACAATAATCGGCTTATTTCCATTTGTCGGGAGTATCTCAGCATGCATAAATACATCACTGATACAAACATCCGATACACCAGCATTACCATAAACAGCACCGCCAACACTTCCCGGCACATTAGCAAGACCGGAAATTCCGCCTAAATTATTTTTTGCAGCAATCACAACTAATTTCATCAAGTTAACTGCGCTTTCTGCGGTAATGGTGTGTTGGTGAATGCGAACCTTATCCATTTGGTTCATAATAACCAACCCCGGATACCCTTCATCTGCAAACAAAATATTGCTACCACCACCCAAAATCAAATATGGGATCTTGTTCACTCTTGCAAATTCACGAAGTCCCAACATCTGTTGCCAGTTTTGCACTCGTGCAAAAAATTTAGCAGGACCACCAGTGTGGTAAGTGGTGAATTGGTTTAAATCTACGTTTTTTTCAACTTTTATCTCCATTCCTTTCATATTATACAATTTTTGTGAGCTGATCGCTGGCTCCATGGTTATACCTGGAGTCAGCGAAGACTGAATTACGGACACTGCTGACCCCACGTAAAACATTGAGCCAGCAGTATGTGGTGATGATTATACAACTTTTTCTAAGGCAATGTCCAGTCTTCTTGCACATTCCTCTTTCCCAAGATAAACAGCTAACGTCGCAAAATTCGGAGACCTCTCCAAACCGGATAACGCAACGCGAATTGGCCATAAGACCTGTCCATTTTTAAGTCCAAGTTCCCCAACAATGCCCACCAGCTTGTCCGAAATCTCTTGTGATTTACTGCTGTCACCCCTCTCCCAGTCCACTGCCCCCAAAACCTCTTTTGCTTTTGGTAAAACAGTCTTTAGCATCTCAGGTGTGATCTGAAATTTCTCCCTGGCTAGCAGTTCAAGCGGATAATCCGGCATTTCACCAAACAGTGGAGCCAGTTCTTCCGGAATCTCCGATAACTTTTTAAATCTGCCCTCAAAATCAGGATCACTTAAAATCTTTTTAATCAAATCGGGATCATCAGTCGGAATCTTTCCGTCGATAAACGGCAAAACCGTTTCATAAAATCCATCCACATCATCTTTAATAGCTTTTTTAACGTATTCACCATTAATCCAATCCAATTTCTTAATATCAAATACCGCTCCACCCTTGTGAACTCTGTCCAATGTAAATTTTTCAATCAATTCCTCCATACTAAATATCTCCTGCTCATCCGGCGTGTTCCAGCCAAGCAGTGCGAGGAAGTTTAGAAGTGCTTCCGGCAAATATCCCTCATTCAAATAGTCATCAATTGAAACTTTATTCTTCCTTTTGCTCAATTTGCTCTTATCCTCATTCAATATCAACGGCAGATGAGCATACTTGGGATAATCCCACCCAAGCGCCTCAAAAATCAAAATCTGCTTTGGCGTATTGCTGATATGATCCTCACCGCGAATAACATGAGTGATTTTCATATCATGATCATCCGAAACCACAGTCAAATTATAGAGTGGATCGTCAATCGCCCTTGCAATTACAAAATCATCAAGCTCCCTTGAGTGAAAAACCGTTTCACCACGAATCACATCATCAAATTTAATCTCTTTATCCTGCGGAATGCGAAGTCTGATAACCGCTTTCTCCCCACCATCAACCTTCTTCCTACTTTCAGCCGGATCAAGCCCCGCACAACATCCATCATACCTTGGCGGCAGCTTTTTAGCCGTCTGATCTTCCCTCATTTTTTCCAATCTCTCCTTACTGCAAAAACAATAATAAGCTTTGTCTTCCTCCAATAATTTTTTGAGATCACTTGTGTACGCCTCAGTCCTTTCGCTCTGCCTATACCCCTTATCACCAGGTATATGCACGCCTTCATCTCCGGCAATTCCCAATTTCACCAAACCATCGATAATATCCTTTTCATATTCTTTAGTGCTACGTTCCTTATCCGTATCCTCAATTCTCAAAATCATCGTCCCACCCTCATGTTTGGCAAAAAGATAGTTATAAAGCGCGGTCCTTACGGTGCCAATATGTAACAAGCCTGTCGGTGATGGGGCGATGCGAACACGAACCATGTTAATTAATTATTTGTCGGTAATAAATATACATGAAAAAACCAATTGTCTGAACCGCTGATTCACGCTGATTTTTCGGATTTCACTGATTTTGATTACACAGATTGATAATTTGCAATATTTTAATCAAAAAAAATCAGCGAAATCAAAATCTGCGTAATCATTTTAATCCGATAAATCAGCGGTTCAGACAATTAATACGTCTCCACTGTCACCTTCTCCATCACAACATCCTCCAACGGTTTATCGGCCCCATCTCGTTCAACATTTGCAATTTCATTTACAATGTCCATTCCCTCAAACACCTGCCCAAAAACAGTGTGGTGGTTGTCTAGCCATGAAGTTCCATCTTCTTTTTGAACGATGAAGAATTGGCTACCATTTGTATTTGGCCCTGCATTTGCCATGCTTAGCGCTCCGTAAATATTATGTAAATTTGGATTAAATTCATCTTCAAATTTTCCGCCCCACAGGCTTTCACCACCAGTTCCAGTACCCAATGGGTCACCACCCTGAATCATAAAATCAGGTATTACACGATGGAAAATAATCCCATCATAATATTCCTTATCAATTAAACCGATAAAATTTTCAACGGTTTTCGGCGCAAGTTCCGGGAATAATTTAATTTTAATAGTTCCTTTTGTTGTTTCCATAACAACAATTTGCTCACCCTCCTCGGGCATAGCGCTTTGGTCGAAATCTTCCATAATGACGTCTTTGTTAGCGTTAAATACTTCAGGTGAACCCTGATAAACTTTGCCAATTTCTGCCTGTTCGCTTGCTGTGCAGCCTGCGAGCAAGAAGAAAGAGAACACGGTTAAAATAGAGAGAAATTTTTTCATGATAGTTTTATTATTTTATATACAATATGGGAGACAATTCGTATCACCGTCGTCAACTGTACAACTGTTATCATCAGTACAAACACCACCAGCAACAGAATCTCCAGCAACAAGTAATCCTGTACCATTTCCTATAACATAAGCCTCATAATTTGTTCCACCTGCTTGATCTTCTAATGCTGCTGATAGTTGATAAGTTTTATTTGCTACACCGGGTTCATAGTAATAAGAAGTGCCATTAGCTGGATCTACAGGTATTTCTGGCATTTGCGCAGGAACCAAGTTAGCAAGAGCAACAGGGTAAGTATTCACGTTTTCAAGAAAATATATTTCCAGAGCGCTTTGAACTGTATCCAAGTCCTGCATTCTTTTCGAATTCCTAGCTTTAGCAGTTTGCCCACCCAAAGCAACATATGCTGTAACAGAAAGAATCGCGATGATTGTGATCACCACAAGCAGTTCCACGAGAGAGAAACCTTTGTTGTTTTTGCGAATAGTCATAATTTTGATTTTAATTTGATAGCTTATGTAATTTTAACGCGGTTTTGAGGGAAAAGGCAAATAAAAATTGTCTGAACTGTGATTTGTGTGATTAATTGATTTTTATGATTTACTAATTGCATATAAAAAAATCATGCCCATCATAATAATCATAAAAAATCATAGTTCAGACAATTAATTAATAGCAGTCGTCAGTGTATAAGTTTCGGTGATGTCATTAAGTGGATCTGCATCACCAAGATCATTAACGGCATGAATTTCTAATTCAAGAATTGAGCCTCCATTATAAGTGGTGAAGCTTAGTGGTGAATTTAATGTAAAGTCGCTGGTGTAGTCGAAGTTTGAGGTGGGAATTGCGTAAGGAGTTAGGCTTGAATCAAAAGCACCATCTTCTAAAATCTGACCGTCTAAGCTGTCAGCAGTCATTAAATCACTTCCAGATATACTTAGGCCCGTTGGAAAATTTAAATCTGTATCATAAAGTACTTCAATTGAATCCTCAGAGGTGCCGAGAATATCATCACCAACTCTAAGCATTTGTTCAACTGTTTTAATTACAACAGGAGTATCGTCAGAAACTTCAGTTTCAATGTTATTAAAGTCGCTCGCAAATGTGCTACTGGTAAGATCAAAATAAAATTCATAATCACCAGCAAGGAAGTTGTTGGTGATGGTAACAATAGTACCTTGGGCATAATTAATTACTGTATCAGCCGGTATAACGGTAATTTGATATATCCCGCCACCGATATCTGAAATTCCATCAACAGTGTAAGATTCAGAACCCAATTGAATTGAATCATTTGCTTCAAAAATTTGATTTTCAGCAATAACTTCAAATCCTATGAAATAGTTACGATTTATACAAACTGGCGGTGAACCAGCACAAACTAAAGTTGGATGTATAACATCATCTTCGATTGGAACATTCAATTCATAAGTGAGCGTAGATCCATTTTCAGTGTATTTCCCAGTATGCAATGTGTTGGGATTGCTTTCTGAGACATTGCTTAGTGTAACGTCATCCGGAAATACAAAATTAATCTCTGAAATTTGAGAAGCGATACCAAGATTAAATGCAATTTCATAATCATCCAATGCTGGATCAGGATCACTCATTTTCAAAATTCTATTACTTCCAGTATCAGAAATATAAAGAATATGATCAGAATCATTTGCATGCAACCCAGTTGGGAAATTTAATTGGCAGTATTTTGCAGTATTATCACAACTTGTATCTTCGCCATTGCCTACAGCTGTAATTGCATTTGTGGGATAGTCATTTAATAATAGATTCGTTGGTATCCATTTGATTTCATTATTATAAGTATCTGCGATAAAAAGATATTTTTGAGTTCCATTGTCATAATAAGCAAGACCCGTTGGGAAATTTAACCCCTCATCCACCAGCGTTGTAACAGTATTTGTATTTTCTAAATTGCTTATTCTGATAACAGTATTATCACCCGAATTTGTGACATATAAATTTGCAGTATTAAAATCCATATCATCTGCCGTAATATCAGTCGGTCTATTCAAACCTTCAATCGCTGGGCTTGGTTCCCAACAACCGCCCATGGCAGGAGGCGAAGGGCATCTATAAATTTTGTTTTCCAATGGTGCGGTAATGTAGTAATAATCAATCATTTCATCATTTAAATACACAATCCCACCTGGATTTTCTATCGGATCAAATTCATCACCCGAAGTCGATCCAAAAAGCCCATTAAACACAAAGAAATCCTTAAAAACGATATTATCGCCATCTTGTCCAACATAAGTAAACGGCATCTGGCCGTCCGTTGTATCACTACGGAAAACAATTTCATTTGCTGCAATATAAAGAATCTCCTCCAAGCTCGTCAACTTATCACGCAATATCTCATTTAATGCAAATTGACTCTGCGTTCCAGAGGTTCGTTCTTGGGCAGTGAACATATTATGAAAAGTGCTGGTAAAAAATATACTCAAGCCCACCAGCAATATTCCTGTAATTGCCAAGGAAACGATTAATTCAACTAATGTAAATCCCCCTTTGATTTTAGATTTAAGATTAGCGATTAGCGATTTTAGATTTAATTATTATGAATTATCCTTTTGGCTATTACGGCGCCACCGTCGGTTACATTATGTGTACCAGCACTGTCGGTCCATTCGATAATGGCAGTTACTAAATAATCACCGGCTGTGCCAGCTGTTTCAATTTCAATAGTTAGATCAAAATCGTCCTCAAAAGGATTGTTATCAGCGTCAATTAGACTATAATCACTACCATCAAAATTAATATATTTAGTGCATGGGGGCCCACAAGCGCCAATTCCTGCAACACCTACCCCCTCCACAATCTCCACCCCCTGATTTGCCAAAAAATGTGCCTTTATTTCATTATTTTGGGCATTAGTTAGGGTTAAATTGCTGGTTTGGAGCTTAATTACGCCGAAAATAATGACGGAAAGGAATGCAATAGTAAAAAGGACTTCTACTAGGCTAAAACCCCCTTTGATTTGTGATTTTTGAATTTTTATTATTTTATTGCTCTATTAAGTTATTTTTTACTACATAATCAGTTGACTAGTGACTTGATCAATGAAAAATTTTGCTGCGTATATATGCAAAGCGCTGTAAATAACTAAAAATACTACATATTTAATATTGCGCTTTTTGTTAAATAGCTTATCTATACAAAAACCAATTAGATAATATATCAAGGCACCAATAATTGACATAGATGTAAACCAATAATAATAAGAAGAAGCAGTAAATCCCTCAAATATATTAGAAAGCAGGAAGGCAAACATCGCACTAATTACAATGCCGATTGGATTTAGATAAAGTAAAAAATTGCTCCAACCTAAAAAGCCTGTTAGTGGTAACAATAAGCCAATTACCGCAAGTACATGTCTTATTTTTATTCTTTTAAATAGTGATTTTTTTGACATAAAATAAAGATTTAAAAAATCGTGAATTCTTCTTTCATTTCGGATAAATACTACCAAATTCGCTTGTTTTTGTCATCTTTTGTCTGAACCTTGATTTATAGGATTAAAAGATTACATGATTAATTTTTACGTAATAAGTAATCAAGAAATCCCCTAATCAGGAAAATCATGGTTCAGACAATTGTTTCCATTGATTTTTTGGCTTTTTTTTGCTATAATATATGGATATTAAACTTTAAATTCGAAATCCTAAACTCTAAACAAAAAAGTAAAAAATGTCATTATTAGATGCACTAAAAAAAGAAAGCGACCAGGCATTGAAAGAAAAACCTGAAACACCTGAAGAAAAGGTGGAAAAAGAGCCTATTTCAGAAAAAGAAAAAGTAGAGACGCAAGATCTTGCGTCTAAGGATGAAAAGGTAAAGGAAGAAGTGCTAGAAGCCGAAACTTTTGACGAAGACACAGTTCCCGATGTCGTTGATGAAATTTTTAATCATGCGTTAAAAAAACATGCGAGTGATATCCACTTTAAGCCAAAAGAGAATAAATTTGAGGTTTATTTTCGTATAGATGGGACTATGGTGGAATACAAGGTGTTCGATAAAATTTATCATCACCCAATTATCGCACGTATAAAAATTATTTCCGGACTCAAGATCGATGAACATAGATTGCCTCAAGATGGTAAATGCAGCTTTGAAAGCAAGGATAAAAAGGAAGTGGATTTGCGTGTTTCTATTTTGCCAACTCAATATGGAGAAAAGGTTGTTATACGTTTGTTAGAAAAAGATCCAAAGATGGTGGAGTTGAGAGATTTAGGAATGCTTCCTAATATTTTATTGAAAATTGAGGAACACCTTAAGTCCTCTTATGGAATGATTTTGGCTGTAGGTCCTACGGGTAGTGGTAAATCTACATCTCTTTTCTCTATGCTTTCCACTTTTAATGCGGAAGACTACAATATTTCCACCCTGGAAGATCCAATTGAATACAAAATTAAAGATGTTACCCAAACACAGATCAATCCGGATATAGGCTTTGATTTTTCTGATGGACTGCGCACAATCGTTCGTCAGGACCCGGATATTATCATGGTCGGTGAGATACGTGATCAGAAAACAGCATCGCTGGCAATTGAATCCGCGTTAACAGGTCACCTGGTTTTTTCAACACTGCATACCAATACAGCTGTGGGCACTATTCAGCGTTTGCTGAATATGGATATCGACCGATTCCTAATCTCGGCAGCAGTCAAAGTAATTATTTCACAAAGGTTGGCACGCAAAGTTTGTTCAAACTGCCGCGAAAAATACCCGGTTCCTGAAAAATATCATGAACTTATTAAAAAGGAAGTTAACATAGACCCAAAAAACGCTTTTTTTTACAAAGCGAACGGTTGTAAAGAATGTAATAATATTGGTTACAGCGGCCGTATCGGTTTATTCGAGGTTTTGGAAATGTCACCAGCTATTGAAGAGCTCATTATCAATAATGCTTCCAATGCCGAAATAGAAGCACAAGCCGTAAAAGAAGGCATGATCCTACTCCGAAAAGACGCACTCTATAAAGCAGTTACAGGTGATATAACTATTGAAGAAGCTATTCGGGTAATGGCTTAATTTGGGAGTATTAGGAGTATTGGGATTACTAAGAGGATTGTGAGTGATAAAAAACAAATTTATGCAAAAACAATATCAGAGAACATTCAGGAAGTTGATAGTTTGGCAAAAAGCTAAAGAGCTTACTTTGAAAGTCTATCAATTGGCAAAAAAATTTCCGTCTGATGAAAAATTTGGATTAAGTAGTCAGATAAAAAGGGCGTCAGTATCGGTCATGTCTAATATCGCTGAAGGAAATGAAAGAAATGGAGTGCGTGACAAATTACATTTCTTCAATATCTCTTATAGTTCATTGGTAGAAGTAGACAGTCATTCCGAACTAGCTCTTGCATTAGAATATATTACAAAATCCGACTATGAACATTTAATTGAATTAATTAATAAAACGGGATTTCTCCTTTGTCGCTTATCTGAATCCAAAAAAAATCCCAATGACCCCAATATTCCTAGTAATCCCAATACTCCCAATTAAAAATGACAGCACTAGCATACAAAATCAGAGACACCTTTTCAGATTTTTGGCTCGAAATTGAGCTGTTTTTTGACAAAATTTTTCATCGAAATAAAAAAGAAACCGTAGGAACGCGAAATCTCGCGTCCAAGGATAAGGATAAAGAAAAGAAAATAGAAGAAAAAGCTGTGACAGGAATGAAACAAGAAGCCACCAAAATATCGTTTGGCCTAAAAATGTTACGCATGTCATCCAAAGACCGTTTGTATTTTTATGATCAAATGGCAACCCTTGTTGACTCAAGTGTAACTTTAATAGACTCCCTATCACTTGTGCAGGCCCAAACAACAAGTAAGGGGCTTAAAAAGTTATATGGCGAAATGATCCATCATATAAATACGGGTATGAGCTTAGCTGAATCTATGTATTTATTTCCGCATATTTTTCCAAAAATGCAGGCGGCTTTAGTTGAAGCGGCGGAAAAAAGTGGAAATCTTAGTGTCGTATTAATTGAACTCACAGAAGAAATGGAGGCCAATCAAGATTTTATGAGGAAGATTACCGGTGCTATGTTTTACCCGGTGGTTTTGGTGTGTTTGTCGATGGCACTTGTAGCCGGAATGATGACTTTCGTTATTCCAAAAATTGCTGCGATGTATGATCAGGCCAAAGTTGAACTGCCAAAGCTTACCCAGGCGGTAATTGATATTAGCGATTTTGTTGCAGCAAGCTGGATGATACTTCTGATATCAATTGTTGGAACTGTAGTATTGCTATGGCTTTTCTTTGTAAAAACGCGAATTGGAAGGCTGATTTGGGAAAACTTTGTGAGCATCATTCCTATTGTTGGTCGATTGAATAAAGAAAAGAATCTAATGATGATTGCAGCCAATATGGGAATGCTTATGAAGAGTGGAGTGCTTATTAGCGATGCTTTTGCAATCACCGAAAAGACAATTCCAAACCTCCATTATCAACGCGCCTTAGCGAAAATTCGTCATGGAATAATTATGGGTAAACAGATAAGTGAGATGATGGGGCTTGAAGATATCAGAACTCAAAAATTTAAAAAGAATAAGCTTTTTCCACTGCAAGTTGCCCAATTAATTCACATTGGCGAATCAACAGGAAGAATTTCCGAGATGCTGTTTAAAATTAAAAAGAATTTCCACAAAAGTATCGATTACACACTCAAAAATATTTCTACTCTCGTCGAACCGATTATGATTTTTATAGTAGCCGCATTGGTTGGATCAATTTTGCTCGCAGTTATGCTTCCATTCTTCTATATTGGAACGACGATTAATTAAGCATTAAGGATTAAGCATTAAGGATTAAGCTGTTTTTACTGAATCCTGATTTCTGAATCCTTTATTAGTTGTTATACTAATAACTGTTAAAAATGCGTAAAAAATTAATCAACCAAATCAAAGAAAAGGTAAAAACCTCCTACAGTGCCATTGCGCATGAGTTTGATGCAACCCGAAAAGCACCATGGCAGGAGTTTAATCATTTTTTAGCATACACCAAACATGGCGGGAATACTCTGGATCTTGGTTGTGGCAACGGTCGGTTATATGAGTTTTTAAAACAAAAAAAAGTCAATTATTTAGGTGTCGACCATAATTCCCATTTGCTCGAAAAGGCAAAAGAAAATTTCCCCGAAGCCCGCTTTCAGCTTGAGGATATGATGGACGCTAATTTACCAGAAGGAGCTTTCGATAACATTTTTTGTATAGCAGCTTTTCATCACGTCCCTGATAAAAAAATGCGAAAAAAAGTAGCCAATGATATCTATCGCACACTCAAGACAGATGGAATTTTAATTTTAACCGTCTGGAATCTTTTTCAATTCAAATATTTAAAGGCAATTCTCAGAGCAATCGGATCATGCGTCTTGCACCTTGGGCTTAAAACCGCGTGGAACGACTTATGGATTAAATGGGGAAATTACCCCATGAAGCGCTACTACCATGCATTTTTACCAAAAGAATTACTGAGTTATTTTGCGTCGGACAAATGGAAAATTGAAGAATTTTATTTTACCCGAAAGGGAAATCGAGTATCATTCTTACGGTCTTTTAACCTTGTGCTGATTGCACGGAAACTCCAATAGAAGATCCAATAGAGGACCCACTAGTAGACCCGATTGGACAATAGGGTCTACAACGGGCCTACTCCGCTTAGCGGGGGACCGACAATCGGAAATATGAACAAAAGAATCCAAATCGCCGGCGTTCCCTTCGATGCAATAACCTACGAAAAAGTTTTAGAGGAGGTAAGTGGTTTTATCAGCCAGAACAAAAAAGCCTACATTACCACTCCAAATCCTGAAATGGTTTTAAATGCGGATAGAGATAAAAAATTTGCAAATGTACTCAATAACGCAAACCTCTCAATCCCGGATGGCATTGGTATTTTGTGGGCGTCTTACTATCTTCACCTGCCGCATCATAAATACTGGATGCCTCGTTTTTTTCAGTTAATTGCTTCACTTTTTTCCGTGATTTTCTCACCAAAAAAAATCCGGAAAAGACTTCCAGAGCGAGTCACAGGATCGGATCTTTTTTATAAAATTGTCGAACAATCACAAGAACACAAATGGAAGATTTACCTTCTTGGAGCAAAAACAGGCGTGGCCCACAAGGCTATAAATAAACTTTTAACAAAATATCCAAAAGCAATTTTTGCAGGCAGCTATGCCGGCTCACCAAGTAAAGATGAAGAAAATGATATTTGCGAAATGATAAATCATGCAAAACCTGACATCCTCTTTGTGGCATACGGCAGTCCGGCACAAGAACTTTGGATTTATCACAATCTATTTAAATTAGACACCGTAAAATTGGCCGTAGGAGTTGGTGGTGCATTTGACTTTGCAGCCGGCGTAGTAAAACGCGCTCCTCGCTTTATGCAACAAATTGGTTTAGAATGGTTGTGGCGATTAATTAAAGAACCTAAAAGAATTAAACGTATATGGAACGCAACTTTTGTTTTCATTGGATTTATTTTTAGGACAAAAAAAGAAAATTAAAAACACAAATAAATACCAAATCTCTGCATAACTAGTTTACTAAAGGGGGGATTTATGTTATATTCAGGATCCACTAATGCCCTCCTAAAGCGTTTGTTTTATTAAAAGCATTTATGCCAACAGAAGAGCACGACTTCAAAGGGCAATTAAAATACGAACACTTCAAGTTTTTCTTTCGCCGTCATTGGGTGCGCTTTATACATCCAATTCTTTTTCTATTTCCGGTAGGACTACTTATTGCTATCATTTTGATTGTTCTGGGAGGACTCGTACTTATAGTGGATTTTACTTTTTTACGAGCCTTTTTTGTATTTTTTACAATGATTGTAACAATTGCTTTTTTGCAAATGGCATTTTTGCAGATAATCAACTTCTATTTTGACCTCACCATTGTTACCGATTGCAGAATTCTTATCATTAAAAAAACTGTATTTTTACAAAATAATTCTGATGCTATTGATCTAACCAAAATTCAGGATATAGCTGTTGAAGCACACGGTCTTTTTAAAAATTACTTGAGATACGGTAAATTGATAATTACACTTTCTACGTCAGCGCCACCGATTGCTATTAGTTATGTACCAAATCCTCATTATTATTTAGAATGGTCTAATAGGGTAAAACGTGAGCACATATTACAACGGCAAAAAGGAATAACTGAACAACCTGCCTCACCAAAACCTCAAACAGACTATTTACAAGATATTCATAGATTAAATATTCCCTAAAACATGTAACAATTAACATTTGACAATTCTGTCATATGTTAATTGTTACATGTTAAATGTCAAAAAATGTTTAAATTTCCTGGTCAACGTCCAAATGAAAAGGTTCTAATAATTATTCGCAAGCATGCGATTGTTTACGTAAGAATTATAATTGCTTTTGTAGTTACAGTTGCAGCACCGCTTATTATCTTTTTGGCTGCTTGGTTCAGCTATTATCCGTTTGCGGAATACAGAAATCTGGATATTGGAATTGGTTTGTTTTCCTGTATCTACCTGCTTTTTGGTCTCCTTTTAACCTGTATTGCCTGGATTAATGAACAATTTGATCTATTTGTTCTAACTAATGAGCGCTTAATCGACATTACTCAGGTGACCTTTTTGAAACGTACAGTGTCTTCAACACCGTTAAACCAAATCCAGGATACAACCAGCGATATTACAGGAGTTCTTCCAACATTATTGAATTATGGGAACATTGAGGTGCAAACAGCTGCCGGAGATGCTTCTAAATTTGAAATAGACCGCGTTCCTGATCCCGGATATGTGGCAAGAGAAATACTCAACCGTGCCCATGCAGACAGAACAGGTGAGCAATATGATGAAACTGAAGACAAAGATAAACTTATCTTATAGCTTTAAATTTAGAGTTTTTAGTGTATAGTAAAACTCACTATAATTTTTAGACATGGCTGGAGAATTAGCTCAAAACATAGAAAGGCAAGATGAAGCTCCAACAAAGAGTGAAGTTTTGAATAATGTTCTCACCATTAACCGCATGAGAGAATTTCGGCAAGAGATTGGATTAATTGCGGACAGCTCGGTAAAGAAAAGAATTATCTCGGATCAATCCTATTCGGAATATCGAAAAGTGGCAATGGGACAAGAAGATCACGAATTGACTTTGAAATTGCTCGAAAGCATGCGTGATTTTGCCCAAAGACACGAATCAAAAGCGGATAGAGTTCACACGCATATTGAACGTGCAATAAAAGCAAAAGTCGCTTCAGAAAAAGATGAGGAATTCCTGATGTCCAAATTGATTTTGGGAAATGAATTCAAATTTGTTCAGGATTCTGCGGCGATTGAAACCCTTATTTTGCAAAAAATTGCCAATATGGAAAAGGATAAGGAAGCTTACGATAAAATTGCCAATCATCCGCTTGCCCGCAATGTTGGTTATTTAAAAGTAGATGAACACACAAAAATAGATATCCCTGATGAGAAAAAATTCTTAGAAATGACTGTTCCAGAACGTCGTGCATTTCTTAAAAAAGCCGAAGAAGCCATACCAAAGGCAGAAGAGTACGCCGAAAAAACAGGCAAAGTAGAATCTTTAGAATTATTTGGAAAATACAAAGGCATGTTAGATGACGCAAAAGCAAAAAAAATTATTGGTCAAAAAACTTATGAAAAATTTTTAGATGGGTTTAAAAAAATCGATCAAAAAGAAAAAAAATACTGGATCCAGGAATTCCCAAATCAGATGGCGCGCTACGAAACTCTATGGAAGAACATAAGATCAACCCTAAAAGGCCAAGCACTCAATCACATAGAATCGCTTCGAGATCAAAAAGGGTATACCGAGCTATTTACTGCCTTTGGGAATAGTTGCGAACAGGAAAACAAGAGGCTGGATGCTTCTTATAAAATCTCTTTGCAGTCATTCAAGCAAAAAGGATACATAGGAAATCACACCATTAATGAGTTTAGGAATTGGATGCAAAATCAGGATTTACAAACAAAATATAACGCAGTTGAACAACTTAACGATGGCCCAGGTGGGCAAATGGAACGTTATAGAAAATTGTACGACAACATCCAAAACAACCTATCTCCGAAAGCACAAAACTACATGGCATCCAAAATAGATGAATGGGGTTATACGGAAATGAATACACAATATCAAAAATTCATGAGAGGGGAAAAGGTGCCATCAGATGCCGGAAGGTCATCAGCAACAACCGACCCACTTAGCATAATTACCTCTGGTACAACTCGCGCTGCCATAGTACAGGCAAATTTGGATCTGAAAAAACGCGGAACAGATAAAAGAGATTCATTCCTGAATCGAGTTACAAAGATGTTTGTTAACGAACGAAGAGATAATTTCGATGCTTCGGGCTTTCAGTCTCGTTTACGTAATGATAGAGAGGAGTCAGAAACTAAACAAACAGATCAGGTCACTCAGCAAGAAAACACTTCTGCTGATGTAATCGATTTGCAAGAAAGGCTAAGGCAATCCCGCGCTAAAGAGAGCAGGCGTCAAAATGAAGATGCTGATCGCACGGGTATTGAAGACGAAATGAAAACTCTGGAAAAAACTAAAAAAGCACATGCAGTGGATCAAGATGGCTTCAGGCAGGTTGAAATGAAAAAAGATGATCACACCCATCGTAAAGCTCAAGTTGAAATAAATCGGGAAAGAGCGATGGATAGATTTTTTATTGAAGATCACAAAAACAAATATCGTAGCACACTGGAAGGTGGTCACGACGATTTGTCTCTTGCAGTAAAAACTCAAGATGGTCGCACCGTAGAACTAAACTTGGAAGAAATAAGAGCAATGCAAAGGTATATGGAGCAGGAAAAACTACTTGAAAAAGATTAAGAAGCCACTGCTTAATTCTTCTTTCCGACGGAGCCCCGCTGAGCGGGAGTCGACGGCTGTCAATTTATTGAAAAATGAAAATTGAAAAATGAAAAATAAAGTTGTATCGTTGTTTCGTCGTTTTATTAACATTAATATCATGAAGAAAATAAATCTTTTTTTAATAGCAATTCTTTTTTCACTAGCTTTAGCTACACTCTCCTTTGCTGATTTCACCGAAAAAGCACGTGTTATTAAATTTGACACCGAAACTCACGATTTAATCGTAGAGCGCAATAGCGGTGAACAGCTTCTTATTCAGCATAACCGCTTATGTAGTTCTATGGATACAGAATTCCCTGTCGATTTAATTTGGAGTGGTGAAGAAATCACGCAATTAAAAGTTGCTGCCAATGAAATTTGTAAGGTCTATAATACCGGGACTTATTCTGATGATATTGTTATTACCAAACGCATTAAAAGCCCGACATTTTTAATCGCTGACCACCTTGCTGAAATAGAATGGGATGGAATAACCTACAAAATAGATTATGAAAGCGGATGTAAAAATCTTAAATACTTTGTTGGTGATATCGCTTATATATACACCGAGACTAACAGTCTAACAGGTGCAACCCTTTACCTGCCAAGCAACAGAGGGCAGTGCACCATCAACTCAGCTACATATTTGTCCGGTGAAGCCGAAAGTCCAATTGATACCCCTATTACAAATGTTCACTACAAAGCGGAAAACAACGAGGTGTATTTTTATTGGGATGCGCCGGAAGAGGAGGATAAATGGATCTTTTTAATAAGTCGAAGTAAATATCAAATAGATCCGGATGATTACCATTGGAGACAAATGCCAAATTTAGAATATACAGCAGAAAATACACATACCGTAGAAACTTTGGCTAATGACCAAAAATACTACTTCTATCTCTCCGCGAGGGATTATGATGGCAATGTAGCACCCTGGACTGAGTTTGAAATAACTCCGGTACAAACACGTCTCGCTTTTCACAACAATCCCGATTTTGATTTATTTGAAATAGAACTTGTGGAGTCCACAAAAGATTACTACAAAGTTTCATGGCCGGATAAAAGCGATAACTCGAGAGCTTATTTAGTCCAATTATATGTAAATGGAAAACGCACACTATTCGATATTCTAAAAACTGATGACGACGGCAATCTTGCAAATGAAATGTTAATTCCGATTGAAGCTGAGTATGAAGGAGGTGAATTCAGATTTATACTACGCTCATACTCAAAGGAGCGTTATGGCACTAAGTACTCAGATAGTATTTTCTGGGAAAGTTCATATTGAAAAACTTCTTGCCAAATTCGATTAATTCAGATAAAATCTCCCCGCACTTAAGAAAAAGTAGATATGTCACATAAAAAAGCTGGTGGTTCCAGTAAAAATGGTCGGGATTCAAAAGCAAAGCGCTTAGGCGTAAAGCTTTATGCTGGCCAACAAGTTTTAGCTGGCAACATTTTAGTCCGCCAAAAAGGTAATAAATTTTTTGCAGGTGATAATGTTGGTACCGGTAAAGACTTCACCTTATTTGCTTTAAAAAAAGGCGTTGTTAAATTTACCGAAAAACGTCAAAAAAAGTTCGATGGCCGTATTTTTCGCAATAAACTTGTTCATATCGTTCCGGCCTAATTCAATATTTTTTTAGATTTTTCAAAACCATACGCTTGTCGTGTGGTTTTTTATTACAAAATTCAAGATTACAAAATTACAAAATTAGTTTAAAATAGTTTCGTTACATTATTAAATAATTTTGTAATTTTAAATTTTTGTAATTTTTTAATAAAATATGACTGAAACAGGGGATGCTGAATTATTTACAGGACCGGCGGCCAGAGAGCAAGATGAAAAAAGCGATGAGCAATTTCGTGAGGAAATGCGCAGGATCCAACAAGCGCTCCAACAGCTATACCAGGAGGAAGGTAAAGCCAGAGTTCACGACAACAATCTTG
This sequence comes from Patescibacteria group bacterium, assembly GCA_018813295.1. Taxonomy (GTDB): domain Bacteria; phylum Patescibacteriota; class Gracilibacteria; order UM-FILTER-43-11; family UM-FILTER-43-11; genus JAHJBZ01. Next base: position 31,272 of record JAHJBZ010000033.1, on the reverse strand, counting down.
TTCAAATAATTTTGCAATTTTTAAATCAAGCTGATAGCACGGATCTTTTTCTGCTTATTTCTCGCGCGGTAGCACAGGACATTCCATCCGAACTTATTATTGCGATTATTTCATTAATTGATCAAAAAGCCTCAAAGGAAATAAAAGGACTTTTAGAATCTTCAGAACGGCAAGAAACCCCACAAGAAGCATCTCTTGCCATAAAAGAGCATCGTAATTTTCAGTCACTTTCGTCCGAACAAAAAAGTGCAGTTGATAGCTGGATTAAATTGATCAACGATGTTGCCACTAAAAAACCACATAAATGCCTAGAAAGCATAGTAATTAAAAAACGCTCAGACGATCCAGCCAGCCGACAGCTAGTACGTGAAGTTTCACCAGTTCTCACTCAGCTTTCTGCCTTTATTTTGCGCAACTTCTTAACAAGCCAAAAAGTCACTTTCGAACTTGAGAGCCTTCAGGAATTTATGCAGGCAGTTTTCGTAAATTTGATTAAAAACCTTGAAGAATTGGTTGAAGGGCAGAAAAAAATCGAGAAATACTAAATACTATAGTGTTTCGATTACAGAATTAACATCAGGAAAAATCTTAAACAGCTTAGCAATACCTAGTATTGCAAAAATATCTTCAACATTTTTATTAGTGCCTGCTATAAAAATTTTACCGCCCATTTTGCTCAAATGATTATGCCATGCCACTAAATGCCCAATTGCATAACTATTTAGGTAATTAAGCTTGCTGAAATCAAAAATCAATGTGGTGTTATTTGTAGCACTGTCTACAAAACTTTGTACATCTGTAACATTTTCTTTGGCATACCCGTCAAAATCTCCATCAAACTCAACAACGTGAACATTAGGATGATCTGAAAGTGCTTCTATAGAAATAACTAATTTTTCTGCCATTTGTTTTATTTAAGTGTTAAGTATTAAGTATTTTTATGGCTGTCTGGGCAGCTTCAACTCCTTTGTCCCCACGGCTTCCGCCCTTAATTCGAGCTTTAGCCTGAGCCAGATTATTGGTGGTTAAAACTCCAAAAATAATAGGAGTGCCTGTTTTTAAACTTACATCCATTATACCGTTTGCCGCACTAGATGCAATATAATCGAAATGAGGAGTCTGCCCTTTTATAACAGCGCCAAGTGCAATCACAGCATCTGGTTTGTTTGATTTAATCATTTTTTGGCATCCAAATGGCAATTCATAGGCACCAGGCACAGTCATCACAAATATATTTTTTTCGGATACACCTGATTTTTCCAGCTCCGATTTGCAGCTGTCGAATAAAGTGTCAGTTATTTTTGAATTATATTCACTTTTAACTATTCCGATTTTTGTATTGGGTTTTGCAGACAGCTTGTTGTCAGTGATATTATTGCTAATTTTACTCATATTAGAGGATTCAGGATTCAGGACTCTGGAAACAGCTGAATCCTGAATCCTGTTTCCTGAATCCTATGAATAATTTTTTAGGTTAATCTAATAACTAATTACTCATTAGCTTCTCAGCATATTTCGCCATTAAATCAGTTTCAATATTCACTTTATCACCAACTTCTAACTCATGTAAATTCGTGTTGTCCCAAGTGTGAGGAATAATTCCGACACTAAATTCACTATCTTCAATATCTATAACCGTCAAACTTATCCCATTTATAGCAATGGAGCCTTGGGCTACAACATATCTGGTCAAATCTTCTGGCAATCTAAACGTCAAATAGTAGGCATTATCAACAATTTTTTGTTTAATTAATTCAGCAGTACCTTCAATATGACCACTAACAACATGCCCCTCAAAACGATCAGTATGTTTCATAGCAAGTTCTAAATTTACCAAATCTCCTTTTTCCCGAATACCTAAAACCGTTTTTTCAAAAGTAACCGGCATCACATCAGCTGTAAAAGATTTGTCAGACGTCTCCACAACAGTTAAGCACGCTCCATCAACCGCAATACTACTCCCAATTTTCAGTTCACCAATAACTTTAGGAGCATCAATTATGATTTTGTCCTTTTGGGTATTCGTAATTTTGCCGGTGGTTTCGATAATTCCTGTAAACATCTTGTTTTGATTAGCGATTTAAGATTAGCAATTTTAGATTTTAGATTGAAATCGTAAATCACTAATCGCTAATCGGTTAATCTTAAATCAATCCTTTTTAAGGATTGCCTGAAACGCATCTTGCGGAATAGAAACACTACCCATTTGCTTCATCCTTTTTTTACCCTTCTTCTGTTTTTGTAACTGCTTGTTTTTTCGGGTGACATCTCCGCCATACAAGCCGGCGGTTACGTCTTTTCTGTAAGCCGAAATAGTTTCCCTTGCAATAATTTTGCCTCCAATTGCTGCCTGAATGGCTATGGCAAAATTAGCTCTCGGAATAATACCTTTCAACTTTTTACAAAGCTTGCCACCCAAATTCTGTGCTTCCGTTTTATGACACATAACACTAAGTCCCTCCATAATTTCACCAGCAACAAGAATATCCAATTTAATCAATTGATCTTCCCGGTATTCCATAAAATAATAATTCATCGATGCATAACCGCTGCTAATCGATTTCAATGCATCATAAAAATCAATAATCAGTGTTGCAAGCGGCATTTCAAAGAGAATAAAGGTGCGGTCGGCATCCATATATGTAATATTTTTATGAAAACCACGGCGATCCTGCACTATTTTCATCACATCACCAACCATTTCCTTTGGGCATACAATCTCCAGCTTTACCCATGGTTCAGAAATTGATTCTACGGAGCTCCTGTCCGGCAGCTCAGCCGGAGATGAAATAGTAATTTCCTTTCCATCTTTCATCTTAATAATGTAGGAAACGGATGGTGCAGTGGTGATAATATCCATATCATACTCACGCTCCAATCTCTCCTGCACAATATCCATATGAAGAAGCCCCAAAAACCCACACCTAAAACCAGAACCAAGCGCCTGAGATTGATCGGGTTCATAGGCAAGAGCTGCGTCATTTAAGCTTAACTTTTCCATCGAATCCCTAAGTTGCGGATAGTCATCCCCATCCACACAATAAATTCCCGCATACACCATTGGTACAACTTTTTTATAACCAGGAAGCGCTTTGGCACTTTTTACATCCTTTCCGCTCCACAACGTGTCACCCACACGTGCTTCACTTACAGATTTAAGCCCTGTAACGATAAAACCAACTTCACCAGGCTTCAATTCCTTTTGAGATTCATAAGATGGCCGAAAATAACCAATATCCGAAACCTCAATGTCAGTTTTAGTATTTAAGAATGTAAGTTTCTCACCCTTTTTAAATGTTCCACTCACCATCCTCACATAAGAAACAACTCCTCTATAAGTGTCATAAACCGAATCAAAAACAAGAGCTTTGGCCTCTTCATCCGACTCAATACCAAGTTGTTTACGTAGCCCACCATTAATTGGTGAAGGTACCTGGTCAATTATTACATCCAATAAAAACTCCACATTCTCACCTGTCTTTGCGCTTACTTCAATAACCTCATTTCGGTCAATAGCCAACATATTCTCAATTTCATCTTTAACTTTTTCAGGATCAGCGGCCGGCATATCAATCTTATTAATAACCGGAATGATTTTAAGATCATGCTCCATCGCCATATACAAGTTCGCCAAAGTCTGAGCCTGAATGCCCTGAGTGGCATCCACAACCAAAATCGCACCCTCACAAGCGGCAAGCGACCTACTCACCTCATACGTAAAATCCACATGCCCAGGCGTATCAATCAAATTAAGAATATATCCATTATAATCCATCCGCACAGGCTGCAATTTTATCGTAATTCCACGTTCCTGCTCCAACTCCATAGTATCCAGCATCTGCCCATGTTTCATATCCCTCTTCTGAATGGTATTCGTAATTTCCAAAAACCTGTCGGCAAGGGTCGATTTTCCGTGGTCAATGTGGGCTATGATGCAGAAGTTGCGGATGTTATCCATGTTGTTTCGTTGTGTCGTTATCTCGTTATTTCGTTGAATTAGGGCAGAAGTAGTTTAAAAGAAATTCTCAATTTATTCAATACAATCCCCGAAGGCGAGATTGGCCAATCTCGCCTTCGGCAGGGTATTTAATTCATGATATAATATGCGCACAATAACCTCACAATCATGATCAAAAGAGCCCTGATTTCGGTTTCCAATAAAGACGGAATCGTTGAATTCGCTAAAAAACTATACGACAAAGGTATTGAAATCCTATCAACTGGCGGAACCGCCAAATTACTACGGGATAACGGAGTTGATGTCGTCGACGTTAGCAAATTCACCGGCCATCCGGAGATGATGGATGGAAGAGTTAAAACTTTGCATCCAAAAATCCACGGCGCAATCCTTGCACTTCGCGACAATCCCGATCACATGAAGTCGGCTGAAGAGCACGATATTGGTCTAATAGATTTAGTAGTAGTCAACTTGTACCCATTTGAAGAAACAATCAAGAAAAAGGATGTGGCGCTCCCAGAAGCCATCGAACAAATCGATATTGGTGGTCCAAGCATGCTCCGCAGTGCTGCTAAAAACTTCCGTTATGTAACTGTAATAACAGATCCAGATGATTACGAATCAGTCTGGAAAGAAATTGAATCAAATGGAGATAATACAAAAGAGGAAACCAGGCGACGTTTAGCCGAAAAAGTTTTTGAAGCCACTGCTCATTATGATAGCCTTATTGCCAATTACCTCACAGGCGGTAAAACCGAACATATAATAGTCGAAAAACTTGGTGATTTGCGTTATGGGGAGAATCCTCACCAGAAAGCTTCATTCTATCGCGATAAAAATGGTCACGGAGAAGCTTCTCTGGATAAGGCCGAGCAGCTCCAGGGCAAAGAACTTTCCTACAACAACATCATGGATGCCGATGGCGCCCTCAGCTTAGTCCGCGAATTTGCAGAGCCAACAGTTGCATTTATCAAACATGCAAATCCATGCGGCATCGCAACTGCAAAAGACTTAAACGAGGCATTTATAAATGCATATCAGGGCGATCCAAAATCCGCATTCGGCGGAGTTATTGCCTTTAACAGAGCATGCACAAAAGATATTGCCGAAAGTATTGTCAGTAAATTCTTCGAGGTAATTATCGCTCCGGATTTTGAAGAAGAGGCACTTACAGCTTTTGCAACAAAACCAAATCTCCGAGTGCTCAAAATAGGCGAAATTAAACCCCAGCCACCAGCTCGCACTTATCGCAAAGTGAGTAATGGCCTGCTCATCCAAGACCTCGACACCAAACAAATTACAGCAGATGATCTAAAAATAGTCACCAAACGCAAACCAAGCGATCAAGAACTAAAAGATCTGCTTTTTGCTTGGCACGTTGTAAAACACGTTAAATCAAACGCCATAGTCCTAGCCAAAAACGGAATGACAGTCGGAATCGGTGCCGGACAAATGAGTCGTGTGGACGCAGTTGAAATTGCAATTAAAAAGGCAATGAACCGTGAAGACGACTCCGTAATGGCCAGCGATGCTTTCTTCCCATTCCCGGATAGCGTCGAAAAAGCCGCTGAGCATAAAATCACCGCCATCATTCAACCAGGAGGATCAATTAAAGACGAAGAAGTAATTAAAGCCGCTGATGATGCGGGAATTGCGATGGTGTTTACAGGTACAAGGGCGTTTTTGCATTGATTTATTTAAAATCTTTGATAAAATACAGGCACTATCGGCTTCGGCCTCCAATGATCCCCCTTCCATGGAAAGTGGGGTCATTTTTATTGAAGAATTTTTACAAATTGTTCTTTAATCTGATCAAATTCTTTCTTCGAAAGTGAATTAATTTTTTTTATTAGCCTTTTTGAATCTAAGAGGCGAACTTGAGACAATATAAGAGAATATCTTCTGTTTTTATACTGGAATTGAAAATGATATTTGTCTATTTTGTTTTTACTTGTGATTGGAATACCCCAAAATGTTTCTTTATTAAATTTTTTTAATACTAAAACAGGTCTTTTAAATGTTTTACTACCTCCGTCTTGCTCATGACCAACATTTACCCCTAAAGAACAAAACCATATTTCCCTTTCATAAAAATAGACTTGTTTTTTGCTGGTATGATGTATGGCATTTTTAATCTCATGCCAATCCCAAAAATTCTTTTTGTACTGATTATTCATTTAGATACCATAAAAATTCATCAACTTCATTTTAGTAAACATATGTTCACTTATCAACACTTAATTTAACAACATGCATTTTTAATCGTATACTTGGCTTAGTATGAATTTCACTAAATCTGTCCAATCCGGCCTAAAAAAAATTCCGCCTTTCAAAAAGGTAGTTATTGCCGTGTCCGGTGGAGTGGATAGTGTGGTGCTAGCCCACGTTCTTTTACAATTGGATTACGACGTCGTAATTGCCCACCTAAACCACAAACTGCGAGAGGAGGAAAGTGATGCAGACGAACAGTTAGTCCGCAATTTAGCAAAAGAGTGGGGAGTGGAATGTGTTACTAAAAAAGCAACGATTCCAAAAACCGGAAACCTGGAAAATAATGCTCGCCAAATCCGTTATCAATTTTTAGAGGAAGTCCGAAATAAGCATAATGCTGATTTTATTGCCGTTGCACACCACCTTAATGACCAAATCGAAACAATTTTAATGCATATGGCTCGTGGGGCAGGTCTACGTGGGCAAATTGGAATGGAATTTCAAAGCGGCAACATCATTCGTCCGCTTTTGGACGTAAAGCGTCTAGATGTCGTTAATTATGCAAAGGAAAACAACCTCCCATACCGCACAGATCGCAGTAATTATGATTTGAGTAATGACAGGAATTATTGGAGGCATTTGGTAATCCCGTATTTTAGAGGTGCCAATCTCGCTAAAAAAATCCAAAGCATTAGCAAAAAGGCGAAGGAAAAACTGGAAACTATCTCCAAAAAATCCGACGGCTGGGTCAGGGAAAATATGGAAAACAGCCGAACGAACCCCCGCTTAGCGGGGCTCCGTCGGAACTCCGTCAGAGGCAACCAATTCAATCGCAGTGAATTTAACAAGCTGTCCGATGATCTAAAATCAGAAATCCTGATTCAAATTTTGGGGGCGAAGGATTTATATCAAAAATCAATCAATCGCTTACTCGATTTCATTGAAAACGGCAAGTCCGGGAGGCAGTTAACGGTTAAAAATAAGGATTTTTTCATCGAATATGACAATATTTTACTTGGAGTCCGGACTCCAAGTCTCCCAACAGCAAAAATCACCGCCAAGGGCATTAAATGGGGAGTCTGGAAGCTGAAATCCGACAAGTCCGGACTCTACGTCCGTGCATGGAAAAAGGGTGATCGATTTCAGCCAAGTGGCATGAAAGGCAGTAAAAAGTTGCAGGATTTCTTTGTAGACAGCAAAGTCCCTCGCCATTTACGCCACCAAATTCCTATCATCGTTGATAAAAATGATATTATTGTTTCAGTCGGTGACTTGAGATTAGCTGAGGGGGTTAAAAATTCAGAATTCAGCTTAATCCTTAACGCTTAATCCTTAACGCTAACACAATATTATGAAAAGATTTATTGCAACACTTATCACTTTAATGCTACTCGCACCATTCGCGAGTGCAGAATATGAGTACACGCAGGACTTCGACATACTCTCATTAAATTCCAGAGAAAATAATTTAATCATAGAACATGAAGGGGGAACTCTGCTCCTTCATTACATGGGTAGTTGTGATTTAGAAGGGGCTGACCAGGTCACCATAGCCATACGCGGCACATTAAATTCAAATGGAGACAGGCTTGTAGATGAAAATCATGATACATGTTATATCGATCAAGCAGTGGAAATAAACGGCCTGCTGATCCTGGATCAGGTATTTGCAAACAGAACTGCACTTGTTACAGACGAAAAAGGGAATGGGTACGATATTGAATACGATGCAAGATGTCTTAGTATGCCTAGATATTGGAGAGATGAAATTTATCTTTATAAAGTCGGCTTTAATATTGCAACTGCAGATATAATTTATCTTCCGAATAATCAAGGCTCTTGCACTTTGTCATACGTTAAAAAGAGATATTCCGCGCCGGCAGTTGAAGGAGAAAAGGAGGAAGAAGAAATAAAAGAGGAAAGTGTTATCATTACCACGGAGCCAACGGGAATTAATTTAACAGAAACCGAGGAAACATTTGAATCCTTCCTTTTCAACTGGAATATGGTTGATAATTACCAAAGGCAGACTATTATCCTCGAAGGAGATGGGGAAAGATTGTTTATTGCTTATAACTGGAGGAGGAGCTACATGCGAATACTTAAACGGGATAACCGTGGAGGGAAAGATTTAAAATTAATTGTCAAACAATATGACATTTACGGGCAAATGTATAAGGATGAAATATCATTCAGTTTTTAAATTTTTGTTTTGAGCTGTAGAATGTAACGAGCTATAAGTTATAAGTCCTAAGTTGTAAGCTGGCTTAATCCTTAAGACTTATAACTTAATACTAAAAAATTATTATGAAAAAATTACTCCTCACACTCATCACCCTGATACTAATCGCTCCGCTTGCTAATGCGGCATATGAAAAAACAGAGCGAGTTACAGTTCTTTCTTTCGATGAAAGGGAAAATAATCTGATTATCCAGCGCAGAGGCGATGACGAAAAATGGCTGCTTCATTATGATGGCAATTGCGATGAGGTAAGTAACGAATCAACTGTTACTATCAACATCCGTAACACTTTAGATACCAGCGGAGATTCTTTAATAGTAAATTCCTATCGCCAATGTGATATAGATCAGGCAGAGGAAATTACTGGACAGCTTACCATCAATTCCGTATATACCTCCAAAACAAGCGCAATTGTTACAACTGAGGATAACAATCAATTCAGAATTTATTATGGATCGCAGTGTAGTGATGTATGGGGGCTTTCATCAATTTACTATCTTCAGTCCAGCAGCCAGTTACGTAAAAGCGACATAATCTATCTACCGGATAACGAGGGACAATGCTATTTAAGCAATGTTGATGAAATTGAGGAGGATGATTCGCAGGCAAGCTCAGAATCCGGCGAAGATACAATGTCGCCCGATATGGTCCGCGATGTATTAGCTGTTCCCGGAGACGAATCAGTTTTCCTTTCTTGGGATGCGGCAACCGATAACGTCGGCATTGCATATTACATAGTCAGTTATTCCACACACAACCTTAATCTCGATAATTATGAAGTTAGCGAAATGCCAAATCAGATAATAGTTAACGGATTAAATTACGAAGTCACCGGTTTAGAAAACAATGATACTTATTATTTCTACGTTCTATCCGTCGACACAAGCGGCAACATGAGTTCCGATTGGAGCGAAGAAGTAAGTACTGCACCAAGCGGTTCAGTCAGACGAACAGAGGCAGCTGAACCAACAGAAATAAATTTAACCAAAACAGAAGAAACATCCAGCTCATTCCTTTTTGATTGGGATAAGGTTGATTCTTACCAAAGGCAAACCGTAATTTTTGAAGTAAATGGTGAGCGGGAATTTATATATTACAATTGGTATAAAAACTACATGCGCGTACTAAAAAAAGACAGCCGCCAAGGAGAAGATCTAACATTAATCATCAGACAATACGACATCTACGGACAGATGCATGAGGATGAGATAGAATTTGAGTTCTAAAGAACTTTATCCAGTAATTTTCTACCTCTATGTGCAAGCCGAGCAAGTCGGGAACTGCCAATTGCTTCAACAGAATATAATTGGCCACGGGCTCCTGGACCTTTGCTGTCTAGATAAAATTTTCCTGTAGAATCCAATACTTCATCAGGTGTTTTTGCTGGATATCCTTCTGCACCATCAAAAAGATCTACAATCGAATCTGTATGCATTTTGCTAGTACATAATTCAACTTTTCCACCAATAGAATAAATCCGCACAAGAACTCCATCACGATTTACCATAAGAATTTCATCATCTAATCCAGGCATTGAATCAGGAGCATCTTTGTATCCAGCAGCTAAAAAAAGATCATAAATTTCTTGAACATTTGGTGGTATTTCTGAATTTTCCGGCGGCTTTTTATCATAGTCATCCTCAACTGGTCCTCCGCCTAATACATGAGTGGGCATACTAATTTTATTAGTGGTAAGGATGATAATTGTATACTATTGTCGGATATTGTCAAGTTTTATTCAGCAATAACCCAATACCACTTACCTTCATCAGTCAGAATGAAGCTGTTTATACCATCCGTACATTCATAACCAATAGTAGGAGCGCCCATACTTTGCTCCAATGTTTTCATAGTCGCAAATTCTATATCGGTAGTAATATATACAAAATGAGTAAGTCCTGCTTCCTCCTTTTCGCTATAATCAACCTGCTCACATCTACCTTCCAAATAATCTTCCCTAAACAAAGTAAGTAATCTTTTCTCCTCCCGCTCATCTAGTTCAAACTGTATATTTTTAATAGTTGGATCAACAAATTGGGTATTTATGTAATTTTGATAAGAATTAAAACTCTGATCCGCCATTATTACGATAAAAACAAAGAAAATTATCGATAAAATAAAATAAATATATCGATGAACTTTTTTTTCTAGCACCATTCTGGTCACTTTTCTGGTAGTCGTTATATAAATCAAAAGCATCACCGCAAGTAAACAAATGATCAAAATCTTCATTGTAGGAGTCGCTGCCCCCAGAATTTCAAAAAACGGCGTAGCAAAATAAACAATTCCAAGAACAATCAAAATTCCGGCAGCAGCCAATAGCTCAATTGCCCTGCCATGATGCACCTTAAGCCTGATTAATTTATCTATCACAAACTCCCAATATCGCTTCCCCAAGCGGTTTAAAACAAAAATTATAATTAGCTCAATCAGGGAAAAAGCGACAAAAAATAATAAGAAAAATAAAAGTGATGGGATTATGCTGCTTGAAAATTGGGACATATTTATATTTCTTTAGCTAATATTAAATTAATGTGTTTTTTTTAAAAGAGCAATAATAACGATACAGCGAAACGACGACACGACGAAACAACAATATCGGTCATTGGACATTAAGCATCGGTAATTGATATAATTGTTGCGTCAATTAACCAAAATAATCATGGCTAAAAAATTACTAATACTTGTTTCAATATTTGTTATCGCTTTTGTTTTACTTCAAATACCTTCTGTTGATGAATATGTTCAGGGCGTAAAGGATAGCTTTACGGAAAAACGGGATAATGTTGCTGAGGAGTATGATCGGGTAAAAGACAAAGTATCTGATGTTGTGGATAAAGTCGAAGACACCAAAGAAGGTGTTGAGGATGCAATTGATACAGTTAGCGATGCTGTGGATGCTGTGGGTGAAACCGTAGACAAGGTCAGCAATGTTTTTGGTGATGATGAAGAAGAGGCTGATGAGGAGGAAACCTCCTCACAAACATGTACCGAAGAACAAAAAGCAGCGGAAATCTGCACAATGGATTACACCCCGGTTTGTGGTGATGACGGAGTTACATACGGAAATGCCTGCGGAGCATGTGCAAGTGGAAACGTCGATACTTATGTGAAAGGGGAGTGTGGAGAAGAGGTAGCTGAGTAATTTATCTGATGGAGTCCGCCGCGGCGGATACCCTGGTTCCTCAGCTGTAAGCTGACAGCCGTCGAACCAAGGAAGAGCCCATGCTCCGTCGGCTTAAACCTTCTTGCTCAAAAGCACCAAACTAAGCGCGCTAATTGCCGCAGTCTCCGTCCTTAAAATCCTAGGCCCCAAGGTAAATGGTTTTACTTTTGCTTCTTTAGCTAAGTCTATTTCATGTTGAGATAAACCTCCTTCGGGTCCGATTATAATCTGAAGTTCATTACCTTTATAAAGCGAGTCACCGTAATTCAGCAAATATTTCTTCCCCTCATACTCATATCCGATATAAGGATTGCTGAGGCCCCCAATCACATCCTCAAAGGTAACCGGATGTTGTATTACAGGAATCTTAGTCCTTCCGCTTTGCTCGGTTGCCTCCATGGCAATAGAGAACAGCCTTTCGAATTTTGTAATACGCCTCTTTTCCGTTCTTTCAGTTATTAATGGGAAGATCCTGGCGACCCCAAGCTCAGTCGCTTTTTGTACTACAAGTTCAAAGAGGGCGGGTTTTTTTGGAACGGCCTGATAAAGGCTGACTTCAACAGATGGCTCGGTATCGCTTTTAACGGTTTCAACAATTTCCGCTATGATCCTGAATTTATTAATACTTTCAATTTCCACCACAAACTCATCCCCATTATCATCAAAAACCTGGAATCTATCCTCCTTCCACATTCTAAGAACCTTACCAGTCTGGTGTACGATACGCTTATCGCTGATAATCAGCATTTTGTCCTTAATTTCCAGTGATGGGAGGTAAAATCTATGCAATTTTCTATTGTTGTACTAATAGGTGAACTTATTGGTGAACTTATTGGTGGACTCATCGATTAGTTCAACCATTAGTTCAACAATGGTCCTTCTATTGGTCCTTCAATTAGTCCCTCAATCAGTATCACTATCAGTGATATAAATTTCACGTGGTTTCGCTCCATTCGCCGGCCCAATAAGTCCATGCTCCTCCATTATATCCAAAATTCTTGCGGCACGAGCATAACCAACACTTAAACGTCTTTGAAGTAAAGATGCAGAAGCCTTACCTGTGTCCTTTATAACCTGAACAGCATCATCGAACAAATTGTCTTGATCCGATCCATCACCATCAGAACCAACCATACCAGTACCGGAAGATGAAATTTCTGTAATACTTTCATCATAACTTGGTTCAATAGTCAGTTTTACGCGATTGCTAACCCTCTCTATCTCCTTACTGGATACATAAACACCCTGCACTCTAATTGGCCTGCTCATATTGCCCGGGAGATAAAGCATATCACCCATTCCAAGTAAATCTTCAGCGCCAACAGTATCAATAATAGTTCTACTATCCACACCGGATGTCACAGTAAAAGCAATACGGGTAGGAATGTTTGCTTTAATGACACCGGTAATTACATCCACACTTGGCCTTTGTGTTGCAATAATCAAATGAATGCCAACAGCGCGAGCCATTTGGGCAATGCGGCAAATCAAAGCTTCCGTTTCCTTTTTGGTTGCCTGCATCATCAAATCAGCGAGCTCATCGATAACAATAATAATCTTATACATTTTTTTCTCTTCACCTTCGTTATACTCCTCAATATTTCTATATTTCTTTTCCTGGAATTCCTTGTAGCGACGATTCATTTCTGCAACTGCCCATTTAAGAGACGTATGCGCCTTTTCAGGGTCAGTTATAACAGGAGTGAGCAAATGCGGAATACCGTTGTAAGTTGTAAGCTCCACACGTTTTGGATCGATCATAATAAACTTAAGATCACGCGGAGAATTTTGATAGAGCAAAGAAATCAAAAACGCATTCATACCAACTGATTTACCGGAACCAGTTGCACCTGCAATTAAAAGATGCGGCATAAAAGTCAAATCATCAATAACAGGCGCGCCGCTAACATCACGGCCAACAACTAAACGCAACTTTGAATCAACACTCTTAAACTCCTCGCTTTCGATCATTTCCCTCAGGTGTACGATCATCCTTTTTTCATTCGGCACCTCAATACCCACCAAGGATTTACCAGGAATTGGCGCCTCCATTCTTATCGACTTTGCAGCAAGAGCTAAAGCCAAATCATTTTTTAAAGCTGTAATCTTATTCAGCTTAATTCCCTCATGAGGCTGAAGAGTATATTGCAAAACCGTTGGTCCGATATTTACATCTTTCATCGTTACATCGATACCAAACTGCATAAGTTTTTCCTTAATCTTTTCCGCATTCTCCTTTAAAATTTTATCACTTACATAAACCTCAGAACTTGCTGAACTAAGAAGGTCGAACGGTGGGAATTCCCAATCACTATAATCGGCTTCATCAACCTTCATTTTCGCCTCCTCTTTTTTAACTGGTTGGGACTTATTGATTTTAAATGGTTGGGCCTCCTCCTCCGTCTTATTGTTAAGAAGCGGTTTTACAATATTTAATTCCTCCTCACCTTTTTTAAGCATCCTGGCTTTTCTATCCACAGTAGGTAGTTTAGTGCCAACTTTTATTTGGCGATCAGGAATTACTAAGGCGATTAACTTCCTAATTGATACCTCAAAGGTGATCAAAATCGCGATAATAAGAACGACAATAAGTATTACTCTTGTGGCAACATCGGAGATAAATATACGAAGCAAAACAGATGCCAAAAAACCGACATATCCTCCATGTAATTCAACATTATCTAGCATCGCGTCCATAGGAGTACGCATGTGCACAAGTCCCAATCCCGAAAAAAGCAGTAATCCAATCCCTAAATAACGAGTTGTATCCAACCTGATCCGCCTGGATACAAATAAGGTCACCGCCAGTGCCAAAAAAAGTACCGGAAGCGCTAGGATTCCTATTCCAAAAATAAGTCTGAGATAGGTATTTACCCATTCGCCAAGAATCCCTGCCCTACCACTAATCACCAGATAAAAAACAGCGGCCAAACCTAAATAAATAATCGCACCAACCTCGCGTGCAACATGAGATTCCAATTCAATCTTAAAATCCTTTTTTTTAAGTCGTCTGTTGTGTCTGGCAGACGTTACTCTTCTTGCCATTTATTTTTGTTTATAAGCTAGGCACATTTTAACGAATAAAACCGTTGTGTACAAGCGGTTATTGACATCCATTGTATAATCGTGATGCAAAAGTAACCTGTTTTGAATTTAAATGAGTTATTAGTATTTAATGAATATTTTGTATGAAGAAAAAACATCGCGATTCTCAAAAACGTATTTACGTCGAAGACGGCACGTATTTTGTTACAACAAACACATTTAATTGATGTCCGTATTTTAAAGAACGGATATTTTGTGATTTATTTGTCGAAAATTTAAGGTTATGTAAAAAATTAAAAGAATTTTATTTGTATGCGTGGTTTTTGGGTTATGATCATTTTCATTTGCTGTTAAAACCGGGGGAGGAATTTGGTTTATCGAAAATAATGCAATTTTTGAAACGGCATGTAACCCGTGATATGAATTACGTTATTGGTCATAATCAACTCGATTATCCCAAATCCGAAGGCGCGATTCGCGAATCGCGCCTTCGGGGGAGTGAGTATGAATGTTTTCGACAAATTATCGACGAACATGATCAAAAATTAAAATTGTTAAAATTCCGTTTCAAAACCGAATATTCAAATCGCAATCCATACCCCAAATTCAAATGGCACAAATCATACCACGATCATTACATCCGCGACGACAACGATTTCGATAGCCATTGGGAGTACATCAAACGCAACCCCGAAAAACACAACCTCCCCGAAAATTGGCCGTACATGTTTTTAAACGACAAATATGAGGATTTAATCGATCAATCCATATAGCGTCATTTCTTCTTCACCACAGGCTTTGGAATTTTACCCAGCACACTTTTATACTCCAATTGATAAATATGGAGGAATGCGAGAGTTAATGTAAGAATGAATGGTCCCAGAATCAAACCTTTTAAACCATAAGCAAATGTTCCGCCAAGTAAAACGAGAAGAACAGCCATTGGATGCAGTGCGGAAGTGGATCCGATTAGATAAGGTTTTATGACATTATCAGCCATTCCCACAAGAACTATGCTCCAAATCAATAAAAACAATGTGGCAACCCAATGTCCTCCAATTGCTAAGGCAGCAACGGCGGGGATCCACACAAGTGATGTTCCGATATAAGGAAGCGGAGAAAATAAAGCCGCAATTGCCCCCCAAAAAGCAGCATTAGGAATACCTACAATTGTAAAACCTATTCCGACAAATATGCCTTGAAGTATCGCTGCGCCAAAAATTCCATAAATAATTCCATAACTTAAATGATGTAATTTTGTGAAAAGTGCTTTGCGATATTCTTCAGAAAGCGGAAGAAGTGCGTGAAGGTAATAAATAAGTCTTCTTCCGTCGCGAAGAAAATAAAACATCGCCATCAGGAAAACCACTATATGAATCAGGAATAGCGATAGATGTTTTAAAACATTCGTAGTTTGACCAAGTAAAAATGAACTAATTGTTCCAACTAAATCTCCTGCAGTCTGCAAAATATCCGCAGTTGAAAACGGCGAATAGGCAAGAATTTTTTCAATATGATCACTAAAAGGGAGCTGCTCAATTATTTTAGGCAGCGAGGTATAATCCTTATTTTCAACTATCACATTTATTTTATCGCTGACAACCAGATATGCATCAGTAGCTTGTTCCGCAACAAAAAAGATAAAAAGGACAAAAGGAAGAAGTACAACAGCGGCTGTAATTAAAAGCGAAAGCAAAGCTGAAAATGTACGGGGAATATGAATCTTTTTATTAAGAATTTTGTGAACCGGATAAACCGCTGTCACAATAATTCCAGCTATTAACAGATTCACAATAAAAGCGCCTATAAATTTAAAAAAGGTGATAACAAGTATTATTAAAATACCCAGTAAAAAATACTTTTGAATATTTTCTACAATAGAATGGTTTTTTGGCATGTTTTTTGAATGTTATTACGAGATAAAGATACAACAGTCTGCGTGAATTTCCAAACGTAGTTGTTTCGTCGTTTCGTTGTAACGTCATATCGTCATAACATTGACACAGAAATGACAAAGGCTATAATGATCTCCTTGCTTTTAACTAAACATATTGCAAAAACGAGAACTCTTAAAAACAGCATGCGGTAATTTGATCAGATATTTTGTTGTGGCTGCACTTTTTATGCTGTTTTTTGCGATTTACTCAGCATCCACCTATGCTGAAACTACCTTGGAAGATATAGAAATTGAATTGGGAGTTGAGGTTGGTAATGAGTTTATTGATTTTGATGATGCGGATACTACTATTGAAAAAGGGCGGTTCATGACTTATCAGATTGCAGTGCATAATAACGGAACTAATACCCATGAAAATCTGATTGTGCTGATGGATACTCCCGATTACATGGTATATGTGCCGGAAACGACTTATGTACAAGAGATTTCATCACCAGAAGCATTTCAGGTTCTCGACATCGACGGTGTCAGCGGACTCGAAATAGGTTATGAAGTTGAGAGTTTAAGCGGCGGATCTTCAGTATATTTTTTGGTTCAATACCAAATCAGTGTGCCCGAAACTGTTCCAGATGACCCGCTTTACACAGTTGCCTGGGCAAGTGTGTTCGGGCAGTACAGCGCCATTCCAATTACCAGTGAAGTAATCGAAAATACAATTTCCGGAGAAGCCATGCCTACCATACAAGTTGAAACATTAGCTTATCCGGAGGTTGGTGAATCTGTTAATTCCGGATTCTACATAACTTACAGCTATACACTCCACAACGTGGGCGGAGTAACAGCCTCAGATGTTACTTTTACCACCTTCCTGCCAGATCATACTTACTGTGAAAGTGGGTGCGGTCTCTTTAACATTGGTGAAATAGAGCCTAATTTTAAGGTGTATATAACAATGATTGTGTTAGTGGAGTCCAATTTGGAAGGAGTCAGCGAAATAACCAATATCGGTTTTGATTGCGGCGGAAGTAATTTTGCGGCCACTCAAAATCGTGAATCCATAATTCACCCTATTGACCTAGACGCAGTGGAAGATGAGGGGGAATTTATAGTCGATATCATTCAAATCCCGGATATCATCTTAAATTCTTCAGATGGGTCTAGCGCCAGATACGATCAGGCAGATGTAACTGAAACGGTATACACTTTAACTTATGACGGAAGGCACAGAAATCCCACCTATCCTTCACTTTCCAGCAGTGCACAAAGCGTGACTTCTAGACCCTGTGGAAACTTTTATCACGGTAATGAATTTGGAGCATATTTTTATGCTTATAACAGCAGTGGTGGAGGGTGTGAAGATATCAATATGTGTCCGATTTCCAGTTCTCCAATAGTTTTTAATATTGATACAGTTTTACCTGAAGCCGCTCCGCGTTTAGAATTTACAACTAACATTCCCACATACAGCCATGGAAGCTCCACTTCCGCAATTAACTCATATATGAATTTAGGGAGCATGTTTACAATACCTGATTTTCTCACACAAAGTCGTGCGGTAGAGAATGGAGCTTTAGGTTTTGTGTCCTCCACAGTATCTGCTTCTGTTGCAGAAGACAGGTGGCAATATGTATATGCAGATTATGACGTGTATTTATGTACAAGATGTTACTCCTGCGGTCTCGGATGTACCTATTGTGTGAATTATGACAGGCCTGTTTATGAGTGGAAGAAGATGTCGTCGGGCACAGTAAACCTTGCGGATACAGATGAAACCGATATTACTGTTTACACTTCAACCGCCTGGCTAAAAACGGAGGGCGGGCATATTGGAACCAATGATAATTTTACAAATAATGCGGACACCATAGCAAACTATGTTGATATCGGTGGTAATCCGGTGATAATTCCAAGTCATTTAACCCCTTCTGATATCTACACACCTCCGGGAGAAACCAATTCCGAGTATATGATTTTTGGAAATAATGGCACCGGCACGTTTCAGTCCGAGTCCGGTGATGACTGGAAAGTAACCGGCACAGAATTCCCTTTTGTGCAGCGCGGGGAGGCATATGACAGAGAAAACAATTCCCGTGATTATTACGATGATCTGCTGACCCGTGAAATGTATGGAGAGGTTATAGTAGATGGACTCCCATCAGTATTAACAGGTGTTGTTGATTTAGGCGATGATATTATCTGGAGCAACACAGGTGACATAATTATCGGCCAGGCAGGCATAAATGACACCGTTGCATTTTACGGGGGGCAGGCTCGAATTTACACGACAGGTGATGTTTATATAAATGCTAATATTTTTTATTATATAAATCAGGCGGCAAGCTATAACGAAATAACCTCAGTTCGCATAGATGCACGCAATATATATGTTTCCGGAGAAGTTACGGATTTAGAGGTGATGCTTCTCGCGCGCGAAAGCTTCCATAGCGGACAAAGCAAAAACCAATTACGCATTTTGGGTGATGTGATAGCTGGGCAATCGTATTGGGAGCGTGAACCATTGTTGGAATTTGATCCTATTGAATTCAATAAACCATCCGAGCACATCATTGAAGATATGCGTAAATATGTAGTTCCGCCTCCTGGGGATACAGAACTGCCGGATGATTACACAATTTGGAGGCAGGTAAATCCGTCGACTGGTGAAGTACTGGATGGGTATTAATTGTCTGAACTGTGATTATTTATGATTGTATTGATTAATATGATTTTTCCATTGCACAAACCCGCAGGTGAGGATAGCTATCCTCGCTTACGAATGGAGGGCGTAATGGAAATCAAGAAATCATTTTAATCACATGAATCACAGTTCAGACAATTAGAATCTGGAAATCAGTTAGTCAGTCATGTATAATCGCAATTACCTACGAATAAATATTAGCCCTTCATAATAACAATTTATGCAAAAATCTTTTCGATATTCTCCACAAATTAGTAAGAAAGTAATTGATTATTTGCTTGAAAATGGTTTTTTGTCTGAAGGGGATTTAAATGAATTAGAAAGAAAGGCTGAAGAAAATCAGCTCTCATCTCTACGTGTTTTTATAAATGAAAATCCGGGATTATCGGAAAAAATGGGTAAACTTATAGCCCATTTACTAGATCTTTCATATTTTCCACACACTGAAGATATAATTATTATCGAACATGATGTTTTTTCCCTTGAGAACCTATCAAATCACGGAGCGTTTTTGATACGAGATGATAATGGGGATAGGATTCTGTGCCTTGATCCACTGCATAGCGAGTTACAAGATTCAATTCAACAAGCCGATCTTATAAGCACTCCACTCACCGTAATGTCACAAATCACATGTAATTACATCAATGACAATTTTAATAATTTGCTATTGAGCAATGTAGAAGACAAGGGAGCATTAGGCGCAAAGAGCCAAATAGAAATACTGGAAGTTGACGACGCGCAGGCTGCAGATGCAAATGCCTTTGTTTATAAGATGTTAAAAGAAAGCATATTACGTGATGCTTCGGATATACATATCGATTTAGCGCTGGATGACAAAGGGCAAGCTGGTTTTAAATTGCGTTATAGAGTTGATGGCAAATGTTCAGATGAAAATTTTTATGATGACATTATGCTGTATCGAGGAATAGTGAATAAACTGAAGCTCGATGCTAGCCTAAAAATAGATGAGAGAAGACTTCCTCAGGATGGCCGTATTTCATTTGAGCTTAATGGTAGAGTTTATAACTTTCGTCTCTCCTTTATGCCAAGCACTGTAAGAAATGCACAAGAGGAGAAAATAGTTCTTAGGCAGATGGCAGATGTTGAAAAATGTGATTTATACGGCTTAGACATTTTGCCTTATCAATTAAACCTGTTGGAAGAATCAATAACATATCCGCATGGATTTATTTGTGTGACGGGTCCAACAGGTTCCGGTAAAACTACAACACTTTATGCATTACTTCAGCAGATCGATAGAGTTAGCAGTAATGTTATTACATTGGAAGATCCGATTGAAGCCGAAATTCCACTTGTAAATCAATCTCAAACATTCCATCGCATTGGCTATGATTTTGCTTCGGGGCTAAGGGTCATTTTGCGTCAAGATCCGGATATTATTATGGTGGGGGAAATGCGTGACGAGGAAACTGCCTCCAAAGCTTTTGAGGCTGCCAACACAGGTCACTTGGTGTTTTCAACCCTGCATACCAATACAGCTGCTTCCTCTATTACGCGCCTGCTTCAGATGAATGTACCTTATTATTTTATTAGTTCATCGCTTAAGTTTGTTCTTGCACAGCGGTTGATTAGACGTGTATGTACCGACTGCCGTCGTAGTCATCCCGATGAAAAAATGATAATGGAGAAAATTACTGAAGCATTTAGAAATACATCCAAGCCTGTAAAAGATCTTTTTTTGGAAGCTAAAAAGGATGCAAAAATTTACGCTCCTTATGCTAATGGTGATACATGTAAAACTTGTAATGACATAGGTTATAAAGGACGTATGGGTATTATGGAAATTATGAAAGTTAATGATGATATACGTCGCATAATCAACTTTGAGCAAGGAAATGAGGATAAAATACAAGAAGCTGCGGAGAAAAATGGAATGCTTACCATCCAGCAATATGGCTATCTGCAGGTGTTAAACGGACTTACCACATTTGAAGAGGTGAATAATGCGGTGCTGTCTAGTTAGTTACTAGATAAGCTGTAAGGATTAAGTTTTAAGGATTAGGCTTATAGCTTAAAACTTAAGACTTAAGGCTTTGAAGAATTTAGGTTTTTTTAGCATATCTCTATATATCAGGAAATATACTTGACATCCTGCATATAAACTACTAGCATATCTACCTTTTACATTATGCGAAAAATTATCAACTCAAAATCGGGATTTACATTCGTGGAAAGCTTAATAACTTTCTCCATAGTTGGAATTTTTCTCGCTCTAACATGGGCAACTGTAAATTTTTTGTTACTTAAAACAACCGAACAGATAGTAAGAACCCGTGCCCACTTCCTGGTTACAGAGGGGGTAGAGCGCGTAATGCAAATTCGCCAAACTGCTGTAAATAGAAATCGTGAAAATGGCTTTGTCAGTGCAATAGGTAGTAAATCTGGTAATTACATATTGGGTCAAAGTGGAGATGAATTCACTCTGACATATGGTGAGAATGAAAATATTGAAATGGAGGAAGAGCCGTATACAACTTACTGCAGAACGGTTGCTTTCACCGGAGATAGTCAGCTGATAAAACAGGTTGCCGTAACTGTTCGCTGGGGTGACCCAATCGATTGCAGTGAAGGTAATGAAGTTATCTCGTACAGTACTTATCTGGCTGATAATACACAATAGCAATTACAAATTCTAAATGAAAAATTTTATTAAGACGATTAGGACTTTTACGACTTTTACGACTTTTAGGATGGATATCTCTAATAGGTTACATCCCAATAGTCGTAATAGTCTTAATAATCTTAAAAGTCCTAATAATAAGGGTTTTACCTTAATTGAATTAATAATTGTAATGGGATTTTTTGGATTCCTTTCCGCGATCGTTATGCAGAATTTATTTTCCGTATACCACTTTAAGGAAGTTATTCGTTATAAAAAAGATATAAATTTTGAAACCAGTATTGCCTTAAATAATGGGATTCCCGGCCTTGTACGCTCAGGATTTGCAATTAATTATGCGGATACAATCGAAAGCAATAGCAACCAACCGAGCGAAGGAATTAATCAAGAAACTGATAAGATATCAATTTTTTCCGACCGTGCTGAAACCCAGTATTTTACTATTTACCGCGAACCATATACCTCAAGTGGTGATAACGGAGATACCGCTCGTTTAATGATCGCGTTTAGCAATGGAGATGCATTTCCGTTACACTCATCAGAAACCGTAATTGAAGATTTTGACATTGAAGTGCCAGCTGATCCACGCGTTAGTGGTGATCGGGATTTGCAACCATATGTTCAAATTTATGTAAGAGCTCGTCATCGTTATCCATTTGGGGAAGCGGCCGATGAAAATGAATTGATGGCATATCAAACGGTTAGAGCCTCTTACCAAACAACTTATACATTGCGAAATACTCTTCCTAGTAGTTATAAAAACAACATTTGACTTTTAACTTTTGACATTTAACATTTCACACAATGACTAAAGGTAAACAATCTAAATTCACAACAATAATCCTAGCTATTCTCATCTGCTTCTTTGTTTTTGGCTATATTTACATCCGCATAGGTGTGCTTAGGCCGTTAAGAGCAGATTTTGAAGATGGAAATCAGACTATAGAAGAACTGACCGCAACCCAAAGTGATCAAACCGATTTATTAGATCAAATCAATACATATCGCGAAGGATTATATGCATTAAATCTGATTTTGGAAGCTAGAAAAAATGTAATAAGTGGAAGCGATGAGGAAAATCCATATTTAGTTTTTGACTTCACACAAGTTCTTAATGATTTGCGTCGTTTATTACCTCAAGACGCACGAGTTACTAAATTTCAGATAAACAACAAAGGCCTGGTGACCTTGCCTATAGAATCGGTCGACTATGCTTCACTCGGTCGTGTGCTTAAGAGCTTTAAAGATTCGGATTTGTTTACCGAGGTTAAAATTCCATCTGGGGCGCAGCGTACACCTCGCCAAGTTACATCCAGTTGGTATAACTACTTTGAGAATATTTATTCTTTTGTACTTCAGACAGATCTTGATCCTGAATTCTGGCAAAATCCAATGCCTTATCCAGATGTGGATTCTCATGCATATTACGCACAGGCAATTCGTGATTTAACCATTGCAGGTACAATCGAGGGGTATCCAGATGGCTACTTTAGGCCAGATAACAGTATTAATCGCGCTGAATTTTTTAAGGTCGCATTATTTGAGTTTTTATCTAACGACACCATTAGCATAGATGAATATAAACAATACATCGATCTTTCAGAGAAGGATTGGCATTATCAATATATTCAATTGGCAAGCCAGATGGGCATTGCAGAAGGTGATGATGTAGGCCTGTTCCATCCTGACCAGGAGATTGGTCGTATTGAAGCATTAAAAACTATTCTGACTATTTTTGAGATTGAAATTCCATATTCTAATGAAGCTAACGAAGCTAACGAAGCTAACGAAGAAGTAAAACCTATTATCTTGCCGTTTACGGATGTGTCTCCACAAGATGATATATACCCAGTTGTACGTGTGGCAATTGATAATGGATTACTCGACAATATTGTTAGCGAATTAAAACCAGACCAGTTTGTAACTCGTGCAGAAGTTGCGTATTGGGTATGGAAATTAAAATTCGATTATTTATAAATTCTTAATAACTAACTATTAAACAAATGATTGAGAATAAGGATTTTCCAGAGTTTGATGATAAGCAGAAAGAAACACCTGTCGAAGAACAAGTGTCATCAAGTGCTCCAATCAGCAAATTTGATTCATTGAAAAACAAGTTCAAGAAATTGCCTGAAAACATTCAGGGATTTTGTGAAAAGAAATTCGGGAAAAGCTCACTTATCACCCGCATTATAAATAAAATTGAATTTAAAAAAGAAGGTGAAGGAGTGCTGGATACTTTGACTCAAATTAAAAAAAGCCGTTCTACGCTGGATCAGATCAATCTGATTTGTACTATTGTTCTTATCGTAATTTTATTTTTTGCATGGAAGAACGGCCCTGCCCTCCTTGCCGAAATTGATCAGTTAAACAATGATTTAGACGAGCAGAGTCAGGTAATAAAAATGGAAGAGCAAAATAATGAATTTCTAACAAAACTTGAAGAAGATCGCAATACGCTTGTAGAAAATATGTACACCGTTTATGCTGCTGTTCCGGATGCCGATGAAAAAGCTGAAGAAATTATTGCCATGCTTGAAGACATCGCAGCAAAAAACAGAA
This sequence comes from Patescibacteria group bacterium, assembly GCA_018813295.1. Classification (GTDB taxonomy): domain Bacteria; phylum Patescibacteriota; class Gracilibacteria; order UM-FILTER-43-11; family UM-FILTER-43-11; genus JAHJBZ01. Next base: position 6,849 of record JAHJBZ010000033.1, on the reverse strand, counting down.
TGGTAATTGATGCTATTGGGATTCGAGAGGTTCCTGAATCTCAATTTTATTACGACGATTTGCTTTATGTAGCTGAGCCATATGAATATACATTTTCAACAGAAAGCGCATTGCCTAATATACTTAGTTTTATAGGATCACTGCGTAGTTCTTTGCGCCTAATGGATATTATGACATTGGAGATTGAAGAAGGTGACGGAATTTATAAGGCAAATTTCTCCGTATACGCCTATCACTTGGTTGGAGATGATTACTAATATCTATTTTTTAAATTTCTAATTCTAAATAACAATCATGATTAAATTAATTCGTAAAATCGCAATTGTATTCGCCTTCTTTTTAATATTTTATTTAGGATATGAGGCGTTCTTTCATGATTCAGCAGCTCATTGGAGAAATTTTAAAGAGCCTCAATTAGCCGCATACACCAGCTTGGAGCAGGATGAAGCAATATTAATGGAATTGGATCGGCAAACACGTTTTAATTCCTACAAGCCACTTGATCCTGTATATTTCATTAAACCTAGCATTTTCCAGACGATAGAACGCAAATAATATTTATCATTTTTTAGAGTTTCGAGTTTAGAATTTAGAGTTTAATAAATAAACATGTTTATTTTTACAATTACAGCAACGGATGCCTTTGGTAATAAAAAGAAAGTCGAAATTAAGGCTCAAACACCTGAAGAAGCACTTCAGATTTTAAAAGGAGAGGGATTCCGGGCCACCTTGGATGATATTACCGATGCCCGCAAGGATACCTGGTGGACAAAATTGCAAGAAATCGATTTTATTAGTCGTCTATCTCAAGTTGCAAAAAAAGATGTATTACGTTTAATTAAAATGCTTGGGAATTCACTTTCTCGAGGACGTACACTAAAGGCTACTTTGGAATTTATTGGAGAAAATGAAGACAGCAAGGGCTTGAAAAATGTAATTATGAAGCTGATAGAGAGGATGGAAAAACCTTTTACAAGCCAGGTGGAAATTTTTAATATTTTTCCGCAATACTTTGATGAAGAATTTTTAGGAATTATTGAAGCCGGTGAAACATCTTCTAACCTTGGTGAATACTTAAGCGATTATGTGAAAGAAAAGAAAAAACAAATGGAATTAACAGCAAAGTTCCATTCGGTTCTAATTAAACGTGGTGTAACACTTATAATGATTCTTGTTGTCGCACTTATAGTAGTTATCTTTGTAATACCTCAATTTAAAGCACTATTTGGTGAAAAGATGGCAATTCCATGGGCTATGAACTTCCTTTTAACGCTTTCTAAATTTTTTGTGCGTTTCGGCATTATTATTGGAATTATTTTTGGTCTTAGTATTGCAACTTTCTACTATTTCACCGTAAATCATGAAAAAACACGTTGGTGGTGGCATGACTTTTTATTGCACATGCCTATTTTAGGTAAAACCCTGCGCACTTATTACACTGCACAATTCGCATATTTACTTTCCACATTACTTACAAAGAATGTAGATATCATTAGATCGATGGAAATTATTATCAGACAAAATAATAATGTTTGCATGCAGAATACATACACTAACATAATAAAATGCATGCAGGGCGGAGATGATTTATTTACCGCGATAATAAAAGAAAATGATGCTGGGCGAGATTATCTAATTCCATCAATTGTACAAGCCGCTAAGGTTGGTGGCGCAACCGCAAGCCTTGGAGACACATTAATGGATGTGCGAAATGATTTGGATGAACTATTTGTAATTCGCTTGGAGCGTGCAATTAAAGGATTTAGTGCGGTTTTTTATGCAATTATTGTTATGTTTGCCGTATTTCTTGCCTATGCAATTGGAAGTGCAATTATTGCCTTCTACGAAAATGCACAGAGCTTAATTTAACTATCAGCTAAACGAGATTTGAATCAGGGCACGCAATCGCGCTATAATAAACAGGCAACATTACTAATTAACTAATATCATATGAAACGTCATCTCGCCCTACTTAAAAACAATCGATCTGGTTTTACTTTTGTAGAACTATTGGTTGTTATTGTAATAATGGCAGTTTTGATTGCTGCTTCCGCAAATTACCTTTTTTCACAAGGTGGCTCTAAAGCACGTGATACGGAGAGAAAGAACGAAATTAAACAAGTAGCTGCTCTTGTGGAACAATTTGTAGCTTCTTATGGTGAACCACCAAATCCTACTGTAAAAAACAGAAAAATAAGAGGAAAAATTACTGAATGCGATGCTGTTGCAGACTATGAAATGCTTATGACATGTTTCCAAGTTTTGAAATATGCCGACGGAGAGGGGTTACTGGCTTTGGCTGAAGATCCTAAGCAGGGAATTACACACGATACTTCAGGTAATATGTATGAGTACCTTTATGGGGCTGATAATAACGGATGGAAATTATGTGCCTTTTTGGAAAACCAAACTGATCCTGACTTAAATGACGATTATAGTGGTAGTGGTACATATGGCTCAGAAGAAGGAAATAGAACCTATTGTGTTGTCGCATCAAATAGAAAATTATCCGACATAGCCCCAGTAGCAGGTAATATGGGGGAAGATGGTGTTACTGAGCTGGAAAACAGTATGCAATAAAAGAGAGATAAAAAAACAAAAACTTTAAGCTTTTTGAACAATTTTCTTGTTCAAGAATATCGTTTGTCAGACTGAAAAAGTGTCATTTAATGTTTTTTTATCACTAAAAAAAGATTGCAAAACAAAGGGTTTACGATGATAGAATTGCTTATAGTCGCCGGACTTATGATGTTTTTAATGGTAATGGCAGCTCCTTTCACAACTTCAATTCGTTCAGATATCTCCATGCGCCGTACATTGCATCAAATAAAAACTGATTTGGTGACAAATATGGGATATGCATTGGCTGGGAAATCCATTGCAGCCCTATCTGCAGGAGATTTAATGAATCCGGATTTTATTCCAAGTCATTATGCACTTCACTTTAAGACTGATAGCGATTTTGGTGACCCAGAGCCATATTATTACATGGAAATGACAACTGAAGTTATAGATAGCGATACACAAGATGCAAAAACTCTTTATCAAACCGAAAAAGAAATGCCATCACCTGTAGTTTATTTAAAGGATATACGTTTAAAAACCGACGAATCAGATCCTGGAACTTCAGTAAATTCCGCATTTATGTTTTTTACACCGCCTTTCGGGAAAATCACGTTTGTTAGCGGATATGATTCATTGCTAACTGATGAAAATTATTCATTTAATCCAATTGATGCCTTTGAGGATGCCTATGAAGATCAAATAATAGAGCTGGATTTTCAATTCAAAGATGATGAAACTAGCGTAACCACGCTATCTTTTGGTACTGATAAGGTTATTAATATCCTTTAAGTTTTAAGCTATAAGCCTTAAGCTGTAAGCTAAAACCTAAACTTAAGACTTGCTTAATCCTTAAAACTTAATCCCTAAAGCTTAAATAGATGTACGCAATTCTAGTTTCGATAGCATTGGCACTTTATACATTAATTTTAATTGATTTCGGTCTGCTTTTTCAGGAAATATCTGTAAATGCTGATATTCTTTCTTCAGCTCAGGCTCTATATTCAGCTGAAGGTGCTATTGAAGCCTCTTTTGGAATTGTTGGTACTGGTGATAATGCAAATCGTAATATTAAATTTTTGACTGAAAAAGATATAAGCGTGAATGATCAAATTGAGGAATTTTTGCCGTACAACGAAGAAAGTAATTCATTTTATATAGAGAGGGAAATGGGACTAAGTGCTAATGATTTAAATACTGCTGATGCATACAACCCTAATAATCGGATTGTAACAAGCAGTGCTTACTTGGCCGATGGTCAGACTCTGGATCAGAAAGCTTTTTATGGTCTTGAACCACGAAGCGCAAAAGCATTTGTATTACGTGAAATAAGCATGGAAGACAATTTTAATGAAATTGCCTTTGAATACAATCAAGATCATGAAAATTCTGAACTGCTTTTTGAAATTTTTGTATTCCCAAGGGAGGGTGCTATGATCAGTTTCTTGGATTTTGATAGCTTAAAATATGGCTTTGAGAGCTCCGTACAGCGCATTTCGGTTAATACCCAGGATGAATCACAAAACGGCATGAACTTCCCCACGAGCGACCAGCCAATATCTGTAAATTTTGGAGGATATGTAGAGGGCTATGATGACCAGATTCGTGTTTCGGGATTTCAACCGCTAAACAATAATTACATTATTTACTTTCAGACATTGGATAATGTGCCCGTGCATTATAAATTGTCAGCCAGTTACCAAAACCAGCCCGTAGCGCTTCCAAATATGATGCAGATAATAGATGTAATTGGTGCTACATCAACTGGATTATATCAACGTGTTAAAGTTCAACGTCAGGCTGAAGAAGGAATAATGCCTGGTCTTAATTTTGTTCATTTTTCTGACTCCTCTATTAATAAATAGACAATTGACATTTTCTAATTGGTGGCCTAATTGGTGACCTCATGGGTGTATTACACCAATTAGGTCCCCTATTAGGTCCCCGCCGTAGGCAGAAATTTATCTAACATCTAACATATTTAATTCTAAGTCCTTAATGAAATTCCCGAATAAAACAAACATAGTATTCGCCATTCTATTCGTCTTAATTACAGTCGTAATTGTTAAGGCTAGTACTTTGTACACTGTTGCCGTAGAAGAAGAGGACATCAGTTCATTTCCACAGGTGCAATTAAGTTTAAAAATTACCGGAGATACAAGTAATTTATTTGCAAGACATTTCCATGTTTCTGAAAATGGCGAAAGAAACAATGGGCCAATTGTTATTCTGCCACCGGATTCTTCAAACAATAAAATTGATCTCTTTATACTACTGGATCAGAGTGGTAATACTGAAAATTATCAGTCAATTATCAGGAGCAACCTTAAATCACTAATCTTGTATATGGAAAATCAAGGTGTGGATTTAAAGGTTAATATAACCGCTTTTAGTAGTAGTGACACACCTCAAGATGAAACACCTGAGTCTTATACGGAATTCGCAAATCTTGAGACTTCAATAGATAGCATGGCATTTGATTCATCGCATCCAAAAAGGGTTTATGGCCTTAATAAAATTTATAATTTCGCTTCAACTTCATCACGTTCGGGGGCGGAAAAAGTAGCTTTAATAATAAACGGATCTCAATTTTATGATCAGGATCGTGGGGAAGATACGACATATAATGTTCGAGAGACAATTAATGAATTAGCAGCTAATGACTTTATTACCTTTGTAGTTGGAGCACCTATAAAACAATTGCATAGCCTGAGGTCAGATAACACAGAAGACGCGAGCCTAAGCCATTCAATGGCAGGTGGGTATCTTGGTTCTTTTGGTACGGACTTAACTGTAATTCATGACTTATTACAAAAGCGCGGTTCTAATAGATTTGTTTTACAATATTATTCCACTCTCCCGTTATCTGAAGCATCAAGTGGGTCAGCTCAGATATATATTAAAGATTATCCGGTAAAAACCATTAATTACCCCGATGTGGACGTTGCAGAACCTATGATGACGCACGATGTTGCACATGAAGCGTTGTTGGGAGATCCATTTCCTGTCCGGATTGAAATTGCACCTTACGGCAAACTGGTAAATGTTGTTGAGATGTTTTATTTAAATGCAGCAGGAGGTGTCCAGAATCAGGTTCTCATACATAAACGTGATGAAAGTACAGATGATCTATTGGTATTTGAAGGGGCAATTCCCGGAGATGATTATCCGGAAGATTACCTCCGTTATTACGTTAGTGCACATACTGCTTATCACACCATAGGATCGGAAGCCGACACTGTTTCTGTACCTGTTTTTGCCTACGATACTGGCATATTCCTTCAATCACAAATCATAAACGATGAGGAAATTCTTTGGACCTGGTATGGTGAAACTGTGGATCAGGGCATTCAATATGAATTGTGGGCCGGAGACAGTCTGATAATAAATACTACAGAAAGAAATTACAGCATTCCAATCACAGAATGTAATAAATACCAAGTTGTTAAGGTTAGAGTATTGCTAAAACCAGATGCGGATCACCCACATGCTGGTGATTGGAGCTTGTTTTCAAGACCTGGTGAGCGTTTTGCGGGAGAAGAGACAACCATAACTGAACAGGAGGGAATTGAGAAAATGATTGAGTGTTTAGATGATAAAACTGCAACGTCTCTCTCGTCATTTGTTCAGAATGAGCCAAATTATGAAGCATTAAAAAATCTGTATCTTGAAAAAATGTTCTATTACTTCACGCGAGTGATAGACCCATCAATTGGGCAAGATGTAGAATTTGGTCGCTACAGATTGCTTTATTATCTGATGAATTTCATAAATTACACTGAATATTCTACCTACAGCACTTCATCGGATGACATCTTAAATTCCATTGTTTACAAAGCAATCACAAATGCCAACCAAACCAACAACATCACCCAGACATTTGAAACTGCAATTCAGGAATTAATTATTAGAATGAGAGGCAGTTTGTCATTCTAAGACTAAGATTAGATTGTGCTATAATTAAAAACCCACATAACATTAACTTTTATGAAAGTTAAGATCCTAAAATACCTAATGGTCACGGTATCGAGTATATTAATTACTATTCTTACGTGTGCTATTGCTTATGGATCTTTCTTCTCCGACCTCCCCTCAGATTCTCTCTATTCCCCATACATAGAAAACCTTCAGGAGAAACACTTCATAATCGGAGATACAGCTTTTGGGGTACCTCTGGATACATTCCGTCCGGATGACAGCATTACCAGATCTGAATTCACAAAAATAACAGTATTAATATACCTTGCTGAGCTTTTTGGAGATTCTGAGAACTGGGATAACATGAGT